>NZ_LMCC01000015.1:0-440282 GCF_001623225.1 Pseudovibrio sp. Ad13 | reverse complement strand
AAATCCTCCGGCGGGTCCGTTGAAACACCCCTTGAAAGTCTTTAGTGCAGGGACCAAGCGGAAGCTGGTCACCCGATGGGCGTCTACACTGGCAGCTGCAGCTGTCAGGGACAAGTCAAACTGTCCTTTACAGCAACTGCCCTGACTGTGAGATTCTAAGCAAAGCCTTGTGTTTTGTGAGGTCTTACAATGATGGGTAGGCACCTGCTCCCAATGCCTTTCGGTGGAGACCTTGTTTCATACAAAAACGCCCGGGCAAGGCGACAGCCAATGCCGAAGAAACTAATTTAATACCTAGCGCAGGCACTGCCTGCTCGCCTTGCCCCTCCCGTTTCTCGGGACCCTAAATTCCACCACTGCATGGAAGGCCATGCGGTGCCATTGGTGTTTGTATGGCGGGTTGCTGAGACTTGGGTTGGATTAGTACAAAAATGGATGCTCCACCTTCATGTGAATTTAAAGTGTCCCCGCGAGAATTGCTGGGTAACTTTTCGGAGAACGAGAATGGGTGTTGAGCACGAAAAATGGGCGACTGATGTTTTGAAACACATTGGTGTTAACCCGGAAATCCCAGCTCAGGTTATTGATGAGGAGCCGGATGGGATTGGTGATCAACCAGACGGCAATGAACAGCCGGAGCTGAAAGCCGGTTCTCAGGACCAGGTGGAAGCTGTTGGTCAGGACCACGTTAAGAGCATGGAAAAGGCTGAGGAAAAAGAGCTCGATGACGTCCACGGGCAGGTTAAAGATGACGTTACGGAGCCTGAAAAAACAGCTGCTCAAGAAAAAGTGGAAGCAGAAGTTCAGGAGCCGTCTAAGCCTGAAGATGTTCCTGCCGTTGATGGTGATGCCTCCAAGCCAGATCTGATCCTGCCGGAAGATGGAAGTTTGAAAGAGGCTGCGGATATCATGGCGATAGCTGAGCGAGAAGTTGGATGCGGGGAAGGGGAAATCAAATTCACCGGCTTCAGTTCTTGCATCGGTGTTACCGTGCGAGACGGCACCAAGGTAAAAGGCGTGCACCTTGCCTTGATTAAAGAAGATGGCAAACCATTCAACAAAGATGATGCAGCAAAAGTGCTTACGTCTTTAGGGACCTACTCAGAAGCAATGATTTTTGGCCAGATCGTATTCTGGAAAAATCCTGATAATAAGGTTGACGACGCCTTTAAGGTTCTGGAGGAGGGACTAAAAGCTGGAGCGACCAAAGAGGATGGTTATAAGGATTTCCAGTTTGATGACGGGGAGTACGGTGCAGAGATCACCGAGGATGATGATTTCTTCCCAACATTTTAAGAACAAGGTGGAACCCGATGACCCGAAGTTGGGGCTTCTGATTATGGTTATTCGGGTTCCACCTTACTGCCCGGGCAAAGGGCAGATTTTACGCGGTATTCGGGGATCAGGCTGGTAGGGTGCCAACCTTGCCGCGTAAACTGATTTTCTCTAATGGCTGGATGTTGGCGTTTGGCGCCAGTTCCTGGAAGGACAGCACAGCCAGATCGGCATAGTCGCGCTCGATTACTTTTCTGAAGAAACGGCGGATATCCATTGGGACCAGAATGACCGGAGCGATGCCGTTGTGTGCCAGATTATCGCCAATGGCGCTGCGCATGACGGTGATGAGCTGGCGGTGTGTATCCGGGGAAAGCGCCAGATAGGAGGCGCCGCTGGTTTGTCTGATGGCACCGCGCACTTCATCCTCGATGTCCTTGTCGATGAGATATGCCGGAATGATGTGCTGACCTGCAGAGTATTTGTGCGTGATGTAGCGGCTCAATGCCATGCGGATATGCTCCGTCAACATGAGCGGATCTTTTTCCTTCTGGCCCCATTCCACGATGGCCTGCAGGATCGTGCGCATATCACGGATGGAGATGTCCTCACGCACCAGACGCTTGAGAACATCGGCCAACGAGATGAGAGGGACGGCGCGGTTTACTTCGCGCACCAGCTCGTCAAAGTCGCCTTCCATGTGCTTGAGCAGGAACATGCATTCCTGAATGCCGAGGAACTCTGCGGCGTGCTGTTTGAGCACATGAGCCAGATGCAGGCTGAGCATGCCAGTCAGTGTCAGGGTTTGAATGCCAGCGCGGGTTGCTTGTTCAAAGTGTCTGTTGTTCACCCAGAAGGACGGGGTGTTTGGCAGGAAGCTGTCGCCTTCCTCGTAAGGAATGTTGAACATAGCGAGGTTTGGCGGTGTTTCTCGGGCAATGAAATAGCCGGAACGTGCTGCGCCACGGGCAACAGGGACTTCGTTGACGAGGATACGGTACTCGCCTTCTGGCAAGCTCTCATTGAGACGCAATTTGATGCCGGGGAAGGGGACGCCGAGATCGAAGTAAAGCGCTTTGCGCACTTTTGCGACTTCTCTGTCGAGCTTCTTCGGGTTGAGTGTGGACCTGACTGAAGACGAGATATCGACAATGAGCGGAACGGTGATTGTAATGGCCAGATCCTGAGCGGCTTCCACTTCGGTCGCCATGTCCTCATCAGGCATCATCATAGCTTCGCCTTCAGGCGCTATGGCGGGCGCAAAGGCTGAGAGCTGCTGTGAATCCTTTCTAGCGGACTGAGATTTTGTCTTTCGCATGGAGAAGAAAGAAACAGAGCCGAAGATTGCAGCAAGGAGCAAGAAGATGAACGTTGGGAAGCCAGGAATAAGCGCGAAGCCAACCATGATTGTCGCTGCAATCATGAGGGCCCTTGGTTCACTGTTCAACTGTTTGGCGATGTCAGATCCAAGGTCGCTGGAATCCTCGGTGCTTACACGGGTGACCATGAACCCAGCTGTGATGGAGATGAACAGAGCCGGGATCTGAGCAACCAGACCATCACCGATGGTCAAAATGGTGTAACGATCCAGAGCATCAACAGCGCTCATGCCATGCTGGGAGGTGCCGATAATGACGCCACCGATGATGTTAACCGCGGTGATGATCAGGCCCGCAATCGCATCGCCCTTCACGAACTTCATGGCGCCGTCCATGGAACCGTAAAGCTGGCTTTCTTTTTCCAGCTTGGTGCGGCGGCGCTTGGCTTCATCCAGTTCGATCTGGCCAGCACGCATGTCGGAGTCGATCGACATCTGCTTGCCGGGCATCGCATCAAGGGAGAAACGGGCGGAGACTTCTGCCACGCGTTCAGAGCCCTTGGTGATCACCAGAAAGTTTACGATGGTCAGGATCAGGAAGATAACGATACCGACGACCAGATTGCCCTGCACCACGAAGTTGCCGAAGGTGTCGATGATTTCACCGGCATCGGCTTTGAGTAGGATCAGACGGGTCGTCGTGATGGACAAAGACAAGCGGAAGAGGGTCGTCAGAAGCAAGATAGAGGGAAAGGCCGAGAGGGCTACAACATCTTTCAGGTAGAGCGCAGCCATCAGCAGGATCGCCGCAAGGCTCAGGTTGATTGCAATGAGCGTATCCACGAGAACCGTCGGCAACGGAAGGATCATCATGAATACGATTGCGATCAAAAGAAATGCCAGGAGAACATCATTTCTCCCTGACAACATTTGAAAGATTTTTTGCACGTCCTGCTCCTGATTTCAGCCTGCTCTTGCTTTCAGGCCAATTCACCTTTCGCTTCTAACAATTGGAAAAAGCCACAGGTGTGCCGCAGCAAACACTTGAGTAAAAATTTAAAAGAAGATTTGGAGTTATCCTTGTTCGTAAACGCTTATCAGGCGGGTAAAATGATTTCGCCGGTGTTTTCGGTCAGGGAGATCTGCGGTCCGGGTGTGGTCTCAATCATGAGATTGAGTTTGCCGGCTTCGCTCAAGAAGTCTTTGAGCGTGGTGTAGAGTTTGTTTCTATCCAGATTGTTGGTGTACTCGGTTTTGATCAATGCGAGATCGCCGTCCTTCTCAACAAGGCCAACACGGTAATTGTTTTCCGCCTGTTGTTCCCCTGAGTAGCGTAGGGCGTTAAGATATGTATCCCTTCGGGCTTCTGGTGCAGGGCTCCCTAAAATGGTGGAGATATGAAGGATATTATTGTCTTCATCACTTTCCAGGATGATCAGGAAATCTTCCAGTAGAACAGTCCAGGTTTTGGCTTCTGCGTACTCTGATATCTCCAAGGCTTCCAGAAGCGGTCCGGCTTCAACCATCAAGTCGTGAATGATTTTGAAGTTGCCCATTCAGTTGTCCCTAACTCTACTGATTTATCTGGGATATTCTGTAGGGCCGGTCTCGAGAGTGTGTTGTGCTGTTTGATACAAACTACAATCATCTGAAGAAGAAATTTGCAGGCTGCATGCAATGTTTATTGGCGACGACTTATGATGAAGTTTTCAAACAGATGACTCGGCTCTGCTTTGAACTGTGAAATTGCTTAAGTCACTATGCGGAATTGGGTTTTACTTATTGCTTGACAATATAGTCTGATGAATATCTCATTACCTTAATAAAATTATAATGAAAAATCTTTTTGGGGGAGGGGTTGTTTTGTCTAAAGGTGTTTTATTGAAAACTAGTCTGGTTGCACTTCTGCTTTCCGGCGGTGTTCTCTCTGCGGAAGCTGAAGTTATCAAGATCGGATACATTGATCCGCTATCAGGTCCGTTTGGGAGTACGGGTGATGCTGGGGTGAAGCACTTCCGCTATGCGGCTGAAGAAATTAATGCCGCTGGTGGTATGGGTGGCATGCAGGTTGAAGTGGTTGCTTTTGATAATAAAATTAATCCGAAAGAGAGCCTTGTTCAACTGCAGAAGGCGATTGATCAGGGCGTCCGCTTTATCGCACAGGGGAACGGGTCGAGCGTTGCGAATGCTTTGACCGATGCGATAGCCAAGCACAATAAGCGTAATCCGGGAGAAGAGGTTCTTTTCCTCAACTATGCAGCGGTTGATCCGGCGCTGACCAACAAGAAATGCAATTACTGGCATTTCCGGTTTGATGCGCATGTGGATATGAAAATGGCGGGTCTGACTGATTGGCTGCGGGATCAGAAAGACATCAAGTCTGCTTATATTCTGGCGCAGGATTATTCTTACGGGCGAGCGTTTACAGCAGCTGCAAAGTCCATGATTGAGGAGAAACGTCCGGACATCAAGATTGTTGGAGCAGAGCTTCATCCTATTGGCAAGGTTAAAGATTTCACGCCCTACGTGCAGAAAATGATGAGCGCGAAAGCGGATGTTGTGTTTACGGGAAACTGGGGAACAGACATGACGTTGCTGGTGAAAGCGGCTAATGCGTCCGGTCATACAGTGCCGTATCTGACGTTCTATGGCGGTGGTCTTGGGGCTCCGACGGCGATGGGGAAGAGCGCTGTTGGGTTGGTGAAGCAGATCACTGAGTTCCATGAGAACATCGAGGCCTCTGAAAAGCAGATGGCTCGTGTGGATGATTTTGAGAAAACCAACAATCTCGATTACTATTATGAGCGGGTTTTCACCTTGATGAACATGCTTGATAACGCCGTTGATGCGGTTGGGTCAGTGGATGTGCCCAAGGTTGCAGCTGAGCTGGAAGGCATGACTTATGAGACGCCGTATGGAGAGGTGACCATGCGGGCGGATGATCACCAGCTGATGCAGCCGCTTTATATCTCTACGTTTTCTGAGGGTGTTGCCCGTGATGTGGAGAATACCGGTTACGGGTTCAAGACAGATATTACCATTCCGGCAGCGGCGACTGAAACTCCGACGACGTGCAGGATGCGTCGCCCTTCCTAACGATCTTACTTGAACAATGGCATGCTCGGGCAATTGGGCTTGAGCGTGCTCTTTTCTCTTGAGGGATGTTATGGAGACGGTTGTTTTTGCTCTGCTTAACGGGCTGATCTATGGCTTGTTGCTCTTTATGCTGTCCAGCGGATTGACGTTGATTTTCAGTATGATGGGCGTTCTCAATATGGCTCATGCCAGCTTTTACATGCTGGGTGCCTATTTTGCATTTACCCTTGGCCAGCACACCGGTTTCTGGTTTGCGTTATTTCTGGCGCCGATTTGCGTTGGAGCGGCGGGGGCCTGCGTTGAAAAGTGGGGCCTGCGCAAAGTGCATGCCAGGGGGCATGTGGCTGAGTTGCTGTTCACGTTTGGGCTGGCTTATGTGATTGAGGAGCTGGTGAAGATCATCTGGGGCAAGTTTGCTGTTGCCTATGAGATTCCGCCGGAGCTCAATTATTCGCTCTTCGAACTGTTCGGTTCTCAGTATCCGGCGTATCGCATTTTCATGTTGGCTGTGTCCATCGCGATGCTGGCGGGGCTTTGGTACCTGTTGAAGCGAACGCGGATCGGGCTGATCATTCAGGCGTCGCTGACACATCCGCATATGGTGTCTCATCTGGGGCATAATGTGCCGCGGATCTTTATGCTGGTGTTTGCTGCGGGCTGTGCGCTGGCGGGTCTCGCCGGGGTGATTGGCGGCAACTATCTGGTGACCGAGCCATCCATGGCGTTTTCAATCGGACCGATTGTTTTTGTGGTTGTTGTGGTCGGCGGTATGGGCAGCCTGGAAGGGGCGTTTATCGCCAGTTTGCTGATTGGCTTTCTTCAGACATTTGCCATCTCAATCGATAGCAGTTTTGCTGAGATCTTTTCGTTTGCCGGATTGAGCGCTGATGGCGATATCGGGCGTATTACAATTGCGTCTTTGGCTCCCATGTTGCCGTTTCTTCTTTTGGTACTGATGTTGATGCTGCGTCCGCGTGGTTTGATGGGGGAGCGTGAGTTTTGACCGACTACAGTCTTGACCGGGTGCCGGATCTGGCTCCGAGTTCGCGCTACAAATTTGCGACGCGGGTTCTGCCGCTGTTGCTGCTTGCTCTGATCCTGTTGAGCATTCCGCTGTTTGAGCCGTCCAGAACGTGGCTATCGCTGTTCAACGCGATTGGCATCAATATGGTTTTTGCTCTGTCCTACAACATGTTGCTTGGGCAGGCGGGGATGCTTTCCTTTGGTCACGCCGTCTACTTTGGCCTTGGTGGTTATGCGGCTATGCACGGGATGAATGCGATTGAGAACGCCAGTTATGATGGCGGTGTCTGGGCAGCCTTTCCCATGTTTGCCCTGCCACTGGTGGGGTTTGCGGGAGGAGCGCTGGCGGGCGCAGTGGTTGGCTGGCCGTCCTGCCGGCGGGCGGGTGTGCCGTTTGCCATGATCTCGCTTGGCATTGCAGAGCTTGTTGCAGCTGCCGGGTTCATGTTCATCAGCGTCTTCGGTGGCGAGGAAGGTATCACTGGCGATCGTATGAATGGTGTTGAGCTGTTCGGCTTGTCTCTTGGGCCGCTGGGCGAAGTGTACTGGTTCATTGCGTTCTGGACCTTTTTAGGCACCGCGCTGATGTATGCCTTCACCAGAACACCGCTTGGCAAGATGGCGCAGGCGGTGCGGGATAATCCAGAGCGGGTGCAGTTTGTGGGTTATAACCCCAACCGTGTACGTTATTTGGTGTTCATCGCCGCTGGCGGTTTTGCTGGGCTGGCGGGCGGCATGTCTGCGGTGAACTATGAGATATTTACGCCGGAAAGCCTGAGCGTGGTGCCGTCAGGTCTGGTGCTGCTGATGGCGTTCATTGGCGGGGCGCGGTACTTTGCAGGGCCTATTCTTGGAGCTGTGGTGCTGACTTATATGCAGTCCAACCTCTCAGATTATTCAGAGGCGTGGCTGCTTTATCTGGGACTGCTGTTTATCGGGATGATCCTGTTTGCACCGGGTGGTCTTGCAGGGCTGTTGCTGAGCGGGACTGCAGCCTTAAAACATTCTTTGAGTGGTCAGGGGGTGTTGCGGGCTGGGGTGTTTGCGACTTCGGCCCTGATGGCTGCAGCTGGTGTTATTGTGCTGGTTGAGTTGGCAGTGCGACATTCCAATGGATTTGGGGAGGCTTTTGAACCGTTTGGCTTCCATCTGGCGCCTGACCAGATGATGCCGTGGGTAGTTGGTTTGATACTTGCTGGTGTTGGCATGGGCTCGCTCAAAGTGCTTTCCAGACAGGGAGGTGTCGGCTCATGAGCGCTCCAGCCTTACAGCTGACGGACCTTCGCAAAAATTTTGGTCCGGCGAAGATCATCGAAGGGGTTTCGCTGGAGATTGCCCGGGGTGAGCGGCACGCGATCATCGGCCCCAATGGGGCTGGCAAGTCCACCTTGTTCAACCTTATCTCTGGTCTGTTTCCACCAAGTTCGGGGCAGATCAGTCTGGGTGGACAGCAGATCGCTGGTCTTAAGCCTCATCAGATCAACCGGCTAGGGTTGTCTCGGAGTTTTCAGGTCTCCAACATTTTTACCAATATGTCGGTTCGTGAGAATGTGCGCTGCGGGGTGTTGTGGTCGCTTGGATATGGGCACAGCTTTTGGCGGAACATTGGTAACCTGAAGGAGGTTCAGCGGAAGACTGCTGAAGTGCTGGAGAAGGTGGGGCTGACGGACAAGGCGGATGTGCCTGCTGTGCTGCTGACCTATGCGGACCAACGGACACTGGAGATTGCCATTACCATTGCAGGCGGGGCAGATGTGATTTTGCTGGATGAGCCGACGGCTGGCATGAGCCACTCAGAAACTGACAGGGCGATCAAACTCATCGAGATGGCAACGGAAGGAAAGACGCTCTTGATCGTGGAGCATGACATGGGGGTTGTGTTTGGGCTTTCTGACCGAATTTCGGTGCTTGTTTATGGCGAGATCATCGCAACAGGGACGCCAGAGGAAATTCGCGGCAATGCACGGGTGCGAGAGGCTTATCTTGGGGATGAGACAGAATTTGCGGAGATGAGCGCATGAGTGGAACTGCTGGAGGTGAAATGCTGAAGGTCCGAGACCTACATGCGTTTTATGGCAAGAGCCATGTGCTGCGTGGTGTGAGTATGGATGTGCCCAAGGGTAGTGTGACGGCGCTGCTGGGACGCAATGGTGTTGGGCGTTCCACCACAGCTAAGGCGATTATGGGCGAGGTGGCACCGAAAGGAGATATCTGGTTCAAGGGTGAGACTATCTCCGGCCTGCCGAGCCATAGCATTGCGTGCAAGGGGCTTGGATATGTGCCAGAGAACCGGGATGTTTTCCCCCTGATGAGTGTGCGGGACAATCTACTTCTTGGTATTAAGGACATGCGCAAACCGGGCAGGTGGAGCATTGAGCAGATGCTCGATATGTTCCCAAACCTCAAATCACGCGCTGATACGGCAGCTGGCGTACTTTCTGGCGGCGAAAAGCAGATGCTCACGATCTGCCGGACGCTGATGGGAGATCCTGATCTGATCATCATTGATGAACCGACCGAAGGGCTTGCACCCAAGATTGTGACGCAGGTTGGGGAGCTGATCGCGGAGATTGCACGAGTCGGTGTTTCCATCTTGCTGGTGGAGCAGAAGCTTTCCATTGCGCTGAAGATTGCCCAACAGGTTTACGTGATGGGGCATGGGGAGATTGTTTATCACGGGACACCAGAGGAGTTTCGAGCGCGGGATGATATCCGGCGGGAATGGCTGGAAGTTTGAGCGGTGTTTTTCTTGGAGAAGTGCTGCAGGATACCTTGCTGGTGTTCTTTGAGTTGGATGATGTGTGTTAGGCAAGGGATGTACATGATCGGGGTGGGGTTTTAGCGTTGAGCGGACATGAAGAAAAAGACCGGCGGTTTGCGACAACGCTGGCGCGAGGGCTGCAGGTGTTACGGGCGTTCCGGGCTTCTGATGACGGGCTTGGCAACCAGGAAATCTCTCAGCGTACTGGCATTCCCAAATCCACTGTTTCCCGTTTGACCTTCACCCTTCAGCAGCTTGGTTATCTCAGCCATGCGCGTCGTCATGATCGGTATCGGTTTGGCCCTGCTGCACTGGCGCTGGGCAATATTGCCAGTGCCTCTGTTTCCTTCATTGAAGCGGCAAACCCGATGATGCAGCAGCTTGCTGATGAGACAGGTACATTGGCTTTGCTGGCAGTGCTTGATGAAAACAAGATGCTGCTGACCAAGACGTGGCGCCCGCAAGGCGCTCCTGCCATCTGGTTGGAAGTAGGGCACCGCATTCCGGTCACTGGGTCATCCTCCGGGCTTGCTTATCTGGCCAGCGTAACGGACCATGAGTTTGCTCAGGTTTGCGAACGTGTACAGGGGCGGGATGAGAGCATTTCTGTTGAGACACTGGAGAGCGCAAGGGCTGCAGGGTACTCTCAGCTGTTGGCCCAAGGCTTTGTGATTGTTGATGAAGATAAGCGTTATGCTGAGAACATCAATGCGGTCTCAACCGGTTTCCGGTCTCATGATTTTGGCGAACCGGTTGCGATCAGCTGCGGGGCGACTCCAGACATGCTGAGCTATGATCGCATGCAAAATGAAGTTGGGCCGAAACTGCGGGACCGCGTGAAAGAGCTGGAACGGGCGCTGGGCTTGCCCTCGGTTCTGGTCAATCGCGGCTAAGCTTGTAGCGAGCGGAAAGCTCTTATTATCGTGATCGCTGCTTGCTTTGAATTCTGCATATTGGAATTATGAATTACATATTGAAATAATCTGGATGCGCGATACTCTGATCTCATGATGGGGATGAGTTGAGCCGTGTGTTCTGGATCCTCCCGACAGTTATGTCCAGTGAAGCAGGGAGGGCGGCATATGGACTTGGATTATTCAGCTGAAGAGTTGGCATTTCGTGATGAGGTGCGGTCGTTTTTAAACAAGAACCTTTCGCAGACGCTCTCGGAAAAGGTCAGATTGGGAAAGCGCCTTTCCAAAACGGATCATGAAGAGTGGCATGCCACGCTGAACAAGCAGGGATGGCTGGCGAACAACTGGCCGGTGGAGCATGGTGGGACTGGTTGGAATGCAGTCTACCGGCACATCTTTGAAGAAGAGCTGTGCCTTGCCCATGCGCCGCGGACGATCCCTTTCGGGCTTTCCATGCTGGCGCCAGTGCTTTTGAAGTTTGGCAGTCAGGCGCAGAAAGATCACTTATTGCCGCGGATTTTGGATGGCACGGACTGGTGGTGTCAGGGCTATTCTGAGCCGCAGGCGGGTTCTGATCTCGCCTCCCTGAAGACCCGTGCTGTGCGGGATGGGGACCATTATGTTGTCAACGGTCAGAAAACCTGGACTACACTGGGTCAACATGCGGACTGGATCTTCTGTCTTGTGCGTACGGACCAGGACGTGAAGCCTCAGGAAGGTATTTCGTTTCTCTTGATTGATATGAAGACACCGGGTGTCACTGTTCGGCCCATTACACTAATTGATGGTGGGCAGGAAGTGAATGAGGTGTTTTTTGAGGATGTGAAGGTGCCGGTTGCCAACCTTGTTGGAGAGGAGAACAAGGGCTGGACCTATGCCAAGTATCTGCTGACCCATGAGCGTACCAATATCGCAGGCATTGGCTTTTCGACGGCGGCTCTTGTTCATTTGAAGGAGATTTGTGCCAAGCAGATGTCTGGTGGCAAGCCACTGCTGGAGAACCCGTATTTTGCCGGAAGGGTTGCGCAGATTGAGATTGATCTGATGGCGATGGCGACAACGAACCTGCGCATGATCGCCAAAGCGGCGGCAGGGCAGGCGCCGGGAGCGGAGAGTTCCATGCTGAAGATCAAGGGCACGGAGATCCGACAGGCGATCAATGATCTGACAAGGCGAGCGGTTGGGCGTTACGCTATGCCGTTTGTGTCGGAGGCGCTGGATAGTGGTGCGAACGTGCAGGGTGTTGGGCCGGAATATGCCGCCGCAGCGAGCCCGGGTTACTTCAACAACCGGAAGCTTTCTATCTTCGGTGGGTCCAATGAGATCCAGCGCAACATCATCAGTAAAGCTATTCTCGGCCTTTAGGAGCGTTCCATGGATTTCAATCATAGTGACGAACGACGGATGCTTCAGGACACTCTGCATCGCTACCTTTCAGATAACTACGATGCCTCGCAACGAGCTAACTCTGTTGGGCACGCGCAGGGTTTTTCGGAGAAAATCTGGAATGATTTTGCTGAGCTGGGTGTGATTGGGGCGCTGTTTGCAGAAGAGTATGGGGGCTTTGGAGGCAGTGGCTTTGATATTGCGGTTGTGTTTGAGGAGTTGGGTCGGTTTGCCTGCGTGGAGCCTTTGATGGCCTCTGGCGTTATGGCTGGGTGGTTGTTGAGCGAGCTTGGGACTGAGGAGCAGAAAGCGCTGATCGGGGATGTGATTGACGGGAAGCTCAAGATCGTTCCCGCATTGGAAGAGCCTCAGTCGCGTTATGATCTGGATGTTGTAGAGACAACTGCAGAGCGGTTTGGGGGTGGCTATCGGCTCAACGGTACAAAGTCGGTGGTGATTGGTGGGCCAAGTGCGGACAAGCTGATTGTGAGCGCTCGTGGTGCCGACGGGCTGCAACTGTTCATGATAGATGCCGACGCCTCAGGCGTGGAGCGGTACTCCTATCCCAATCTGGACGGCTACCACGCCAGCGATATTGCTCTGGTGAATGTAGTTGTGCCTGCTTCTGCGTGTTTGGGTGCGCCAGAGGCGGTTTTGCCTGCATTGGAATCTGCACGCGCTGCAGGTGTGACTGCGCTGTGTGCCGAGGCCGTTGGGGCGATGGAAGCGGCGAAGGATCTGACGGTTGAGTATCTGCGCGTGCGGACGCAGTTTGGCCGTGCGTTGGGCAAGTTTCAGGCGCTTCAGCATCGGATGTCGACGGTCTTGATTGAGATCGAACAGGCTCGCTCTGCGCTGATCAATGTGGCGGGGCACCTTTCTGCTGAACCTTTCCAGCGAGATAAGCATGTGAGTGCAACTAAGAATTTGATTGGCCGTGTGGCGCAACTGGTTTGCGAAGAAACCATTCAGTTGCATGGCGGTATCGGGATGACCGAGGAGTATGCTCTGGGACATTATGCCAAGCGTTTGATGATGATCGATCATCAACTTGGCGATGTAGACTACCATTTGGAGCGTTTTGTTGGAGCTATGCAGAGGGAATCTGCGCGAGAGGCAATGTCATGAAGCGTGCTTCTCTTGTCAGCGTTGAGCGCAAGGCGGATCGTCTGATCGTCATGAACTGCAACTCTTCTCGTCGCAACGCGCTTTCGCCGGAATACTACGACGGGCTTTCGCAGGCGTTGGATCTCGCCAATCAGGAAAAAGAGATCCGTAGCGTTATCCTGATGGGAGAAGGCGGTTATTTCTGTGCGGGCGGCGATTTGAATACGTTGGTTAAGCGCCGCGAGATGACGGTTCTTGAGCAAAAAAATAATATTGAAAAACTCCATAATCTGGTTCGAAAAGTAAGAGACTGTGCAAAACCGGTGATTGCGGCGGTTGATGGAGGGGCTGCCGGGGCCGGTGTGTCTTTGGCTCTGGCTTGTGACTTCCTGGTAGCAGAGCGGCAGTCTCAGTTTACGCTGGCTTATGTGAAGGTTGGACTGGTGCCGGATGGAGGGGCTACCGCTTCATTGTCCCGGCTTATTCCCCGTCAGCTGGTCTTAGAGATGTGTTTGCTGGGACAGCCTGTTTCGGCTAAACGGCTCTACCAGCTGGGGGTGGTTAATGTGCTTAGTGATAAGCCTGCTTTGGCAGAAGCGCACCTGATAGCGGATCGTATAGCGCAAGGTCCAACAAGCGCACAGGGGGCGATCAAGCGGTTGGTATCTGCTGCTGATCACAACAGCTTTGAGGAGCAGATGGATCTGGAGCGGGATAAAATGGCAGAGGCGCTGGGACATGATGAAGCGCAGGAAGGGATCAGTGCGTTTCTGGAACGACGATCTCCAAATTATGCTTAGGTGCAGCGCCTTAATCAGGTGAAGCCCGAGTGAAACGTCTGGAATGGTGCATTTTGAGCAAGTCGATCAGTCAATTGAGAAACCTGGGTCCGAAGACCGAATATATGCTGTCTGAGGTTGATGTTTGCAGTGAAGATGATCTGCGTGAGCTTGGAGCTGTGCAAGCTTA
This sequence comes from Pseudovibrio sp. Ad13, assembly GCF_001623225.1. Classification (NCBI taxonomy): domain Bacteria; kingdom Pseudomonadati; phylum Pseudomonadota; class Alphaproteobacteria; order Hyphomicrobiales; family Stappiaceae; genus Pseudovibrio; species Pseudovibrio sp. Ad13. Next base: position 426,433 of record NZ_LMCC01000015.1, on the reverse strand, counting down.
TCAACGGCTGAAATTTCGGTTTGGTCGGGGTGTCTCCATCCTCGCGCTTTATGCCATGGAGGCATGCCTGAGAGATTGTGACTGGCGGGATCTTTCAGCTGAAGACAAGAAAGAACTGAAGGCCCGAGTTGCGCAGGCTGATTGATCTGCTTTGAAGGAGCCTTGAACGGATATCATCAAGGTCCAGACAGGGCGTTATGGATGCCGGCGGTGGCATAGGCTACGAGCAATGTTTTCATTTCAGCAATGCCGGAGGTGTGATCCTCTTCTGCCATTGCATCAACACGCCAGGCTGAGGTGCACAGAGCGATTTGTGAAGAGATGGAAAAGACGAAGGTTGCGGAGACTTTCCTAAGGTCGGCAGTGGGGTAAAGCTTGGCGATTTCTGAAAGAAATACTTTTGCTGTTGGGTCAAAGCAAGCTTGTGAGATTACGCTCCAGCGTTCTTCTGCAGAGACCATTGCGACCAGACGTGCGTAGGCAAGCCAGCCGGGGCCGCTGTTTTCTGCCTTGTCCAGATAAGGGTAGAAGAAACTCTCCAGAATGCCTTTCAGGGTGATGACTTGTTCTGACGCTTTCAGCTGTTCCAGTGCATCAAGGCGGAGACGGGCGAGTTCTTCGGCGCGGCGTTCGACTGTTTTAAAGAACAGGTCTTCCTTCGTGCCGAAGTGGTGGTTTACGAGGCCGAGTTTTACCCCTGCTTTTTGTGCGATATCTCTTATGGACGCAGCGTCATAACTGCGAAAGGCAAACAGGTGTTCTGCTGCGTCGAGAATCTTCTGCCGCGTTTCCAGAGAGCTTTTTGAAGGGGCTCTTTGTCTTTGTTTTTCCTGCGAAATCTTCTTAATCATAAAAAGAGCTTGCCTTATTTTGTACGACTGTTCAATCTAATTGTAGTTCTTAGGGGGGACGAACAGTGAATATTTCAAAGGAGAGCTATGCCTTAATTGGGGCAGGGCCGATGGGGCTCGCCACGGCCAAGACACTTATTGAGCAGGGAATAGATTTTCAGGGTTTTGAGTTACACAGCGATGTGGGCGGGCTTTGGGATATTGATGGGCCTAAGTCGACCATGTACGAGTCCGCGCATCTGATCTCATCCAAGAAAATGACCGAGTTTACAGATTTTCCGATGGATGATCACATTGCTGAGTATCCCGGTCACCGCGAACTGAAGACCTACTTTCAGGAGTTTGCCGAAAAGTTCGATTTGAAGCGGCACTATCGTTTTGGAGCAGAAGTGACCTGCATCGCGCCGTTGGGAGGTGATGGTGAGGGATGGACGGTCAGCTGGAGAGATCAGGACGGAGATCATTCAGCTGAGTTTGCCGGAGTGCTGATCGCCAATGGCACGCTTTCTGAACCCAATATGCCAGAGTTTGCGGGAGAGTTTTCTGGCGACCTCATTCATTCGTGCCACTACAAGAGTGCGCGGCAGTTTGCTGGTAAGCGGGTGCTGATTGTCGGGGCGGGCAATTCAGGCTGCGACATAGCGGTGGATGCGATCCATCATGGGGTACAGTGCGACATATCTATGCGTCGCGGCTATTACTTTGTTCCCAAGTATGTTTTCGGGAAACCGGCAGACACGATGGGTGGGGCGGTGAAGTTGCCGCTCTGGCTGAAGCGGCGAGTGGATCAAACATTGCTGAAATGGTTTGTTGGTGATCCGCAGGCCTATGGGTTTCCCAAACCAGACTACGAGCTTTATGAGAGCCATCCGGTGGTGAACTCGCTTATTCTCTATCATGCCGGTCACGGGGATGTTGGTATTCGGGCCGACATCAAGGAACTGGATGGGCATACGGTTCGGTTTCGTGATGGTGAAGAGGCTGAGTATGATCTCATCGTCACCGCGACTGGCTATAAACTGCATTATCCCTTTATCGACAAAGAGCTTTTGAACTGGCAGGGCGAAGCGCCGCATCTATTTTTGAACTGCATGCATCCAGAACGGAATGATCTGTTTGTAATGGGCATGATTGAGGCAACCGGTCTGGGCTGGCAGGGGCGTCATGATCAAGCAGAACTGGTTGCGCGTTATCTGAGAGGCCTCAGGGACGGAAGTACGACAGCTGAGGCAATCAAAGCTGAGAAAGCCAAGGGATTTGAGCGTGAGACCGGGGGGATGAATTACCTCAAGCTGGCGCGGATGGCTTACTACGTGGACAAACAGAGTTATCGCTCTGCACTGAACAAGCGCACACAGGCGTTGAAGAGGGAAATGGCATGAGTGACATTGACCTTGTTGTTCTCAACTTCAGTTCTGGTTCGCTGACCTTGCTCAACGGTATTTTGGGTGTTGTGATGTTCTCAATCGCGCTGGACCTGTGTCCTGCGGATTTTAAGCGATTGACACTGTCGCCAAAGCCTGTGGTGATTGGGCTGTGCTCTCAATTTCTGGTCTTGCCGAGCCTCACATTTCTGCTTGTTCTGATCGTTCAGCCCCGACCTTCGATTGCTTTGGGGCTTATTCTGGTGGCAGCGTGTCCGGGTGGAAACATCTCAAACTTCATCACTCATCGTGCAGGAGGTAATGCAGCGCTGTCGGTTTCCATGACGGCTTTTGCCACGGTGGGAGCAATCGTTGCGACACCCTTTAATATCGCATTTTGGGGTAGTCTTTACGGCCCGACGCGCGCGATATTGCAAGAGACGCATATCGATAGGCTGTCAGTTGCAATTACTGTTTGCTTCATGTTGGTGTTGCCATTGTTCCTTGGCATCATGCTCAACCGTATCAAACCACAGCTGGCTGCTAAAATCCGGCAGCCACTGCGCATGGCGTCCATGGGGATTTTCATCGGTTTCATCTTCATCGCGCTGTTTGCCAACTGGTCGTTTTTTCTTGCCTATGTGGGTGCTGTGGCATCTCTCGTGATTGTCCATAATGGGCTGGCTTTGGCGGCAGGGTATACTCTGGCGAGCGTTGCTGGTGTGTCTGCTTATGACCGGCGGGCCATTACGATTGAAACTGGCATCCAGAATTCTGGCCTGGGGCTTGTGTTGATCTTCGGCTTTTTCGGTGGGCTTGGCGGTATGTCTGTTGTGGCGGCTGCCTGGGGGATTTGGCATGCGATCAGCGGGCTGGTGCTTGCCAGTTTTATGGCGCGCAAAGCAGTCAAGCTTCCCGCGGAGGCGACGTCATGACCAAGCTTCTTATTACTGGTGCTGCCGGAGGTGTCGGACAAGCATTCTTACGGCAATTGGCGGGCACGGAGCTGGAGGTTATTGCGACTGATATTGGTGAGCCGAGTGATCTCCCAGCAAATGCCCGTTTCAAAACGCTGGATGTGACTACAGACAGGGTGTCAGCACTGATTGAGGAAGAGCGGCCTGATGTGATTGTGCATCTGGCTTCCATCGTCACACCCTCTGCGGGTTCTACACGGGATATTGAGTATCTGGTTGATGTTGTTGGCACTCAGTCGGTGATTGATGCTGCGATCAAAGCAGGTGTGAAGCGTCTTGTCGTTACATCATCCGGGGCAGCTTATGGGTATCATGCAGACAATCCTGTGCCATTGCATGAGGATGATCATATTCGCGGCAATAAAGAATTCGCGTACTCCTACCATAAGCGTCTGGTTGAAGCTGCTTTGGCTCGTGCACGTGCGGAGGCACCGCAACTGGAGCAGGTTGTGTTGCGGGTTGGGACGGTTCTTGGAACGGGCATGAACAATCAGATTACCGCGTTGTTCCATAAGCCGAGGCTGCTTGGGGTCGCCGGATCGGACAGCGCGTTTGTGTTTATCTGGACGGAAGATCTTGCGCGTATTCTGTTCCTTGCTGCGACAGAGGCTCCTGAGGGGATTTACAACGTGGCGGGTGATGGAGCGTTGTCGATGCAGCGGTTGGGGCAAATGCTCAATAAGCCTGTTCTCAAGTTGCCGTCCTGGTTGTTGAAATTTGTTTTAGGTGTGGCGAAACCACTGCGGCTTTCCCGGTATGGACCGGAGCAGGTTCGGTTTTTGCAGTACCGTCCTGTGCTGGCCAATGAAAGGCTGAAATCAGTGTTTGGCTACACACCGGAAAAAACAAGCGCAGAAGTGTTTGAACACTGGCGAGCATCTGTGGGGCTTTGATGAAAACAGCGGTTATTACAGGCGGTGCTGGTGGCTTAGGGCAGGCACTTGCAACCCGGTTGCAGCGCGAGCGCTGGCATACGGTTCTTCTGGATTTGTCCGGTCCGGTACTGGAGGAGCTGCCACAAAATGAGCGACAGAGCATTTATGCTTGCGATTTAACGGATGGGGGTGCGGTTGAGCAGGTTGCTCAGCAGGTTTTAACTCGGCACAACAGCATTGATCTGGTGGTTTACAATGCAGGCATTACGCATATCGGATTGTTTGCGGACATGGACCTGACAGCGCATCGCAAAGTGCTGGATGTGAATTACTTCGGAGCGGTGCATACGGCGCGGGCATTTTTGAAAGCGGTGCGGGCCTCCAGTGGATGTCATTTGGCGATCTCGTCAGTTGCTGGATTCTCGCCACTGATTAAACGGACAGCTTATGCGGCTAGCAAGCATGCGCTGGAGGGTTTTTTTGGGTCGTTGCGGTCTGAAGAGAAGTCTTATGGCGTTCATACATTGATTGCAGCGCCTTCGTTTGTGGCAACCAATGTTGGACGGTCGGAGACGCAAGAGAACGGTTTGGCCCGTCCGGGATCGTCAACAGATGGCGTTGATTATATGAGCGCGGAGCGGGCGGCGGACATCATCTACAAGGCGTATGAGCGTAAGACGGAGATGAAACCGGTTGGCCGCGTTGCCAGTCTGGCGTGGTGGCTCAACCGGTTGTCACCCAAAGCCTATCAATTGCTGATGGAGCGCAACATCAAGGAGCCTTCCTAGTCTTGATGAATTGTCAGACTTTTTTGGCGTAGGTCTGGCATTCAAAACCGGTAATGGTGGTTGCAAACACGTCGTATTCAGCTTTCCGGCTGATGCCGTACAGGCGATGAAACTCTGTTGAGCTCATCTGTTCAGCCGTTTTGCTTTGCGCCCATGTTTGGATCGCTGTCTCCCAGTTTCCTGTCAGGTGACCGTATTGGGTGAGGTCCGCTTCCAGGGGGATTGGAATGCCGGGATCGCTTTGGTTTTCAAGCCCGTGATGAATGCCTTCAAGGATCGCTGAGACAACCAGATATGGGTTGGCATCAGCGCCGGAAACGCGATGCTCCAGCCTTGCGCCTTTGCCATGTGTGGCTGGCACTCGGATAGCTGCAGCGCGGTGGTCATACCCCCAGCAACAGGTGATTGGGGCATAAGAGCCCGGCTGGAGGCGGCGGTAGGAATTGGCGTGTGGAGCAAACAGAATTTGCATGTCCAGCATAGTGTCCAGCAGGCCCCCTACGGCGTTGCGCAAGGCCGGGTTTGCTTCCTCTGTGCTGCCGCTGAAGATGTTGTTGCCTTCTGTATCCAGCAGACTGGTGTGGACGTGGAAACCGCTGCCAGTCTCTTCTGCGTAGGGTTTTGACATGAACGTGACATCCATGCCGTGTTTGCGGGCAATATGGCGTACAACGCGCTTGAACAGCAGGCAATGATCCGCAGCTTCCACTGCGCTTGGCACGTGAAGCAAGTTGATCTCAAACTGTCCGTGACCAAACTCGGAGGTGGTGGTGTCTGCAGGGATATCCTGAATTTTGCAGGCTTGGTTGATCTCCATGAGGATCGGTTCGAATTGAGCCATGATGTCCAGATCATAGATCTGTGAGGCTTTGAGACGCTGGTTGGTGCCGGGAATGTAGGGAGGTAGTGGTAAGCCAGCTGGACCAGATTCCATGTCGACGAAGTAGAACTCCAGCTCTGTAGCGACAACAGGTGTCAGGCCCTTGTTCTGGAACTTCTTCTCAACGGTTTCAAGAACATATCTTGGATCCAGTGGGGTTGGCTTCTGGTCCTTAATCTCGAAAAGAGTGACGAGCACTTGCGCGGTCGGCACTTTGGCCCATGGCACGCGCTTCAGCGTTCCTGGAACTGGGATGCATATGCCATCCGGGTCTCCGCGCTCAATGGCAAGGCCTGTTGCCGGCACATCAACGCCCCACACGTCCAGTGCGACGGTGGACAAGGGCAAACGAACACCACCTTCGGCCAGTTTATCCAGCATTTCTGCTGGCAACCATTTGCCTCTGAGCGGGCCACAAAAGCCAGCATAAAGGACCTCGATCTTTTCGAGGTCGGGATATTGTTTCAAAAAGGCATCGGCTTCAATTCGAAACTGTTCCAATTGCGGCTGTACTGCTGTCAGGGTTGGCATGCGAACTCTTCTGGTCGTGATCTGATGTGTTGTTTTATCGGGTGTTCTGATTGAACTGGCTGGCATAGATGCAAAGTAAATCCAAGGCTAATGTGGCACCGGCCAGTGCTGTGATCTCTGCATGGTCGTAGGCTGGTGCGACTTCTACAAGGTCCATGCCTTTCAGGTTTGTTCCAGCAAGCCCGCGCAGGATCTCTCGTGTCTCTCCGGTGTTCAGACCGCCAATAACCGGTGTTCCTGTTCCCGGTGCAAAGGCTGGATCGAGGCAATCGATGTCGAAGCTGATGTAGCTGGCATTTTTGCCTGTCACCTTATGGATGCGTTCAATCGTGGCCTGTGCTCCATTATTACGGACCCAGTCTGCCGTAATTGTGGTCAGCCCCTGTGTGTTCTCATTGTTGGTTCTGATACCAACTTGTATCGATGTCTGCGGGTTGATGAGACCATCTTTTACCGCTCTGTAGAACATGGTGCCATGGTCAATACGGCTGGAGTTGTCAGTCCATGTGTCGCTGTGTGCATCAAACTGGATGAGGGAGAGTGGTCCGTGTTTTTTTGCGTGCGCTTTGAGCATGGGATAGGTGCAGAAATGATCTCCACCCAGCATGAGTGTTGCCGTGCCTGCGTCCAGAACGGCTGAGGCCTGCTGTTCCAGTTCTTCCGGTACGCTCATGGGGTAGCCGGGATCGAAGATGAAATCGCCGTAGTCGACAACAGCAAGGCGGTCGAACGGGTCAAAGGACCAGCCCCATGCGTGGTCCCAGGCCAATATGGAGGAAGCTTGCCTGATTGCTCTTGGGCCGAAGCGACACCCCGGCCTGTTGCTGACGGACGTGTCAAAGGGGATGCCACAGACCGCGACATCTATCCCCTTAAGGTCCTTGGTGAATTTACGGCGCATAAAACTGAGCGCTCCGGCATAGCTGGATTCGGCTATGGTCCCATAAGGGGTGGAGCGGGTGTAGGCCAGATCGCCTTTTGAGTATTCATCCAGCGAGGATGGGTGTTTCGTATCAGACACGTATACTTCCTCGATCAGATTGAGCTTATCGCCAGTCGTTCTTCTTTCATGCGCTTGACCTGTGCCTGTTTTGTGACCAGCGAAGCGGTGACCACGCCAACGGCAACAACAGCGATGAGAATGGATGACAGGGCATTGATTTCTGGTGAAACGCCAACGCGGACCTGAGAATAGATCTTCATGGGCAGGGTGGTAGCGCCAGGACCTGAAGCAAAGGAGGCAATGACCAGATCATCCAGAGAAAGCGTGAAGGCCAGCAGCCATGCTGCCAAAATTGCGGGAAAGATGATGGGCAGTGTCACCTGCATGAAGGCGGAAAAACGGGTGCACCCCAGATCAAGGGCAGCTTCTTCCAGACTACGTTCGAACGTCACCAGACGGGCAGAGACGACGACGGCGGCGTAGCACATGGAGAAGGTTATATGTGCCAGTGTAACTGTCCAGAAGCCTCGGGTGAAATCCAGTGAGACGAACAGCAGGAGCAGTGACAGGCCCGTGATGACCTCTGGCATGACCATTGGTGCGTAGATCATACCTGTGAAGAGCGTTTTGCCGTGGAATGGTCCAGCGCGATTGAGAACAAGTGCGGCCATGGTGCCGAGCACAGTCGCGACAGATGCAGAGATGAAGCCAACACGGAGTGTGACCCATGCGGCATTGATGAAACTCTCATTGAAGAAGACTGATTGATACCACTTGGTGGAGAAACCAGCCCAAACGGTGACCAGTCTGGATTCGTTGAAAGAGTAGATCATCAGCAGGATGATCGGCAGGTAGAGGAATGCAAAGCCGAGTGTGAGCGTTGTTGTGTTGAACCAGTTGAAGCGGGTCATTGGCTGGCCTCCGCTTGTTTTTCCTGCTGTTTCTGGAACAGGATGATGGGTAGGATCAACATAAGCAGCAGTAGAATTGCGACGGCGGATGCGACTGGCCAGTCTCTGTTGGAGAAGAACTCCACCCAGAGCGTTTTGCCGATCATGATAGTGCTGGACCCGCCCAGAATGTCTGGAATGACAAACTCACCGACAGCAGGGATAAAGACGAGGAAACAGCCTGCCCAAACTCCTGATAATGACAGCGGTAGAGTAATGACCCAAAAGGCTTTGAGAGGTGAACACCCCAGATCTGTTGCAGCTTCCAGCAATGAGATATCTAGCTTTTCCAGAACTGCGTAGAGTGGCAAGACCATGAAAGGCAGGTAGGAATAAACGATGCCAATGTAGATGGCAGTGTCGGTGTTCAGGATCATCAAGGGTTCGTCAATGATGCCGGTCCAGAGCAGGAAGTAGTTGAGGAAGCCTTCTTTTTTGAGAATGCCGATCCATGCATATACGCGGATGAGAAAGCTGGTCCAGAAGGGCAGGATCACCAGCATCAGGAGAGTTGCACGCCACTCTTTCGGGGCTTTGGCCATGGCATAGGCGATAGGATAGCCGATTGCCAAAGTGAGTAGCGTTGAGATGGATGCGATCCTGAGACTGCTTAGATATGAGTTCAGGTAGAGTGTATCTTCCGTTAGCCAGACATAGTTTTCCAGGTCAAACGCCTGAAGCATGGCGAGCAGACCTTGCCAACCCTCTGATATGTCGAAGTTTGGAAAGTATGGCGGGCGCGCCAGTATGACATCGGACAAGGAGATCTTCAGTACAATGACGAAGGGCGCGAGGAAGAAGATCAGCAACCAGATATACGGGATCGCTATGAGCAGTCTGCGTCCCCAGCCTGAACTCGGACTGGATGTCTCCTGTATTTCTTCTGAGGGGGAGGTGATATCTGCAACTGCCATCGCTCACCTCACGTTTCCAGAAAGACGCCAGCGCCTTTCTCCCAATAGACATAGACGGTGTCCTCCCATGTGATTGGGCGGTCGGCGAGATGTTCTCTGTTGGAGACCTGTGCTTTCAAAATGGAGCCATTTGAGGCTTTGACGTGATAAGTTGAGATGTTGCCAGTGTAGCCGATGTCCCAGACTTCGCCCTTAATGCAGTTGTCAGCGTTTGCTGGCTTGTCTTTAGAGATGCGGAGTTTTTCAGGGCGAACTGCGAGCCAGGCGGTCGTTCCTGCTTGAGGACGGAGCTTGGTTGAGATTGCCAAAGGTGTTTCACCTTCAGCCCACGCCAAGCTTGCAGTTTCGCCAGTGGTGACATCTATCTGGCCTTCAATGATGTTAACATCGCCAAGGAAGTCAGCAGAATAGCGGGAGTTTGGATACTCGTAGATTTCAGCGGGTGTCGCGACCTGAACGATTTTGCCGTGGTCCATCACGGCGATGCGGCTCGCGACTGTCATAGCCTCTTCTTGATCATGAGTGACGATGACAAAGGTGAGGCCGAGCTGCTCCTGAATGTTCATCAATTCAAACTGGGTTTGCTCGCGCAACTTCCTGTCTAACGCACCGAGCGGTTCGTCAAGGAGCAGGAGTTTAGGCTTCTTGGCGAGGGAACGAGCAAGAGCAACGCGCTGCTTTTGACCACCCGAAAGCTGGTGTGGTTTGCGTTTGGCAAAAGGTTCCAACTGAACCAGCGACAGCATTTCTTCAACACGTCTCCGGATCTCGGCCTTTGCGGTCTTTTCCTGTTTGAGGCCGAAGCCGATGTTCTGTTCCACTGTCATATGCGGGAAGAGGGCGTAGGACTGGAACATCATGTTGACGGGCCGCTTGTGTGGTGGTGCTTTCTGCAGGTTGCTCTGTCCAAGCATGATGTTGCCAGCGGTGGGATATTCAAAGCCTGCCAGCATGCGCATCATAGTTGTCTTACCGCAGCCGGACGGGCCGAGAAGGGCGAAGAACTCGCGCTCATAGATGTTGAGCGTTAAGTCCTCAATGGCAGTGAAGTCGCCAAATTTCTTCGTGACGTTTTCAAAGCGCACCAAAGGTTCCTGAGTTGGATCCTCCCAAGGTGCGAATTTGCAGACTGGCTGAGTGTTTACCAGAGTTTCCATCGTGGCCCGCTCCACCCTCTGTTGTTGTCCTGCTTCCAAAGAAACATGGAAGGCGCGCGGACAACTTGAGTTGCCCGCTGCTGCCGATGATTACTGGCCCGACTTCACTGCGGTCCAGGCACGGGTCACAATCCGCTGAATTTTTGGTGGGTAAGGTGTTGTGACGTAAAGTTTTTCCATGGTTGCTTCATCAGGATACACGGCGGAATCTTCCAGAACCCCCTGATCCAGATGCTCGTGAGAGGCTTTGTTGCCGTTGGCGTAGACTACGTAGTTGGAAGCTTTTGCGATGACATCCGGGCGCATGATGTAATCGAGGAACATATGTGCTTCTTTGGAGTTAGCTGCATCTGTCGGGATTGCCATCTGATCAAACCACATCAACGCACCTTCCTTTGGAATGATGTAGTTGATGGTGACGCCGTTGTCGGCTTCTGCTGCTCTGTCGCGGGCCTGAAAGACGTCACCAGACCAACCGATAGCTACGCAGATATCGCCGTTTGCGAGGGCGTTGATGTATTCAGAACTGTGAAACTTCTGGACGTATGGACGGATGGTTTTGAGGAGTGCAGCAGCTTTTTCAATATCAGCCTTGTTGTGACTGTCAGGGTTTAGCCCGAGATGGTTGAGCGCTGCGGGGATGAGCTCTGTTGGGGCGTCCAGCATATGAATGCCGCAATCCTGAAACTTGGCGAGTATTTCTGGGTTGAAGATGATTTCCCAACTGTCGACCGGTTTGCCGTCCAAACGTTTAGCAGCAGCCTCTACATTGTAGCCGATGCCAGTGGTGCCCCACATGTAGTTGATGGAATACGCATTGCCCGGATCATAGATGGAGGTTCTTTCGGAGACGAGCGACCACATGTTCTTCAGGTTTGGGAGGGCGTCTTTATCCAGCTTTTGGAAGACGCCAGCTTGAATTTGCCGGGAGAGGAAGCTGCCTGTTGGAACAACAACATCGTACCCTGTGGTGCCTGCGAGCAGCTTGGTTTCCAAAACCTCGTTTGAATCGAAAACGTCGTAATTGACCTTGATACCGGTTTCAGCTTCGAAATCTTTCAGAACGCTTTCGTCGATGTAATCAGACCAATTGTAAACGTTGATGGTGCCTTCTGCGTGCGCTGCGCTGGCTGCACATGCAACCATTATTGCGGTCGCCATTGTGCCCGTCAGTCTGGACTTGAAGTTTGAACTCATTTCATCTTCCCCCCTCAAATTTTTGCACAGCGTTGGTGCTGGCGTGTCTGGATCCGGCCGTCTCCGTTGTTCTTAATTGTGTGCCTGTTTTGAAAGATGACCACAGAATTCTCAGCTAGGCAATAGTTTGTGATCAAATTATCTTTGCAGCTGGTTCGGGTGCTTCTATAGTTCCTTCATGAGTAAGATGACTTTACAAAGCGCTGTTGTTTCTGATGTGGGGATCCCTGTTCATGAGCAAGTTTACCGCCAATTGAGAGAACGGATCCTGTTTGGTGGCTTTCTGCCGGGCAAGGCTGTGACCCTGCGTGGGCTGGCTGAGGAACTGGGTGTGAGTGCGATGCCTGTTCGTGAGGCTGTGCGACGTCTCATTGCAGAAAACGCGTTGGAATTACACGGCAATAGGCGTGTTTCTATCCCAGATGTTTGCGAAGATATAATCGATGAAATCTGGTCAGCTCGGCGGTTGTTGGAAGTTGAGCTGGCATCCAAAGCTCTGGTGAATTTGAAAGAAGAAGATATTCAGGTTCTCCAAGGCATTGATGATCAGATTGATGTCGCGCTGGAAACTGGCGATGTGGAAGGGTACATGCGCGGAAATTACGAGTTTCATTTTTATCTTTACTCAAAAAGCCGATCTGAAATTCTTATCAAACTTGTCAAAAATCTATGGGTTCAGTTTGGTCCATTTATGCGCCTGGTCTATGGGCGGTCTGGTACCGCGAATCTGGAAGACCAGCATAAACAGGCATTGGAAGCACTGAAAATACATGATCAGACTGCTTTAAAGGTTGCCTTGGAAGAGGATATTGCACAGGGCATGGGGTTTATCAGAGAGTCTCTCAGTCTTGCTGAGAAGGTTTGATGATCTGCTGTTTCTTTGGCCGAGTTCATAGAGCTGCAGGCATTGATGGGTTAGGTTGGAGACATAGGCAGGTAGCGTCTTTATTGAAGTAAAGATTGACTCTCCTACATTTGTGATCACAAAATAATGGGGAGTTTGCTTCTATTGCCCGGTTTGCAGGGCGAGCCTCTTTTCGGAAGGACTGACCCCATGGACTATATCGCTAATCTTCCGCCCACTCATGTTCTACAAGAAAAGGATGCTGCCCACCATCTGCATCCGTTTACAGATACCAAGTCCCTCAACGCCAAGGGGACGCGTGTGATTACGCGGGCTGATGGTGTTTATCTTTGGGATTCTGAGGGCAATAAGATCCTGGATGGAATGGCGGGGCTTTGGTGCGTGAATGTGGGGTATGGCCGCAAAGAAATTATCGAGGCGGTTCACCGGCAAATGCAACAACTGCCTTATTACAATACGTTTTTCCAGAGTTCTCATCCGCCTGCGATTGCCCTTGCCGAAAGGATCTCTAATCTAGCGCCGGATCATCTGGACCATGTATTTTTTGCGGGCTCAGGCTCTGAAGCCAATGACACCGTTGTTCGTATGGTGCGCCATTACTGGGCCAGTGAAGGCAAACCGACCAAGAAGACGATCATCTCCCGTCATAATGCTTATCACGGTTCTACCATGGCCGGTGCGAGCTTGGGCGGTATGAGTGCTATGCACGCACAAGGTGGGCTGCCTATTCCTGACATCACTCACATCAACCAGCCTTACTGGTATGGTGAAGGTGGTGATATGGACCCTGCCGAGTTTGGCCTGATGCGCGCGCGTGAGCTTGAGGCTGAGATTGATCGTCTTGGCGAAGACAATGTGGCAGCCTTCATCGGGGAGCCGATTCAGGGGGCAGGCGGTGTTGTTATTCCGCCGGAGACCTATTGGCCAGAGATTCAGCGTATCTGCCGTGAACGCAACATCCTGCTGATTGCTGATGAGGTGATTTGTGGATTTGGGCGTACTGGGAACTGGTTTGGCTCACAGACTTTCAACTTCAAGCCAGATCTGATGCCGATTGCTAAGGGGCTTTCCTCTGGTTATCTGCCGATTGGTGCGGTTGTGGTGAGTGAGAAGGTTGCCAAGGGCTTTATTGAGCATGGCGGCGAGTTCTATCACGGCTTTACTTATTCTGCGCATCCTGCAGCTTGCGCAGCAGCACTTGCGAACCTTGATATCATTGAAAATGAGCGACTACCTGAAAAGGTCGCGAATGATACAGGGCCTTATCTGGCTGAAAAGTGGAAAGCTCTTGGCGAGCATCCACTGGTCGGCGAGGCGCGTATTTGTGGCCTGGTTGGTGCTTTGGAACTTTCACCGGATAAGGCGCGTCGTGCTCGGTTTGAAGCTGAAAAAGGCACTGTTGGGACGATCTGCCGAGATCATTGCTTTGAGAGTGGCTTGGTGATGCGCCACGTTGGCGATAGCATGATCATCTCGCCGCCACTTGTGATTTCGCGCAGTGAGGTGGATGAGTTGATTGAGAAAGCGCATCGTGCGTTGGATCTGACGGCTGCTGATGTTACTGCCCAAGGCATCAAATAGGTTTTGAGGAGGCTCAGGCTCGATTGAGTTTGCATCGCATATTTCAAGAGGATGCATATGGAGAGCAACCGGTTGCCGAGAATTTCTGGCATCGTTCGCTCTCTCCTCAGGCGCTTGGTGCGCCGCTTTCCGATGAACAGTCCTGTGAAGTTGCTGTTGTTGGAGGTGGATACACAGGGCTGTCTGCAGCGTTGAAACTTGCGCAGCAGGGTGTCGATGTTGCGGTGCTGGATGCTCAACATATTGGATGGGGTGCTTCTGGTCGCAATGGTGGTTTCTGCTGTCTGGGCGGGACGATTACAGATGATGCTGACTTGATTGATCGCTATGGGGAAGCGGATGCACGGCGGTACTTTTATGCAGAGCGTGCAGCCATTGATTTGGTTGCAGAGCTGTTGGAGCAGAACTCGATTGATGCTGATGTTGTTTCCAAAGGAGAAACGGTTCTTGCTCACAAAGCTCGGCGCGTTGATCAACTGAAAGATACAGCTGCGGACGTACAAAAGCGCTATGGGATCAGCTGCACCTTTCATGACAAAGATGAACTTGCAGAGCTTGGGATGATGGCCTCAGGGCTTTCTTCTGGGCTGACGATTCCAATCGGGTTTGCGCTGCATCCTTACAAATATGCGCGAGGTCTTGCTGAGACTGTGAAGGCGCAAGGAGGCCGGTTTTATGAACAGACCTCTGTGCTCGGCATTACTCCTGCTGCAGATGGGCAGTATGTCCTGAAAGCAAGAACTGGCCAGTTGCGTGCGCAAAAAGTACTTTTGGCGACCAATGGCTATTCCTCTGAAAATATGCCGGAGTGGATGGCTGGAAAATATCTTCCGGTACAATCTAACATTTTGATGTCGCGCGTTCTTTCTGATGAGGAATTGAAGCGTCAGGGGTGGTTCTCTAATCAGATGGCCTATGACACCCGGACTTTGCTGCATTACTTCCGTCTGCTCCCGGACAATCGGATGCTTTTTGGTATGCGGGGAAGCGTGAGTGCTACACCACATGCGCGAAAGCGTATGCGCACAGCTACACGGCGTGACCTTGAGCGGATGTTTCCTGAATGGGTGAATGTTGAAACGCCAGATTTCTGGTCTGGTCTTGCTTGTTTGACCCATAAACTTGTGCCATTTGCAGGTGCGGTTCCCGATACGCAGGGGCTTTACGCTGCTTTTGGTTATCATGGGAACGGCATTGCTATGGCCACTTATGCCGGGCAGCTGGTGGCAGCTGAGATGCTTGGTGCGGCAACAAAAATGCCTTACCCAAGTTTTATGAAGCAGGCGCCGATAGAGTTTCCTTTCAGGACTATGCGCCGCCACCTGCTTGCTCTCAGCTACACCTGGTTTGAGTTGAAGGACAGATTACTCTGAGGTTTCCTGCATCTCACTCTGCAGTTGGCTAGCGACCATGGAGTAAAGCCTGCCGCTTTGCTTGATGGTGCGTTTCTGGGTTTCAAAATCAACGTGGATCAGGCCAAAGCGCGGGAGATACCCTTCTGCCCATTCGAAGTTGTCCATGAGTGTCCAGCAGAAATACCCTTTTAACGGTATTCCATCTTCAATCGCTCTGGCTGCCTGCTGTAGATGGGACAGAACGTAGGTGCTGCGGTCCCAATCCTGAATGCTTCCATCTGTTTCCAGAGTATCGGAGAAGGCGACTCCGTTTTCGGTTATGAAGAGCTGTTTAGGAGCATAATTGGTGTTTACATACTGCAGAATGTCATAGAGGCACTCGGGATGAACTTCCCAGCCCATCTGGGTGTATTGGCCTTCTGGTAGGTGGCGCTTGAAGTTGACTGGTGTGAACTCGGTGCCATCCTTGATGATAGATCTGCGGTAGATGTTGATGCCGAGGTAATCCAGAGGCTGAGCAATCTCCTGAAGGTCTGTCTCCTCAATGTGAGGAAGGACAGTCTTGTATGTCTCAAGCATGTCATCTGGATATTGACCTTTAAAGATGGCATCCAGATACCAGCGGTTCTGACAGCCTTCAAAGCGTTGAGCTGCATCAATATCTGCAATGGCGTCGCTGGCTGGGGTGACGGGATTCAAATCCAGAACAATGCCGATTTGAGCGTCAGGTACGTTCTTGCGGATGATTGGAACGGCTCTGCCATGAGCCAGGAGGGCGTGGTGACTTGCTGTCAGTGCTGCTTTTGCGCCGCCGCCGAGGCCAGGTGCGTCCTCCTTCAATCCATAGCCCCACCACGTGAAGGTGAAGAGCTCGTTGAATGTGGCCCAGTGCTTGATTTTAGAGCCAAGTCGCTTCGTGGTGATATCGACGTAATTGATATAGTCGTCCACCAGCCCTCTACGTAGCCAGCCGTTGCCTTCTTCTTGCAGGGCAAGTGGTAAGTCCCAATGGTACAGCGTCGCGTAGGGGGTGATGCCTGCTTTCAGCAGTAAGTCGGTCAGGTGCTCGTAGAAGGCCAATCCCTCTTCATTGATCGGACCACGGCCATTGGGGAGGATGCGCGACCAGCAGATGGAGAAGCGGTAGGCCGTGAGACCAAGCTCTTTCATTAAGGCAACGTCTTCTTCCAGCCGATGGTAATGATCACAGGCTATGTCACCGTTGGTATCGTCTGCAATATTGCCGGGAATGTGAGTGAAGTGATCCCATACAGTAGGGCCGCGACCGCCTTCGTTGACGGCACCTTCAATTTGGTAAGACGCGGTGGCGGCTCCCAGAACCATGTCTTTTGGAAACTTGATTGAGTTTGCCAGCTGTTGGAGATGCTGCAGTTTACTAGTGTGATTTGCGCTCATAACGTCTCTCAATTGATTTGATTATGCTGGCAGCGCCCAGAGTGAGGACGACATAAAGAATTGCAGCGGAGTTGAATGGAGCAAAGGGCAGGAAGCTGCTCGCCTGAAACTCTCTCATACGCTGTGTAACGTCGCGAACGGAGAGGATCGACAGCAGAGAGGTGTCCTTCAACATGGCGATGAACTCGTTGCCCAGTGGTGGGATTACAATGGACAAGGCCTGTGGGAGCACGACAAAGCGGGCGACTTTCCAACGGCTTAGGCCCAAACTCCGTGCGGCTTCAATCTGTCCTTTGGGGACGGCTAAAATGCCGGCCCGGAAAATTTCGGCCATGTAGGCGGAATAGCCAATGGAGATGGCGACGATGCCGCGGGTCATGTTGGACAGATTGATCATGCCGTCTGATGCACTTTTAAGGGCTCCGCTGAGAGGGAGACCTACATAGAGGATGATCACCAACATTGGGATGCCGCGGACGGTGTCTATGAAGAACTCTGCCGCAATGGCGAGTGGGTGTTCGTTGCGATAAAAAGAGCAGCTCACCAGCAGCATGGTGAAGAAGCCAAGCACGCCAAACGTGATGGCGGGATACTTGCTCTCATCCGGCAAGAAGGATGTCTGCCAGAGGAGATTTGCATTTGTTGGAACGGCTTCAGTTGGAATGAAAGCTGCCGATACACGTTCGTTCTTTTCAACGGTGACCAGCGCATGGCTTGGGTCCTTCACACTGCGGATGTCGATACTGGTGTGATCTGCGCCATCATATTCGCCAAAGCGGATTTGGTCGGTGATTGACTGCGGGGTGCCTTTGATGATGGCGACGCGGCCTTCCACGGTTCCGATCAGGCTGTAGGACTGCTGCGGTTGCAGGGCGAAGACAGCGCAGAGACCGAAGAAGATGAGAGCGGCAACGGCGTAGAAGAGGTTGGTATGCTTCTTCTTTTCCAGGCTTTGCAGACCTGCCCAGATGAGGCCTAAGACCATTGAGGCAAAGTAAGCAAAGAATGCTGCGCGGAGGGTGACCATCAAACCGGCAGCGAACCCTGCGTGGGCGACAAAGAGAATGCAAAAAGCACCGAGCAAGTTGGTCAGGAGCAGCAGGGGCAGCGTGTATCTGCTTATGGAAACAAACGCTTGCTTTGATTTACTGAGGTAATGAAACAGTAGGATGCCAAGTGAAGCAATCAGGTAAATGAAGGCGGCTTTGGAGAAAATGCCAAGCACTAAGTTTTGAGCTTCTGGTGTGAGCTGGCGTGGTCTGACTGCTTTTTGGATGAGGTCAGATGTGTAGGGATCAACACTGTTGGCGATGACAGAGTCAACAAAGACTGACAGGTCTATGGTGTTGGTTGCGATTAGCGCCAGAAGGGCAAAATAGATAATGAATGCAGAGTTTTGGCCAAGTTTGTTGGCTTTGCTTGGCTCGGTGCCTTTCAGCAGGGAGTAGGCATGCCAAAAACCTGAGGTGAAGATGACCAGTAGGCACAGGAAGCCTGCAAACAATGTACTTGCGTTTTCTCCGATGCCGACGATTGCGAAGATCGAGCGCTTGTAGTTGTTGGTTGAGACAAACAGGTAGATTATGAAGGGCATGGCAGCAATGAGGATGACATTGCTGGGCCGCAGTGTTCTTAAAACATTCACGGGATTCCTCCACTCACATCAATGACTTGATGCGTTCCGTGGATCGCTTCGAAATATTGGGAGAGCGGGCTGCTCACATTGAACAGTCCCGCCTGGAGGTTTAGGCATGGTGCCTAAAAGAGATTAGTTCTCAACACCCCAGTATTTGGCGGTGAGGGCATCCCATGTGCCGTCTGCTTTGATTTGCTCAAGGCCTTCGTTGATGGCGTCGACCATTGGTGAGCCTTTTTGGAAGACGATGCCGAGCGGGTCAGATTCCAGTCCTTTGATCGCGGCTGTCAGTTCGCCAGCAAACTCCTGCTCGTAGGCATGGGCGGAGGTGCCGTCGATGATCACGCCGTCTACGTCAGCGTTCTGAAGGGCGAGGATGGCGGCTGCAAATGTGTCGTAAAGGCGTGTGTTCTCACGTGTAACGAGTTTTTCGGCCAGTTGAGCGTTGGTGGTTCCGGTTTGGGCTGCCAGTGTTTTACCACCGCTCTGGAACCCTTCAAGAGATGTGCCTTCGTCTTCTACACGCAGCAGGATAGCCTGGCTGACGACAAGGTAAGGCTCTGAAAAGTCCATGGTTTTCTTGCGCTCATCGGTGATGGACACGCCTGAGACAACGACGTCAAACTCACCTTGGACAAGTGCGGCGAAGATACCGTCCCAGGCGGTTGCTACGAACTCGGCCTTGCAGTTAATTTTCGCGCAGATGGCATCCATGATATCTACATCAAAGCCAACGATTTCACCGGTTCTCTCATCAACGGTTTCCATTGGCGGGTAGGTGGTATCAGAGCCAACTTTGAGAACTTTCCCTTCCAGATCAGCGGCTTGTGCGCCTGCGATCATCATGGTGCCAAAAACAGATGCGGCAATAATTTCACGTAACATATTATGCTCTCCTCATAATTTTGTTTGGCTCAGCCAGAGCGCTGGGCCGTGTGCGTCTGAAGCCTAAGGTTTCAGGCGGTCGTCCTGCCGTTCGATCAGTTGTGGCATGACCATTCTTTGGAGGTCTTGTGCCGGCTCTCCCTCTATGCGGCGAATGATGAACTCGCCGAGAGCCTTGCTGGTTTCTTCAATGGGCAGGAAATATGTCGTGATTGGTGGGGTGAAGTATGCACTGACATTGATGTCGTCGGTGGCGTTCACAATCGCATCCTTGCCGAACTTTATGCCCAGTTCGTAAAAGGCGGAGAGCACGCCGAGTGCGCTGGCTTCGTTGGCGCAAATATAGGCTGTTGGTTTTTTGTCGTGATTATACAGGGCCTTAACGGTCGCTTTGCCGAACTCCGGTGTAAGCGGGCCTGTTGCGATGAATTCAGTTTGGACGTCTATCCCCGCGTCTTGCAGGGCGCGGATGTAGCCGCGTTGGCGTTGTTTGGAGTACATCAGCTCGTCTGGCGGGTTGATGGAGACGATGTTGGTGTGGCCGAGCTGGATGAGGCGGGTGGTGGCTTTTTGAGACATTTCCTGCGAGTTCGCATCCACATAGGAGTAGGGAGTGAAGTGCTCACTCATGCCGTATGTGACGAAGGGAAAGTCCTTTTCCAGCATATAGCTGATGCGGGCGTCATCGGGGCGGGTGCCTGAAATGATGATGCCGTCGGCCAGGCGCTGTTCTACGATAATTCGGATTTCCTGAAAACTGCTGGCAAAATCATCGACCGGATAGATCGCCGCGCGGTACATGGTGCCGCGCAGAGCGCCCATTATGCCATTGAGAATATTGGTGTATTCGACACCTTCCCACTCATGGCTACCAGTGGTAGGAGTGGTCATGACGACGGCGACAGAGTAGGTGCGACCGGTGCGCAGGCGGAGACCGTCGAGGTTGCGGACGTAGCCGATTTCCTCGGCGATCTGGCGAACGCGCTGTTTGGTCTTGTCCTTGACTGAAGAGCAATCCTTCAATGCTCTTGAGACGGTACCAACCGACAGTTCTGCTTTTTGAGCGATGGTTTTGATTGTTGCGCGTGCCACTCTATGAAATCCGACAGATTGGGCTCTTCCAGACTCGGAAAAGCAATAATTAAAACGTTTGTATTTTAGGAATCAAAATTTTTATCTGTCAAGAATGGCTGAAAATATAGACTTTTAAGAGGCGCGCGCGATCATATAGATATGTAGGAAATACGTTTTAATTTTTGCGTTGCAATGTGCGTTGCTATGTAAAATTTGCGCTGAAAGGGTAGGAGGATACGTTCATCGGTATTTCATTGAGGCGCGCATATGTGCTGCGACTGCAAGTGAGGTTGAGGGAAGGTGAAAGCGGGGATAAAAGGAAGAGCTAAGGGGGATAAGGGCCACAGCGTGTGTGACCCTTTTTGTTTGATTTAAGGTGCGCCGCCGACGCGCATAACGGCTGCTGCACCGCACTTGTTGCCATCTTGCAAACAGGTCTCGATGTCTGCTCCGCGGAGCCATGAGCTCAGGAAGCCAGCGTTGAAGGCATCTCCGGCGCCAGTTGTGTCGACAACAGGGACGGGGTCTGCGGCAACGGTGATCTCGCCGTCCTTAGTGATGGCGGTTGCACCTGCCTTGCCTTTTTTCACAACTGTGAGTGTCGGGCAGTTGGCTGGCTCTTTCAGGTAGCCCAGATGCTCAGCTTCCATCTCGTTCGGCAGGAAAAGGTCCACCTGTGCGATGAGGTCCTGAACCTCTCCATTGAGGAGGCAGTTCTGATCCCATGAGCAATCCAGAGAGACCGTCATGCCTGCGGCCTTGGCGATCTCCAGCAGTTCCGGGAGTTCCTGCAGTGTTGCCAGTTCACCGATGTGCAGGTGTCTGGCTTTTGATGTGCTGAACGCCTTCAGCATGTCTCTTGGTACTGCGGTCCCATTGCGCTTTGTCAGGAAGGCGCGGTCTTCCTGACAGCCGATGACGGCTGTTACCTGAGCACCGTTTGCGGTGTTAAAGGGCGACAGGCTCAGGTCAACGCCGCTGCGCTGCATCTTGTCTAAAATCGCCGAGCCGAACGGGCCGCCGGGCATGGATGCCAGAAGGGTCGTTTTGTGGCCCAATGCGGAAAGGTTGGCAGCGGTGATGAAGCCGCCGCCTCCGGGTTCAACTGCCAGTTCTTCGGCGTAGGTTTCTTCGCCTAGTCTTGGCAGTTCGGTGAGCCCAGTAAAGATGAGGTCGCAATAAACCCGTCCCGCACAGACGATTGCCCCATCGGTTTGTTTTGAGATCACCGGATGGCCTCCCCGGTGTGCGCATCAAACAAGTGAATGGCTTCAGGTGCTGCATGCAGGTTGACTGTGTCGCCAACGGCAGGCGGTGTTCTGCCAGAGGCTTTGGCGATGACTTCCTTTTCGCCCACTTTAACGTAGGCGAGGGTGTCTGTGCCGAGTGGTTCGATCACGGACACTTCGCCGGAAAAGAGGCCTTCGCCTTCCTGAACCAGCAGGGCATCCGGGCGCAGACCAACGGCGACCTGCTGATTTTCACTGAGCTTGGTGGTTGGCACCTGAACTGAGGTGCCATTGTCCAGAGCGATCGCTTCTCCCTTCACAATGCCATTCAGCATGTTCATGGAAGGGGCGCCGATGAACTGAGCCACAAAGATGTTTGCTGGCTCGTAGAACACTTCGAACGGTGTGCCGACCTGCTGGATGTGACCGTCTTTCATGATCACGATACGGTCTGCCATTGTCATGGCCTCGACCTGATCGTGGGTCACGAAGATGATGGTGTTGCCAACGCGCTGGTGGAGCTTTTTGATCTCCAGTCGCATCTGAGTGCGCAGCTGCGCGTCCAGATTAGACAGAGGTTCGTCAAACAGGAAGGCAGCTGGATCACGCACCATGGCGCGCCCAATGGCGACGCGCTGGCGCTGACCGCCGGAAAGCTGGTTCGGCTTTCTGTCGAGCAGGTCTGTCAGTTCCAGAATACCGGAGACTTCATCGATGCGCGCGTCTTTCTCGTCCTTGGAGAGCTTGGAAGTGCGCAGTCCAAAGCCGATGTTTTTGCGCACCGTCATATGAGGGTAGATCGCATAGTTCTGGAAGACCATGGCGATGTTGCGCTCTTTGGGCTCCATGTCGTTGACCACATCGCCGCCGATGCGGATGTCGCCTGCGGAAATTTCCTCCAACCCTGCGATCATGCGCAGGGTGGTGGACTTGCCGCAGCCGGACGGGCCAACCAGAACAACGTACTCACCGGACTGGATGTCCAGATTGATGCCATGCAGGACCTGAGTGTCCCCGTAGGACTTAACGAGATTGTTTAGGGATACGGTGGTCAATCGATCACTCCTGCACTAGTTTTGCAAAAGCAGCGCTGCGCACTAAAGTGGCCTGCACGCTTTGATCTGCAAATGATTTGTTTTTGGCTCTCAAGGCTTTGGCAGACTGCTTGTAAGTTTCCAAAGCAGCATCCAATGCACTTGGAGCAGGCCCGCCGGGGCGGGTGCGAATTGCAACGAAGTTTTCGGCACTGACAGCATGCATGAACTGGTCTTCGCTCATGCTGGATATCTTTTGGGCGTGTGCCTCAAAGGCCTTGCCAAATGGGTCAAAGCCGTCACGGAGTGGTCTTTGCTCTGCTATCACTGCTTTGGCTGTGTCTGCTGCAATCTCATGGGCCTGACGGAAGGAAAGACCTTCCTCACGCACCAGCGTATCTGCCAGCTCTGTGATGGTGATGCAGGAGGCGTCCGTGTTCTTTGCGACGCGTGCTTCGTTGATTGAGCTTGCGGCGATGAGTGCTGCAAAAAGATCCAGCACGCGGCTGCCGCTTTCAAAGGCTGCATACCCTGCCTGCTGCACTTCCCCCTCACTGTCGTTCATATCGGTGAACGGGGTGTTGTGCATGGTGCCGACGATTGCATCGCAGCGGCCAACGGTGATGGATGCCAGATGGCGCAGGTGTTCGATTGGCACCGGATTGCGTTTTTGCGGCATGATGGAAGAGATCTGCACCAGGCTGTTTGGCACGTAGAGCTGTCCAACTTCGAATGCGCTCCAGAACTGCATGTCCTGAATGACGCGGCCCAGATGCAGGAACATGAGCTTCATGGCCGAGTAGAGGCCAGTCACGTAATCTACGGAGGCAATACAGCCATAGGAGTTGAGCAGCGGTTCGCTGAAGCCAAGCAGCTGCGCCATACGCTCCCGATTGATCGGAAAGCCAGAAGTGGTGATGGCTGCTGCGCCCATTGGGCAGTGGTCAATGCCGGCTCGTGCCAGATTCAGCCGTTCCAGATCACGCAGTAGCACTTCCAGTGCGGCGGACAGGTAATGGCCAAAGGTGGATGGCTGTGCCGGTTGCCCGTGGGTGTAGGCAACAATCAGCGTTTCCTTTTCGATCTCGGCTTTCTTGATGAGCACATCACACAGATGCAGAGCCTGCTGGGTGAGGGCATCACAGCGTTTTGCCAGCGCCAGCTTGAAGACGGTGTGGTCCATGTCATTGCGCGAGCGGGCTGTGTGCAGCATGCCAGCGATGTCTGGGCCGAGCCGCTTTTTTAGCTCAGCTTCAACGAGGAAGAAGTAGTCCTCGTATTCGCCCGTGTATTCCGGATCAGCGTCTGCCAGATCCTTCTCGATCTCAAGGAGTGCCTTGGCGATTTGCTTGCCGGTTTCAACTGGCACAATGCCAGTCTCGCACAGCATCACCAGATGGGCTTGATTGATCTGGGTGATCGAGGCGACATGGTGTGCTTTCACGCCTTCAAAAAGCGGTGCAAGCACTGTGTCTTTGTAGACAGGATGGGGGAACTTGGAGCTGTCGATCATCCTTTAAGCCCTGCCATTACTACGCCGCGAATGATGTAGCGCTGGAACACCAGGAATACGATCAGGGTCGGGATGGTTGAAATTGCTGCACCTGTCATGATCAGTTCCCACTCCACCTGCGCTTCTACGGAGAAGGTGGTGAGGCCAACGGGCAGGGTGTACATTTCCTGACTGTTGGTGACGATGAGAGGCCAGATGAAGGCTGTCCAGTTGCCAAGGAAGACGAAGATTGCCAGCGCTGCCAGAGCAGGGCGCACCAGCGGCATGGCCACTGTCCACCAGATCTGTAGTTCGTTGAGGCCATCAATGCGCGCGGCTTCCAGAAAGTCGTCTGGTACAGTTTCAAAGAACTGCTTCATGAGGAAGGTGCCAAAGGCTGTCATAAGACCTGGGAACATGATGCCCCAGTAAGTGTCGAGCCAGCCGAATGCAGAGCTCATCAGGTACCACGGAATAACCAGCATTTCGGTCGGGATCATCAGGGTCGACAGGATGGCGATGAAGATGATGTAACGGCCCGGGAAGGTGTACTTGCACAGGACGTAACCGACGAGGCTGTCAAACAGCACGTTACAGATGGTTGTGATGGTTGCGATGAACAAAGAGTTGGTGAACCAGCCGAAGAAGCGCCCGTCTTCAAGAACGTAGGTGTAGTTCTCGATTGTTGGTTCTTCCGGGATGAGGTTCAGGTTGTAGACTTCAAACGGGTATTTGAAGGACGTGGACAGCATGAAGACGATTGGCATGATCATGGCGATGCCACCTGCAAACAGCAGGAGCCAACGGATGAACTGCGCCTGACTGCGTTTTCTGCGGGCAGAATTGCGCAGGGCCGAGGTCTTTTTGCTTGTGTCCAGAGTATCTGAGAAAGCCATATTACTTATCCCTCATGACGCGCAATTGCAGCAGGCTGACGACAAGCAAAACGGTGAACAGAACAACTGTTTGTGCCGCCGCATACCCCATGTCAAAAGAGTTGAAGGCCGTGTCATAGATCATCAGAACCAACGGCTTGGTGGAGTTGAGCGGGCCGCCGGGATCATTCGTGGTCATGTTGAAGACCTGATCGAAGATGCGCAGGAAGCCAATGGAGGAGAAGACAACCAGAAAGACGATGGTTGGCTTGAGAAGCGGAATGGTGATCTCGGTCAGCGTTTCCCACGCAGAAATGCCATCAATGCGGGCGGCCTCATAATAGGTTTGCGGAATAGCGCGTAGACCGGCCATGAAGATGATGACTTGAAAGCCCAGTCCTGCCCAGATGGCCGGTGCCAGAATGGATGGCAGTGCAAAGGTGGTTGAGTTCAAAAACGGGATCTGCGGGATGCCGAAGGTGGCCAGCGTGTTGTTGAAGACGCCGATTGGAACTGGTTGGTAGAACCAGCGCCAGACCCACGCCATTGCGACCGCGCTGGTCATGAATGGCAGGAAGTACAATGCCCGGATCGTGCCATGCATGAAGCGCAGTTTGTCGAGATGGAACGCGATCACGAAGGCAAGGAGCAGAGAGCTTGGTGTTCCCAAAATCAAATAGAGGAAGGTGTTGCCGAACACTTTCCAGAATGTGGGGTCACTGAACAGCTTTACATAATTGTCGAACCCGGTCCAATTGCGGGAGCCGAGCAGGTTCCATTCCTGAAAAGAGAGCAGAATAGCGTTCGCTGTTGGATAGAAGCGCACGACTACATAAAAAACGATTGGGATGGCAAGTAGCCCCCACGCCCAGACGATCTGCTTTTGCGAGATCGAGAGCCTCTTATAAATCCCCAAAACCGCCCCCTGGTTATAGCCGGAATTGCAGCAGTTCGCTCAGAATATGAGACATGAGACTGCTTTAACTATTTGTTTTAAGGTGTTTTATGGCTCTGCTTAAAGAACCTTTGCCCTACATGCTGTCTTGATGGTGTGGGGGCAAGGTGGAGCCCCCACACACATACGTTTTGATAGACTGTCGCGTGATGCTTAGTTGTAGTAGTCGTCGAGGATCTTCTGCTCTTCGTCTGCTGCCTGAGCAAGAGAGTCATCTACAGACTGATCTTGAAGACGCATACGTCCAACCATGTCCATCAGAGCCTGACGCTGACCACTTTCGTTGGCGAAGATTGTTGTCTTCGCATAGCCAAGGCCTTTGATGAATGGGCCGTAGACTTCGTGGTTGGCATTGGCTTCTGTCATCGCTGCAGATGGTTTTGCAGGAAGTTCGCCAACGGTGTCGAGCCAGACTTGCATGGCCTCATCGGAGGTGACGTACTTCATGAACTTGACGGCTGCATCGTACTTCTCATCGGTGGCTTTGGACGTGATGCCGTTCACCCAATAAGACGAGTAGTTGGAATGGGTGCCGTCAGCTGCGGCTGGCAGCTCTGCAACGCCCCACTTGAGGCCGCGGACTTTGTTGAGTGCGCCGATGCGGAAGGAGCCGTCGATGTGCATGCCTGCCCGGCCTGCTTTAAAGGCGGCCTGTGGCTCATCCATGAAGCCTGCTGCGGTTACTTTGTGAGTGAACTCAAGATCGGAGTAGTACTTCAGAGCGGCTTTACCGGCATCTGTGTTGTAGTTCACTTTCTTGTAGTTATCCATGTATGGATCGCCGCCGAACTGGCGGATAAGCACTTCGCGGAACCAGTGGTGGTCTTGTGCGTTCATGCCTGTGGTGATGCCAACGGTGGACAGGTTGCCTGCGCCGTCTTTCTGGGTGAGTTTCTTTGCGGTTTCAACCAGTTCGTCCAGTGTCTTTGGTGGGCCGTCGATGCCAGCTTTGTCGAACAGGTGCTTGTTGTAGAACAGAGCCAGCGAGCGCACTGCGGTTGGCAGGGCCATGTACTGATCGCCGCGCTTCATAGCCTGAACCATTGGGAAGAACTCAGCCTCAATTTCAGCTGGCGGGAAAACATCGTTTGGAAGTGGCTGAATGAGTTGTGCGTTTACGTAGTCGTTCAACCAGCCATAAAACAGCTGCACCACATCCGGGCCCTGACCCGCAGGGATCGCTGCTGCCACTTTCGTGCGGTAATCCGCATACGGGAAGTGGGTCATTTTCACGGTGATGTCCGGGTTTGCCTTCTCGAAGTTTTCGATCAGGGTTTCCATTGCTTTCACACGTGGCTCAAAGAAATACTGCCAGTACTCAATTTCAACGGCTTGTGCGCTGCCTGCTGCATACATTGCGCAAGCCGCGGTGGTTGCCCCCAGCATCCACTTTTTCAACTGCTTCATAAGACCCTCTCCTAAGTCCTAAAGTCGGAACTGCCCTCTATTCCTCGCTCCGGCTTCTTTTGATAAATTGCGAAAAGAAATGTTCTTCTCTTAATATTTCACAATGCTGAATAGATTTAATTCAATTGAGTTGAGTATTCAAGTGTTTTGATTTAATGGATAGATATGCATCGAAAAACACCACTTAAAATCATTGGCTCCAACGCCGAAAGAACTCGACTTCACAATAGGAAAGTCGTTCTCGGGCATTTACGTTCTCATGGGAAACTGGGGCGAGCAGAACTTGCGCGCCTGACAGGTTTGTCCACACAGGCAATGAGCAACATCATAGCTGAATTGGAGAGCGAGGCTCTGATTCTTGCGGGTGAGCGGCAAACAAAAGGGCGTGGTTTGCCTGCGGTGCAATACACTTTAAACCCGGCGGGCGCTGTTGCGTTGGGGGTGGAGGTTCGCCCCAATGCGATCCTTTGTGCGCTGGTGAATTTTCTTGGCGATACGCTTTATACCAAGCGCATACATATCGAGAGTAGTGCGCCCGCAGTGGTTTTGCCAGCCGTTAAAACAGCCTGCGATGAGGCCCTTTCATTCATTGGCAAGAACGCGCCACCTGTTTTAGGCGCGGGAATCGTTATGCCAGGTCCGTTTGGCCGTGTGGGATTGACTGGAGCTGGTAAGGCCGAGTTGGTTGGCTGGGACGATAAAGACCCGCAGGCACTGTTTGAAGATGTGCTGCAGGTGCCGGTGCGCGTGGAAAATGATGCGACGGCGGCGGCTATTGCAGAGCAGACCACTGGCTCGGCTACGGACCTGCAATCCTTCTGTTTTGTTTATTTTGGCACTGGTCTGGGGCTTGGTGTGATCTCCAATGGTGAGATCCTGCGCGGTGCGTTTGGCAACGCTGGGGAGCTGGGGCACGTTGTTGTGGAGCGGGGCGGACGGCTTTGTTCCTGTGGCAATCGCGGGTGCCTTGAAACCTATACCAGCCGTATGGCGGCTAGTGAGTTTTTGCAAAAGCGCGGCAAGTCAGCGGAAAACCAGAAGGACCTTTCTGACCTGCTGGCCGTGAATGATCCTGATCTGGAAGAGTGGATTTGTGAGGCGGCTGACCCATTGGCGCAGGCCATTGGAACGCTTGAGAACTTGTTTGATCCGGAAGCCGTTATTCTTGGTGGTGCTATGCCGCCAGAGTTGCTTGAGCGGTTGATTGCTCAACTGAACCTGATTGATGCGACGGTTTCCGTCCGCGCTGACCGGACCTTGCCGCGTGTAGTGCGTGGAGCGTCTGGTTGGATGACTGCGGCTCTTGGAGCGGCAGCGCTGATTATACACGACACCTATATTCCAAGTATTTCGAAGGTAGCCTGAGGGGACACGATGCCACTTTCAGAACAAGAACGTATTGCCGAGCACAAACAAAGTGTGCGGATGGTGAACCTTTGGCGGGCGCTGCAGCCGCTCAAGTCAACGGTTTCCTTTATGAATACGGGAGCTCATCCGGATGATGAGATTTCTGAGATGCTGGCAGCGATTGGTCTTCGCGATGGCATTGCCTTGTCTTATGCCTGCGCCAACCGTGGTGAGGGCGGGCAAAACGATATCGGGACCGAGGCGACTGAGAACCTTGGTGTATTGCGCACCGCAGAAATGGAAAAAGCCTGTGATGTGCTGAACATGCGCATGTACTGGCTTTCGAGAAATGCTGAGGACAGTGTTTTTGACTTCGGGTTTTCAAAAAGTGGTGTTGAGACACTTGGCAAGTGGGGGCATCAACGCACGCTGAAGCGGTTTGTTGAAATCATCCGCCAAGAGCGGCCAGACATCATTAGTCCAACTTTTCTGAATATTCCCGGCCAGCATGGTCACCACCGCGCTATGACACAGGCTGCGTTTGAGGTGATGAAAGCGGCAGCTGATCCTGAGTTTCCTGATGTTGATCTGCCATGCTGGACCGTCAAGAAGCTCTACCTGCCTGCGTGGTCTGGCGCGGGTGGGGCGTATGATGATGAAGTTCCACCGCCGCCAGCCACGCTTGAATTTGATGGCAATGGTGAGGAGGAAGTGACTGGCTGGAGCTGGGCTCAGATTGGTGAGCAGTCCCGTGCATTCCATAGAACGCAAGGCATGGGGCGCTGGCAGGCTTATGACAAAAGCAATGTCTGGTCGCTGCATCTGGCGGAAAGCACGGTTGGAACAGAAGAGCTGTCTTTATCCGACAATCTTCCGAAAGACCTATCCGAGCTTGGCTCCTTTGCAGGAGCCCCAACACTTTCAGAATTGCTGGACAAGGCGCATGATCATTGTCTGGATGCAATTGAGGCCTTCCCGAACCGTGCGATGATTGGCGCGGCTGCAGCCCAGGCGCTGAAGTTGTTGCGTAAAGCGATGGAGGAGTGCCCTGAAGCAGCCCGTGATGAAGTGCTACACCGTCTGGAGCGCAAGGAATTGCAGCTTGCCAAAGTGCTTGAGCTGGCAGAGGGCATTGTTGCTTCAATGCGGTTGTCTCAAGACCAGCTGAAGCGTGGTGAGAGCGTCGAGGTTGCGTTTGAGTGTAACCGTGAAGCCGTGAGCTTTGAGCTGGATCTGCCGAAGGGCTGGGTGCAGCAAGACGGCTGCGTCCAAGTTGGGTCTGAAGCAGACACCAGTGATCCGTATCCTGCTGTTTATTGTCCAGATGCGGTTCAGGCGCCCTGTGCAAAGCTTCAGTTTACTTCTCATGGTGTGGCGGTTGAAACGCGGCTGCCGTTTGAGGTGGAGCCAATTGTGCTTCCTTCTCATGTGGTCACATTGGATGACACGGGCTTCGTGCTCAACAACACGCTGGAAAAACGGTCCTTGAGCATTCCGGTGGGTGGGAATGCCGAGGGCTTGAGCCTTGATGTGCCAGAAGGATGGACGGCACAGTTTGACGATGGTGTTTTCCAGATTGCTCTGCCAGATGATGTTGCCAAAGGGCTTTATGAGTTGCCGATCTTGCAGGGGGGCGAGCAGGCTTACACCGTTCATGTTGTGTCTTATCCGCATGTGAGCCAGCGTGTTCGGGTTACTCCGGCGACGGTTCGGATCTGTGTGGTTGAGGCGCGTCTTGATGCAAAGCGTGTTGGTTATGTCGGGAGCGGTAATGACCGTGTTGCCAAATGGCTTGGTGACATTGGCGTTGAACTGGTTGATTCGCCTGTTGGTGAGTTGAGTGCCAAGCGGCTGCAAGGGCTGGATTGCCTCGTTGTCGGCATCTTTGCATTCCGTAGCCGACAGGACCTGCATGATGTGATTGAGGATATTCATGCGTGGGTGAAAGCAGGCGGGCGCCTGATTACACTCTATCACCGTCCATGGGATCGCTGGGATGCAGAGAAGCTTCCGCTTCAACCGCTTGAGATTGGATCGCCGAGCTTGCGTTGGCGGGTGACTGATGAGAACGCCGAGGTGCGTTATCTGAACCCGCAGCATGTTTTGCTCAACAAGCCTAACGAGATTGGCAAGAGCGATTGGGCGAACTGGCACAAGGAGCGCGGGCTCTATTTTGCGAAGAGCTGGGATGTTGCCTATGAACCGCTGCTGGAGATGGCGGACCCCGATGAAGCACCTCACCAGGGCATTTTGCTTGCGGGTGACTTTGGACAGGGGCAACACATCCACACCTCGCTTATCCTGCATCACCAGATGGAGAAGCTGGTGCCGGGGGCTTTCCGCCTGATGGCCAATCTTGTCTCGAATGGAGCTGAAGAGGCGAGTGTCTCTCAAAGCGCTGAGGCCTTTGAGGCCAGCTAAAAGAGTTGAAAGAGGCGCCGCGAAAACGGCGCCTCTTTTCTTGCGGGCAGTTGTTAGTCCAGTGTCCGCTTGAACCTCTTCAAGGCCAGCATCAGGAGCAGGCCGACGAACAGGAAGAGGGTGTAAACGCTTGCAGATACCTCGCTCCATTCCGCGCCTTTCAGCAAGATCGCACGTACAACGCGCAGGAAGTGAGTGAGCGGGAAGATCTCGCCCAGCATTTGCGCCCATTCCGGCATGCCCGCGTAGGGGAACATGAAGCCGGAGAGCAGTAGGGATGGCAGGAAGAAGAAGAACGTCATCTGCATGGCCTGCATTTGTGTGCGGGCGACTGTTGAAATGAAGTAACCCAGCAACACCAATGTCAGCACAAAAACCAGTATGGCGCCGATAAGCAACAGCAGCCCGCCTTCAAACGGGATGTTGAAGAGCAGGCGGCCTGCACTCAACACTACGGCGACCTGAACCGCCCCCACGCCCAGATAGGGCAGGACTTTGCCGCACATGATCTCGAAAGGGGACGCGGGCATGGCCAGAAGGTTTTCCATGGTGCCACGTTCTGTTTCTCGCGTCAGTGCGATGCTAGTCATCATCACCAGCGTCAGCTGAAGAATGACGCCCAGCAGGCCGGGGACGATGTTGTACTGGGTGATGCCTTCCGGATTGTAATTGCGATGAATGATGGTACTGGACTTCAAAAGATCCTGCTTCAGGCTTGGATTCTTTTGTTTGATGGATGCAACGGCTTTTTCGATGATTGCCGGGGCAGAGGCGACTGCTGCGCCGGACGCTGCCGGGTCTGTGGCATCTGCTTCAATCAGCGCGTTGGGTATTCCTGCTTCTGCCTGCTTGGCGAAGTTGCTGGGGAATGTCACCACAAACGTGACTTTGCCACGCCGGAGCAGGCTGCGGGCTTCTGATGGTGAGACGTTGACATCGGTGAACTTGAAGTACTGAGAGTTCTCAAGGGCTGTAACGGCGGCACGGGAATATGGGTCATTTGCCATGGCAACCAGAGCCGTAGGGAGACCGCGTGGGTCATTGTTGATCGCGTATCCAAACAGCACAAGCTGAAGCAGGGGGATACCGAGCATCATGGCGAAGGTGATGCGGTCGCGGCGCATCTGGATGAACTCTTTGATGAGCATGGCAAAGAGCCGCTGAAGGGAGAATACTCTGCTCATTGCATATTGTCCGTGCTGTCACTCATGAACTTGATGAAGACATCCTCCAGATTGGTTTCTGATTGTTCTGTCCGGATGTCTTCGTGTTGCTCCAGTGGTTTGAGCGCGCGTTTCAATGCCTGAAGGTCTGTTCCTGTCACGTGCAATGAGTTGCCGAACGGTGCGACCTGCTGCACGCCTTTGTTTTCCTGAAGCTGAGGAATGAAACGCTCAAGGTTGGGGCCGGTGAGTGTGTATGTGTACAGTCCTGCATCTGCGATAACGTCGCTCAAGGAACCATCTGCCAGCAGTTCGCCATATGAGATGTAGGTGATGCGATGACAGCGCTCGGCCTCGTCCATGTAGTGGGTGGAGACAAGAACGGTCATGCCATCAGCTGCAAGGCGGTGGATCTCCTCCCAAAAATCGCGACGGGCCTTTGGGTCTACACCTGCGGTGGGTTCATCCAACAATAGAAGCTTCGGTTTGTGCATGGTGCAGGCCGCGAGAGCGAGGCGCTGTTTCCATCCGCCAGAGAGTTCGCCTGCCAACTGGTTGCGGCGGGAGAGCAGGCCTAGCTTTTCCAGTGTTGCGGTTGTGTGCTGCTTCACTGGTTTGAGGTTGTAAAGCCGTGCAACAAAACTGAGGTTTTCCTCGATGGTCAGATCTTCGTAGAACGAGAACTTCTGCGTCATGTAGCCGACCTGGCTTTTGATCAGCAGACGGTCCTTGATCAGATCGTACCCAAGCACCTGTCCGTTGCCTTCGTCTGGCTTCAGGAGCCCACACATCATCCGGATGCTGGTGGTTTTGCCTGAGCCATTGGGACCAAGGAAGCCGACAATCTCACCCGGTTTGACTTTAAGCGAGACATTGCTGACGACCAGCTTGTCGCCAAAGCGTTTGGTCAGGCCTTTGACTTCAATTGCGTTCATTGCAAGCTGTCCAGATCAACGTCAAAAATCTGACCGGGTCTCAGCGGAGAATGCTTCGTGATTGGCTTTGCCTGCACCTCATAAACCAGCTTCTCGCGTGTTTCTAAAGAGTAGATGACTGGTGGGGTGAATTCCGGGCCTTCTGCAATGTGGGTGATCTGCAGGGCTTGCAGGGTGGCGCAGCCGGAGCATCTGGCGTTGAACCGGGTACCAACTTCCAGCTGGGTGTATTGCTCTTCGGGCACGAAGAAATGAAGCTTGATGGAATTGACGGGCAACAGGCTGGCAACTGGCGCTGTTGGGCCTGCCATTTCACCAGAGTGTAGGAACACGTCTGTGACCTTGGCATCTTCAGGTGCATAGATCTTTCGCTTCTCCAGCAACCACTCGGCCAGATCAACTTTCGCCTTTGCCATCTCATATTGGCTCTCGGCGGCAGCGATCTGATCTTCACGTGCTGGCAGTTTGGCAACGGAGAGCTGGGCTTGCAGCTCTGTTATGCGGGCTTGCGCAACGAGCAGGGCGGTCTCTGCTTCATCAAACTGTGCCTGAGAGATGACTTTACGCCCGAGAAGGCCCTGATATCTGTCGTAGACGTTTTGCGAATGTTTGGCCTGTGCCTGAGCTGAGCGTAGGGTAGCCTTCAGAACATCGATCTCCTCAGGGCGCTTGCCAAGCTTGAGGTCATTGAGTGAGGCGAGTGTCTGTTGCAGTTGAGCCTTGGCTTCAGCCAGCTTCATATTGGCATCGGAGGATTCCAATATGGCAATGAGCTGGCCTTTCTTGACCCGTTCTCCTTCTTCTACCTGTACATCAGTAATTTCGGAGAGCTCCACTGGCGCCAGCTTGAGGTACTCGCCTTCAACATAGCCAGCCGTCAGGTTCTGTTCTGGTGCGCAAAAGGCAAGCCAGCTTGCCACAACAGGAAGGGCGCAGACATTAAGCATGACTCGAGCCTTTCGACAGATCATCCAACAGGGCGTTGATTGAGCGATGGAGGATAGATTTGATCTGTGCCAGCTCATCCGGGCCGACGTCTTGCCAGCCCATGCGCTTGAGCACCAGCGGACGGGCCAGACGGATGTAAAGCAACTGGCCGATCATGGCGAAGATTGCGAGCTTCAGTTCATCAGAGGCGACAGGCTGGCCAGTTGCGCGGCTGAAGAGCACGGTGACACGGTCCATCAGCGGCTCAAAGATCAAGTGGTACAGTGTGTCCACTTCCTCTGGTGAGTGCAACACCTCCTTGAGCATAAAACCAATCACCAGTTCAGCGCGCTTGTTTGTTTGGGTGAAGGTGATCATGCGGTCGATCATCTCCAGAATCTTAGTGCGTGCGTCTTCAGGCGACAGATGCTCGATGTCAGAGAGCTTTCGGTTCAGCACAACAGACATCACATCGCCAATCGACATGGCAATGAAGTTGATGCATGCCCGCTTCAACCCGGCCTTGCCATCGAAGTGATAGGCAATGGAAGCAATGTTGGCCTTCGCTGTTTGCGCGATAGAGCGCGTGGACGTGCCGGCATATCCCTCATGACCGAAGTGGTAGAGCGCAGATTCAATAAGGTCGCGTTTTGTTTTGGCCGATGGGGTGTCAGATGCCAGAATTTCACGCAGTTCATTTGGGGTGGGGGAGTTTGTCATGATGGCACCTATTTTCAATCAATCGTTTGATTGAAAATATACGCCTGTTTCAGAATTTTGTAAAGTGCGCATCCAGAAATTCGTATTGATGGGAAATTGGGGGTGAGATTGGGACTTTTGTAGTTTCTACACAGGGTATTTTCTATTTCCACAGCTACAGTTGCTACTTGCTCTTGAATTTCAGGTGGTTCGTGGTATCTACCCGCTCATGGACACGTGGCCGAGTGGTCGAAGGCGCTCCCCTGCTAAGGGAGTAGGCCCGGAAGGGTCTCGAGGGTTCGAATCCCTCCGTGTCCGCCATCTTCCCTTTTTTGAAAATACGAAAAGATGCGCTTAATCAGTAGGTTAAAGCGTGTTGCGCAAAGTGATTTGACACTGGCGGACTGAGCTACATAACAAATTACATAACACTGCATGTAGGATGGGTAGAATATGGCTCATACGATCAGTCGTGGAATGTACTATTTTGTGAAGCGTGTTCCTAAAAGATATGCGTCTGTCGATCCGCGTTCACGCATCCAGCTCTCCCTTAAAACCGAAAGCCCTGATGTGGTACAAAGGAAGTCTCTCATTATTGAGGAGAGGCTTGTCGCGTACTGGGAGGCTTTGCTCGCAGAAGATCATGAGGGGGCAAAGGCTCACTATGAGGCTGCAGTCAATTTTGCAGAAGTGCAGGGGTATACCTACCTGTCATTGGAGGAGGTTGTTGCGGAGCCTTTAGGTGGTCTGCTCAATCGTATTGAGGTGATCCCGGAGGGTGAGTAATCCAAAACAGTTTCTGTTGTTGCTGATGGATTGTTAGGCGGTGCGGATAAGCCGATCCTGAAGGTGTCCAGGCTCTATGAGGAGTATCTGGAACTCACTCCAGATCTGCTCCTGGGAAAGAGTGACGACCAAATCCGCAAATGGAAGAACCCCAGACAAAAGGCCATCAATAAGCTGATCACCGTTGTAGGTGACAAAAACGTCCATGAGCAGTTTCCTCTCGAAGTTTTTTGGATAGATGAGTGGGTTTGAGTAAGGGGGGGGTGTTTTGGCTCATGATCCTGACGATAGGAGTGACCTGTGGGGCCAAGCACAAGGACCGACAGCGCTGCGGCTGAGAAAACGATGAAAGACATTCGGCGCAAGGCTTGTAAGCGCTTTGCCACCGAAGATAAAATCTGTGTCGTGCTCGCGGGTCTTCGCGGCGAAGGCAGCATTGCTGAACTGTGCCGACAAGAAGGTAATTCGCAAGGCCTCTTCTACAGCTAGTCTAAAGAGTTTGCTGGAAGCAGGCAAAAGCGCCTTGCTGGTGACACTGCTCGAAAGGCGAGCACCGGTGAGGTTAAGTAATTGCGCAAAGAGGTATGCGAGCTCAAGAGGATGGCTGCTAAACAACCTCTGGAACTGCAGCTTCTTAAAAAAGCGTTTTCGAGGATGGGGCGATGAAGAATGAGGTATCCTGCCCAAGAGAAGCTGGAGATTATCCGACTGGTTGAAGGGGGCCATCAACCAATCAAGCGCGTTGGAGCTGTTGGATATTCTCCGGTCCACGGTTTTCGCTTGGTATGATCGCTACTTTGAGAGCGGTGTTGAGGCATTAGAGGGCCGGGTTTCGCGTCCTTCCAAGGTCTGGAACCGTACTCTCGAAGAGATTCGGGTGCAGATCATTGAGCTAGTGCTAGATGAGACGTGCCTGTCTCCGCGCGTGTTTGCTGTACGCTTCACATGCACAAAAGGTTATTTTGTTTCAGAGGCTTCTGTATATCGATTAATAAAGGCGTAGGACCTGATCACGTCTCCGGCCTATGTGGTCATCAAGGCTGCTGTTGAGTTCAAGGACAAGACTACAGCACCAAATTAGCAATGCCAGACCGATCTTACTTATTTCAAGATTATCGGTTGGGGATGGTTTTATCTCTCAACTGTTTTCAACGACGACTCCCGCTAAACCATCGTCTGGAAGCTATCCACCACCATGAAAGCTAAGGATGTCATCGACACCCTTCAATTGGCACTCGACGTCTTGGGTTGCGAGCAGCCAAAAGTCCTGCGTTGACCGTGCCTGCTTTGCTGATAACGGGAGCTCTGAACGTCTCTATCGATCCGGATGAATGGCTCAAGGAAAAGGATATGAAGTATGTGCGAGGCAAGACCGAGCGTTGGCGTCAGGCCATGACGAACCGTATTCTGCTCGAGAACTATTACATGTCGGAGGACTTGGAAGCCCAGGTCAGTAACTTCGTGGAATACTTTAATCATCACCGCTATCACGAGAGCCTTGGCGACGTCACGCCAGCCGGTGCCTATTTCAGCAGGGATAAGCAAATCTTCAACACCGGCAGATGATTAAACGCAAAACTCTTCAAAACTGCCGCTTGCGCTACCGCGCACAAGCTAAACAATATCAACACGTAAAAGGGCCTGATGCTTCGCTATTTGAAAGCCAAATTGTCTAGCTATCCTTGATGACGGGCAAGTAAAAGGCCCTAACAGCACGCTGAGTATTGCCGGATTCAGTTAGTTCTATTCCTGATAGAACTAACTGAATGACCGCTGTTGCCCCTCGTCTCTGCTATCCATCTCTCACTTGCCTGAGCTACCGCAGAGCTCCGAACGGTAGCAAAGTCCGCTGAGTTCTTGATCGCACATAAAGTGAACTGCGGTAGCTAATTGTAAATGCGGTACGAATTACATGGTTGCATTCGCAGTTAATGTGAGTCTGGCCCTTCTAATAAACGCAGATAATTCGAGCCAGAAATCAGGCCGTTTGCAATCTGAACATCGAGTGAATGTTATCGCCGGCTGGTTTGCCGCGGAGAGCCGAGTAACTTCAGCACGCTCATTGAGTGGGAACACTCAGCCACTGGAAAGTAAATATCGCCCCAGTATATTGAAGCAAAAATGGGGCTTACCCTTCAAAATCGAACAGCACATAAGATATATATACTCATTATCTTCGAATATTATATAGATATGAGTATAATTGCTAATTACATCTATATTTTACTATCAACTGTTCAAAAGTTAAAATATTCATATCAATATAAATCGTATCTACCTTAGAGTAATAGATGATGAATCAACAATTTGGATAGTAAATAGTGACTCTGCGCTTTCAGTGGTCGGTTTTATTTCTAGGATTATTGTTATGGGCTCGTCCTGACGTGTATGCGCAGGCTGTGATTGATGATGATAATCCCTTGGGCCCAAACCAGACGGTTGGCGGGCCCGGTTCCACACATGGAGATACTTGGAATGTTGGCGGCACGCTCGTCGTTGGTGACAACGGAGCTGGCACGTTAACTGTTCAACAAGGTGGAGACTTAACCAGTGATGTAAGCACGTTAGGCACGAATGGCTCATCAGGAACGGTGACAGTTACTGGCAGTGGCTCTACCTGGACTGCGGATGGTAATCTTCGCGTTGGGCGTGGAGGGACAGGTATCTTCAATATTGAAGATGGAGCTACTGTTGCTAGTACTCAGGGCCGTGTTGGGGTGCTTGGGTCTCAAGGTACAACGACGATTACCGGAACTGGATCTTCATGGACCATTGATAACGACTTGATTGTTGGAAATGGCGGAACAGGCGATCTGATTGTCGAACAAGGTGGAGCTCTTATTACAGGTGAAAGCTCAGTTGGCGAAAACAATGGTGGCAGTGGTACTGGAGTTGTTACTATTCGAGATGCAGGTTCAACTTGGGATCTGAGTGATCGTTTGCGTGTTGGTATAGCTGGTACTGGTACTGTCAATGTTGAAAATGGCGCTAGCGTTACAAGTACAGATGGACAGCTTGGCGTTTCTAACAATTTAGGTACAGTGAATGTAACTGGAGTAGGATCAACCTGGAATGTTTCTGACGAGCTTGTAGTTGGAGCAACTGGAGCTGCTGGTGGCAACTTGAATATCTCTGATGGTGGTTCGGTTACCTCGCAAGACTCTATTGTTTCTGAATTTGCAAGCAGTAATGGAGCGGTGACAATCTCTGGTTCGGATTCAATCTGGACTGTTTCAGGAAACATAATCATTGGCCGACAAGAAGATGCAACCATTACCGTTTCCGATGGTGGGACGCTTGATACGCGTGCGAACAACACGATGGGTCTCTTCAATGGTACGGGCTCAGTTGTTGTTACGGGCACGGGCTCGAACTGGACGGCTGCAACCAATATTGTGGCAGGTCGTTCAGCTCGCGCGACCATCACACTCTCTGATGGTGGTGTTTTAGAGATTACTGGCGGAAATCGCAGATTGGTACTTGGTCAAGAAGCTGGGGCTCGTGGAACATTAAATATTGGTTCCGCGACCGGTGAGGCGGCAACAGCAGCTGGTACGTTCATTGGCAATCAAGTGCGCCTGACAGCTAATCGTGATGTGATCGTCTTTAATCATACGAGTACAGATTACACATTTGATGCTGGGCTCTTTGGAGACGGCGATGTTCTCATTGAGAGCGGCACAACCACATTGACAGGGAACAACAGCTCTTACTCAGGAACCAACACGATCACGGGTGGGACGCTTCGCGTTACAGATATTGATCAACTGGATGATAGCTCTACTGTACTTAATGGTGGGAGGTTTTTATATGCTGACACAGCAAGTGGCTCAACCTCTGCACTAACGATTGGCAGTAGCGGCGGAACGATTGAGGTCTCGGAGAGCTCTGCCACTTTTACAGTTTCAAGCGAGTTGACAGGAACAGGCAGCCTTAGCAAAGACGGGGCCGGCGTTCTTCGTTTGACCGGCATGAATGATTATAGCGGTGGCACGACCATAACTGATGGAAGTGTGCAGGTTGATGATATCAACAGTTTGGGAACAGGCACGACGACACTTGATGGCGGAACGCTGAGCTACAGCGGAACAACAAGTGCCACATATTCCAATCTTGTCTTGAGTGCTGTAGGCGGCGCCTTGGAAGTTACTGAGAGTTCTGGGACACTTGAGGTTAGCAGCGATCTTTCGGGAACGGGGATCCTAACCAAGCAGGGCAGCGGGACATTGGTTCTCTCTGGGACGAACAGCTACAGCGGTGGGACTGTTATTTCAGCGGGAGTACTGCAAGTCGATGACCTGAACCGTCTTGGCACGGGATCCACGACCCTCAATGGTGGGTCTCTCAATTACACAGGTACAAGCGCTGTCACCCTCGCCGATTTGGTTTTAGGTTCCGCTGACAATACGCTTGATGTCAGCAACAGTGTAGCGAGTATTACGGTTTCGAGTGACCTTTCGGGCACGGGCAGCTTAACCAAGAGCGGAGCCGGTACTCTCATCCTCACCGGTACCAACACCTATAGCGGCGGAACAACAGTTTCATCGGGAACGCTGCAAGGCGATAGCTTAAACATTCAGGGAGACATGTCTGTCGCCAATGGGGCTACTGTGGCCTTTACTCAAGCGACAAACGGAACCTATAGCGGAGACCTTTCCGGCTCTGGTGCACTAACGAAGACCGGATCTGGTATATTGACCTTATCAGGTAACAACTCCAGCTACTCCGGTATTATCTCCGTTAATGGCGGTGGGTTGTCGATCTCGGCTGCCAATCAGCTGGGTACGGGGACCACCACACTCAATGCCACCTCCCTTAGCTATACAGCAAGCACCAATGCCACCTTATCGACCGTGGTTTTGGGGACAGGTGCCAGCACGTTCGATGTGACTAGTGCCGCAGGTGCTCTGACGCTTTCCGGCAACTTGGCCGGTGCAGGCAGCCTGATCAAGACCGGAGCAGGCACTCTTGTCCTATCCGGCACCAACACCTTTAGCGGCGGGGCGACCGTTTCTGTGGGAACCTTGCAGGTCTCTCAGGTCTCTCAACTGGGCACAGGAACCACCACACTGGACGGAGCCACGCTGGCTTTTAGCGGAACTGGAACGCAAAGCTATAACGCGCTGACTGTTGGAGCTTCCGGGGGTACGGTAGAGGTGCAAAACGTTAACAGGACGTTGCAGCTTACGAACACTGTAACCAGCACAGGAGCTTTCACCAAGACGGGCAGCGGATCGCTTGTGTTCAATAGCAGTAGCAACTCATTTGGAGCGGGCCTGACGGTTCAGCAAGGAACGTTGCTGATTGGCGATACGACAGACTTTAACGCTGCATCTGTTCAAGCAGGTTTTACAATTGCCTCTGGAGGACGTTTGGGCGGGCATGGAACTGCAAGTGGCAGTGTGACACTGGATGGCGGCGTTATCGCCCCCGGCGCTTCGTTCGGCATAATCACGCTCGGCAGTCTGGATGCTACTGGCACTGGCGGCACGCTGGAAATGGAGTTTGGCTCTGATCCGGTATCTGGAATGACAAATGTTGATCAAATCCAGATCCTCGCGGGTGGCAGCGTGGACCTGAATAACATAACCCTTAATCTTGTTAACGTCATGGGTCCAACGCCGGTCAAGATCGGCGATGAGTTCGTCATTATTGACAATCTCTCCGCACCGGGGTCAGAGCCACCGACTGGCACGTTCAGTTCAGTCAACCATGACATGTTCATGTTAGATGTGAACGTTATCTACGGTATCCCAGGAGACGGTAACGATGTCGCGATCCAGTTCATCCGAAGCTCCAACAACTTCAATGGCCTGGCAGATACACGCAACGAACATTCAGTCACTCTGGCGCTTGATACTATCAATGAAAGCGGCGATCTCTTCACACAACTTGCGCCCATGAACAACGCTCAGATTAAAGCTCTTCTCGATCCCCTTGCAGGTGAAATCAACGCTTCAACCCGTGCAATCCTTCTCGCCGACAGCCGCTTCCTGAGACAAGCGGTGAATGACCGCCTTTACAAGGCTCACAGCGCTTTTGCTGCAGACGTGGATGACAACACCGTTTCCCGCAAAGTTGGCCCCTTTGAGATGTGGGGGCAGGTCTACGGCAGCTGGGGTCAATTCTTCTCCGATGGCAATGCCCGCACCACAGGCAGAAGCGTCGGCGGCGTTCTGGTTGGTGTTGATGCAACCTACTTTGACATGGTGCAGCTGGGTGTCGTTGCAGGCTTCGGCAGAACATCCATCGACATCAGTTCCATCGATGCATCATCTGACAGTGACAGCTACAGTGTCGGCGGCTACGCCAGTGCCAATCCGATCGACAACGTCAAACTGCGCGGAGGTGTTGCCGGTACATGGTACAACATTGCAACTGATCGCGATGTAAGCCTCTTCCCGGAAGAAACACTGTCGTCTGATCAGTTCGCCGGTTCTGTGCAAGTGTTTGGTGAGCTTGGGTATACGTTGGAAAGCACCTACGGCAATCTGGAACCTTTCGCAGGAGTTGCCTATGCTTACCTGTCCGGCCCCGGCTTCAACGAAACCGGCGGTGCAGCAGCTCTCAAAGCAGATGGACAATCCAACTCCCTCACCTTCCTAACCCTGGGAACCCGCGGCGAGTTTGACCTTTCCAACTATCTTTATGGGGACACAAGTTTTGTTGGCTTGGCAGCCTGGCAATACTCTTCCGCTGATACGCTCGACTATACCCAAAGCTTCATCGACAGCGGCAACCCTTTCACCGTCGCCAGCGTCCCAATCGCCCGCAACGTGGCCCTGATCGAAACCGGCCTTGAATCCCGGTTGGCCGAGCACATCCAACTCAACATCAACTACTACGGCCTCCTCGCCGACCAAACCCTAGACCACGGCGCCAACGCAAGACTATTCGTGCAGTTCTAAACTGAGAAAAGGAGTGCGCTCAGAAGTGTCGGGCAGCTATTTGAAACTGCCTGATTTGTTTGCCATTTTGCGTTAAGTTAGAACTGACACTGTCCAGTTCATTCATTCGGCTCAAGGTTCACCTTATCGGAATCAATCCGATGATCTGGCAGTGGGATGAAGCAAAGTATCATTCTGAATAGCGAGATATTCGGCACTTTTCACTTCAAACTTAAAATAGAATTCCTTAATTGAATTCCCATTCGATTATTGTGTCGGCGCTGACACGTGCTCGGGTGAGGACGAAATTGAGTTCATAGATCAGTTTCTTAATGAGATTAGCTAATCCGTACTCAATCCTTGATAGAAAGTCTCAAATGCCCGGTTGCGGACCCTTCCAGCAAGTTACTCGATGACCATCATGGGCAGTTGCCCTAGGTTTGGTCAATTACAATCCCAAAGTCTTGCTATTTTTGATTGTGTGTGTTTTCCGTCGGCCTGAGTCGCAGCTCACTTCAGTGAAAGCATTTTTTACTGGCAAAAGCTGATTAATTTGACTTTCTTTATATGTACAATGGCTTTAGCAATCTTATGCTGAAACTGATTTATTAAACAAAGAGAAAGTCGTCTTGATAAAAACCTTCAACGTTCACCTCTTGCAAGGTGATTGAGTTTTCTTCATCTAGCGTAATAACGGTATTATCGCCAACATTGACTGCATTAGCGAGTACAGTATCAAAATCAACAAATACAGCCAGATCCAGTTCGATTACATCTTTAACACCTGATCCAAATTCCATATCTGTGATAACGTCTTAGCCGAAATCTGTACCTTTAAATTGGAAGGTATCGGTCGAAGAACCACCGGTTAAGGTGTCGTCTCCTTGTCCTCCTTCCAATATGTCAGCGCCCATTTCGCCTGAAATAACATCGTCACCCTAGAGGCCACGAATGTAGTCGTTAAACTTGCTGCCCACTAAATGGTCATTGGCGCTCGTTCCTAAATCATCCCGTCCGTTGATGATGATTTTAAGTTCCTGTGTGACAGGCTCACTGCCGCCATTGTTAATCTCCACTGTATAGGTGAGTGTTATGCTCTCTCCTCGTTTGAGATAATCAAATAATTCCGCTGGCGCATTGAATTCAAAATGAGCGTTTCCCTGCCCCTGAGGTAAGTCAGCGTATCGCCAAAGTGAGAAGTCGTTTGGGCTAAGTAGACAAAGGAGGGCCTCTTCATCCACACCTGATGTTTCACCTTCAGCCGTCATTGATTTAACGTTGGAAGTAAAGTCGTGGTCAGAATGGTATTTGTCTTCGAATACTACATCCAAAGACGCCTCAACTGGTTGATTATCTGATGTCTCATCAATGACAGCTTCAGGGGTGACTATGCCGTAATTTCCATTCGTATCAGGATAATATTCATAGATGATGTTTTTACCATCTTGACCTAAGCTTGCTGTAGGGCTCTGTCAGTTTTTGAACAGTGTAAACTCCGTTGCTATCAGGCCTATAGATATAAATAGCGCCGG
Organism: Pseudovibrio sp. Ad13; assembly: GCF_001623225.1. Taxonomy (NCBI): domain Bacteria; kingdom Pseudomonadati; phylum Pseudomonadota; class Alphaproteobacteria; order Hyphomicrobiales; family Stappiaceae; genus Pseudovibrio; species Pseudovibrio sp. Ad13. The sequence continues at coordinate 382,505 of NZ_LMCC01000015.1, read as the reverse complement.
ATTCGTAACCCTTCCTGTTCCACTGATCTTCTGTGTCAACGCGCCACACGCCTACAACAATAACGCCATCATTATTATTTGCTACGGAATGGCCAATGTAATCGTAGCGTTTACCATCTTCGTCAATTAGCTTGATTTCTTCATACTGACCATCATCATTGAGAGCATAAACATAAACTGCTCCTGACTGGTTTGAATTCCCTGAGCTGTTTTCTGCGCCAATAACTATGGTGCCGTTGTCATTTAAGGCAAGTTCGTCTCCAAAATTTTGATGCAAACCGCCATCTGATGGAGTGATCTCGGTTTCTGTATATCCCCCAGCCCCGTTGGGCTGATAGATATATACTGCACCAGAATTTTCTGCTAGTTCATCATCATATGGGGCTGAGACAGCGATAGTGCCGTTTGCGTTAATTTCAACATTCCATCCAAAGTGGTTAGCATGGCCAGGTAATGGAGAAGACAGTTGTGTTTCAGCATATCCGCTATCTTCTGTCGGTGTGTAAACATAAAAAGTGTGTATTTCTTGCCAATCTTCATTGTGAGAGGTCGTGGTGCCGACCACTGCTACTCCTGCATCATTAATTGCAACAAGATGACCAAAAACGCCCATCTCCCTGATGAGCAGGAAGCTCATGCTCAACGTACTCACCTTCTGCATTCTTATGGAAAATGTAAGCACCGCCCCATGAGCTGACCATCCACCATTATCCAAATCATCTGCTCCAATAATGATGGTGCCATATTTGTTTGCAGCAACTGCCCCACCAAATCCGTTTGCGATACCTGAACCCGAGGCTGTTAACTGGATGGTTTCACGTCCACCATTACCGTCAGGTACGAGCACATAGACAGCGCCGTTGCTCGAAGTAGCATATCCCCGATTTGATCCAACTACGATCAGATCACCCTCAGTTATCGCTAAAGTTGAGCCATTATGACTTAGCTCAGTGTCGTATTTACCGAAAACACCAGTCTCGATGATCTTGGGCAGTGCCTCAACATGAGAGATGGAAATTGGATTAGGAAGGTCGGTAATTGTTACAGTAACGTTCTTTGTAACAACCCCGCCGTGACCATCATCTACTGTATAGGTGAAAGTGTCCGTCGCTTTTTGTGTTTCTAAAAAAGTGATCAAATTTTCCATTTGGATCATAATGGAAGACACCATCGGCAAATGTGACGATCCCCTTTGTTTCGCTGCTGTCGAAACTAATCGTGTGCGTGTCGGAAGCATCCACATCACGATAATCTGGTGCAATACCGACCTCTTGGTTCTCTAAAGTGGTCGCTTCAATATTTCTGACACTGGGACGGTCATTTGCTCCTTCAACTGTGATCGTTACGCTGCGCGTGATAACGCCTCCGAGGCCGTCATCGGCGGTGTAAGTAAAAGTCTCTGTGGCACTCTCGCCTTCAGCAAGGTAATTGAAGTGCGGAAACGCCGAATACTCAAAGTTATTTCCATAGCGCTCGAGTTTACCTTCAACGCTATCAGTATCCCATGTAATTGCTAAGCGGTCTGAACGATCAGGGTCAACGAGACAGGTCTGGATCAAATAATCACGATTATCTTCTGAGACCGTTACTGCAACACCCTCCGCTTGTGGTGTATCGTTAGTGCCGATGATTATGATTTTGGCTGTGCCTTCAGTCGTTCCGCAATTACCGTCATCCAGCTCCACCGTGTAGGTAAGTGTGACTTCCTCATCTTCAGCCAGGTAATTGAACACCTCATAGCCGGCGGTGAAGTCAAGATTGACTTTTCCGAAGAGCGACTGGTCTGAAGTGTCAATGGAGCCAACGGTAAGCAGATCTAACAATTGTTGTTCGGTGAGCTTGCTAAGGCCGTTCTGAACACCTGATAGGCTGAGGCCTTTTATAATTGCCGTGTGGCCTATGTCAGTCACATCTGCATCCGAGAAAGACAAGCTCAGCTGTCCGGCAATGTCTGAGGTATCAGTTGTTTCGTAAAGCGTAAGCTCATTAGCCGGCCGGCTGTAATCACCATTTGAATCTGGCTTAATGACGTAAATGGCGCCGGTATTGATTTCGGTTGTGCTATCATTACCTGGCTTGCCAATGATGACAGTGCCATCTTCGCTAATGGCAACAGCAAAGCCAAATCCATCACCGGCAACCACGTCTGCTACACCAAATCTTAAACTCTTTATAAGTGCCATCTTCCTGCGGGACGAAGACATAAACTGAGCCAGAGGCGTAGCCGTTTGCCTCATCGTTTGCAGCTGCTACTACGAAGGTACCACTGGCGTTGATCGCGACGGCAGAGCCGAACGCGTCACTAGCATCGCCGTCAGCTGCTGTAAATTCAATTGAATCAGAATAATTTCCATCTTCATCTGGGGTATAAAGCAAGACGGACCCGGTTGCAGCTTCCCCATCAATCCAATTCCCAGGCTGACTGACTAGTATTTGCCCATTTTCGTTAACTGCAATGGACGTACCGAGTTTGTCTCCGATTTGGAGTTGAGGAGTATCCAGCTTAACAGGATCTGCATATCCATCGAGAGACGAATGATAGACATATAGCGCGCCCGTATCGTTTAGTTCGCCCTTGGCTCCGACAACGATCAGGCCGCTTTCATTGAAAGAAATGGAGCTGCCGAAATTTGCCAGACCTTCACCCTCCGGCGCGGTGAGCTTGATCTCGCTATAGTCTCCTGATGCTTCAGGTGTGTAGATATATATCGAACCTGCGCCAAGTCCGCCATTAACATCATCGCTAGCTGCGCCGACAATGATTTGACCACTTTCGTTTATAGCTACAGATAAGCCAAAGTTATCGAGCTGCGTGGCATCTGAGGCGACAAGCTTTACAGGAACGGTATAATCGCCATTGCCACCTGGATTATAGACATAGACGGCCCCGCTCTCAGAGTTTCCATCGGGGGAAGCGGTGGTCGCACTTACGACAACGGTACCGTCTACGGCAATAGTAATAGCATCGCCAAAGTGATCGTCGGCAACCTCGTCGGGGGCAATGAGTTGGTGCTCCACGTAAGTACCGTCTTCCAACGGCGTAAAGATGACGACTGAGCCAGCCTGATAACTGCTATCTAGTGCATCATCTCGAGCACCGGCGACAATCACGCCATTTCCATTGATCGCAACTGCGTTGCCGAGCTGCCCAGTCTGGACAATCTGGCCGGAAGTGAGCTTGATGAAATAAGAGATTAGCTCTGAGTCTAGAAATACGGGAGTGTGGTTATCGCTGGAGGTATTACTGGTATCAAATATATAAAATTCCGAAAGCACCGCTTACCATTAATTGTATGCTGCATATAAATATAATTTTGCGACATAGCCCATTGGAAAATGATCATAAAATCTCTAACTATTTATTTTTATTATATTTTTAATGATGTAATGTGATGGGAGTGTTAAGTTTCTTGTCTTTTTTGTGCGTCTGTTATTCTTTGTGTGTACACCTTTTAATTGTAATTTCCTGGGGTTGAATTTCTCAGGGGCATATGGCCTGCGCAAAAGTCTTAAGCTCCGGTCATGCAGCTGCTCGGCTAACGTTCAGTCCACAGTTGTTGCACCTCTGATCCCACATCCTGCAGTCCACCACACACGATCATGTGAAAATAATTTATATGTAGCTGGAATATTTCCATAGTTAAACTATCAAACTCCGGTAGTGGAAGGGCTTATTTGTCTATATGCTCTCCGAGGCCTGATTAAATTTACAAGAAGGATAGTGATTTGCGCAGTTTGTTTCTGGCTTCAGCGCTAATACTTGGGAGTTTGTATCCCGTCATGGCTCAAGATATTATCAAGGTCGATACCAATAAAGCAGTGCAGGCGACTATGGATGCGCTGGAGGCTACTGCCAGGAAAGCAGGGGCAACAATATTTGCTCGTGTTGATCATGCTGCGGGAGCCGAAAAAGTTGGTATGTCCATTCCAGCGAACCAGTTGCTGATTTTCGGTAATCCGGTTCTTGGTACCCCTGCGATGGAGATCGACCCGAGGGCAGGCCTGTACCTACCACTTAAAGTTCAGGTCTATGAGGATTCCGAGGGTCAGGTCTGGTTGGCTTATGAAGATCCGAAGGAAACAATGAAGGATCTGGATGATGTCGATAAATCACCGGTAATCGAAAAAATGCGCGGTGTTTTGGCGAAGCTGCCCTCCAAGGCTGCCAAGTAGTCGAATTCGATACCAGATCAAAAATTTCAGTCTGCTCAGGGTCTTTAAAAGGGCTCTGGGCTTTTTCAATTGGGTGGTGGGCAGCTCTCTTAGAGGCGAGCGCCTGCTGTAGTCACCATCTCTCTCTACCTCTCCCAGCTAGTCATCCTTCGCAATCCGTAACGCCAATGCCAGGTCGTCCTCGCGTTGCTGGAACTCTTCGATCTCGTGTTTCAGGCGTTGGAAGATCGGGAGGTACTTTGTGTTGCCTGCTGCGATGAGGGTGGCAACGACTTTCTGGGCGTTGAGGAGGCGTTCGAGCGTTATCTCCTGCTCCTTGTCAGAGCGTGGCAATAGGTTGGTGACCGGGAATGGTGGCGATGCTTTTTTGCGGCGTGGGGCGAGGTCCACTTTAGCCTCCTTACCTGGTTTCGAACGCGGCAAGTTGAGCGGCGATGAAGTCCGCAGGGATACTGTGTTTTACCTCAATCACTGTCTGGTCAAGGGCAGGGGCGAGGAAGAGCAGGATGGCGGCGAAGCTTGCCAGAACGACCAGCTTCATGGCCTCGCTGACGAGGAACAGGCCGTGCTGCTATGTGCGGCCCATCTGCTTCAGCAGTTTTGTCAGGGAGATTTGTGCATCCACGAAATTTTCGCGCAGTGAATAGATGCGGTTTGCGATGGCGGCTTTCTTGTCGGGGGAGATCTGGAGCATCTCGCGTAAGTCATCGCGGGCAAAGCAGGTGTCGGTCTGCGTTTGGGAGCTGACTTCAAGAGCCTCAAAGCCAATCTCGGCTGCGGATTTCACAGGGCGTGATGGGGTGGTTTTACGGCTTCCGGGAAACTGGATGACTTGAGCACTGGGCACATAAGGCCAAGAAGGAAAAATTATCACCTATATGGGGCAGCTTGAGATAGGTTCTGCGCTTGGAGCAGTGATCGTTAAGACCAAGGCCGAGCTGGATAATATAACCAACAAACCAGACTACACACCTGCCATAGTCGGAGCTGACTCCAACCACGCCTTAAGCGGTTACTATCAGTGGCTGGCCGGTACCTGGAACTATGTGCGAGACCTTGCTGACAGCATCACGCGACTGGTCGATATCGATGGGACGGGTAATGCGATCAGGGCGAAACTTCGATTGGGTGTCAGCCTTTCGGCAGTTGAGTTTGCAGTCTTCGTTCCCATTGCAAACAACTCAGGCGCCGTGGCCATCAAGGTTGATGATGTGCTGTTGCCAATTCGAAATGGCCTCGGCAATGAACTTGACCCTGATGACCTTCAAGCAGGCTACCCGGCGATGCTCACAGTGATCCAGGGGCAGGAGGGCTATGTTCTCCTTAATCCGGCAAATGTCGAAGCCGTGGTTCTTGCTGCCAAGACCGCAGCCATAGCAGCTCGTAATCAGGCGCAAACAGCGAGGGGTGCGGCTGAGAGTGCTTTGAACCAGTTGGAGGCAGCAGTAGAGCAAGCTTCTGATCTGGCGTTCAAGCGCTTCAATAAGCTCTATCTAGGGTCATTTGACGACGATCCGGACACTGATAATGAGGGCAATGAACTTGAAGATGGAGCGCTGTACTTCAAGTCGCCAGACAAGAAGTTGAAAGTTTATTCTGATGCCGATGGTTGGGTGCTGGCAACGCCAGACACAAGTGACTTTCTCCATAAAGCAAACAATCTGAGCGATGTTCCCAGTGCGGCTCACGCTCGGCAGAACTTGGGTTTGCAAAACCTTGCGGTGTTGGACAAGGTTGGAACCGCACAGTTCGAAGACAACTCACTCTCAACCCAAAAGTACAAAAACAACTCTGTCACTGATCAGAAGCTCAACTCAGCAAAGCTGAATACGCTGGCAGCGGTTCCAAGGATTATTGCCGCTGCGAAGGTGGATGCAAACGGTGATGTGCTTTGGGCAAGCAATCTGACCTGCAATCGTACTAGTGTAGGTGGTTACGAATACGAGTTCGTACAAGCGCTCCCATCCAGCAAAGCAGGCAAACACATCGTCTTAACGACGGCAGATGTAAGCTGGCACGTACCTCGAACCACTGCGAAAACAAAAGATGGTTTTAAGACTGGATTTGCGACACGGCGAACGACCTCGCCTTATCCATTTGTCGGCTCAAGCACAGGTCACGATGTGGTTGTGATTGGTGTTTGGTAAGGCATTGCAAGCGAACTCAACTGAAAAGCCGGCTCCCCTGGGGAGCCTTTTTTGTGAGGTGATCATGGGACGGGTACCAGACTTGGAATCTCAAGAAATGCTGTTGGAACTTAGATTCAATCCAGGCAAGCCCGATCGTGATTGGGGCAGACTTTCAGAACGTGACTATCAGAGTTGGCTTGGTTCTAAAATTAAAGCGGTTAAAAGTGATGAGCCACCATGGTTTATTGAGGCGCGACGATTGTTGGGAACCAAAGAAATTTCAGGACCGAAGCACAATCCAAGGATTATGGGTTAGGCGAGTAAGTTGGGCATCTCCTACCAGACTGATGAAACCTCTTGGTGTGGTCTGTTTGTGGCCCATTGCATGAGCCTTGTTTCTGATCGCCTGCCTATCAATCCTCTAGGGGCTCGCCAATGGGCGAAATACGGCAGACGGTTAGATAAAGGGGCACCTGGCTCTATTCTCGTCTTCTGGCGCGGTAGTCCTCGCGGTTGGAAAGGGCACGTTGGTTTCTACGTTTCTGAGAGTGCTGGCCACTATCACATGCTTGGCGGCAACCAGTCCAATGCAGTCACAACTGCAAAGCTTTCAAAGCGGCGGCTCTTAGACATCCGGTGGCAGGAAAGCTATCCGGTGCGGGGAGTGCGGGTGTTGGCACAGCGCGAAGGCGCTGCCTCGATCAACGAAGCTTGAGACGAACGTTGCGCTTGCAAAATACATGTTACTTGCTGCCCTCGACTTGGATCTCGATAGCGGGGTTGTTGTTGCTTCAACTGGAACTTCTTTTACAGCTAGTTAGTGGATAAACTTATAGTTTTTATTTTATAGGAACTCGTGAAATTTCTTCGTGAATTCTTGCTCAAGTGCGCATGAACCTGAAACATGTTTGCGTCTAAGTTGATGGTGTTGTGAAGGCGTTGTTAGTTGCGGTGCATCGTTACGCTGGCTAGGTTGAGTGTGTCACGGAGGCGGCATGCATTGAAAGGCGGCTGGAAAATATCGAAAGAAAAGGAGATCGTTGCACCGAAAAAAGAAGAAGGTGTATTTACTTATGGCTCGTGAGTGAAAAGGTGCGAGATTTTTATCTATATGATTACTCAACTTAAGATATATATTTATTATAATTAAAATCATAAGTTTCAGGCAAGTTTTGCAACTTTAGGGTGTGGTCGTTAATACTCTTAGGGAAGTTGTTTTAATGTCTAACACCGCACCATTTTCCTACCCAATCCTGATCTCAACGGCCGAAAACGGCGTGATTTCGATCAGAGTTTTCTTTCAAGATTCTGATCTGGCAGATACTCATACGCTCGCTTTGAATGTAGCTGAAATGATCGGAACTGGAACAGTCGTCAGTGATGACACATTCCACTATGACCCAGGCTCCAAATTTGATCATCTAGCTGTTGGAGAAACAGCTACAGATACGTTTTCTTATACGATTACAGATGCTGCTGGTGAAAGTTCAACTTCGACTGTTACTATTACAGTGACGGGTCAAAATGATGGACCAGTTGCGGTTGAGATTGCTAAGCAGACCGACGAAAACACGGCGATTGATATCGCACCTGACTTCACTGATGCAGATAGTTCTGATAGTCATACCTACACTGTAGACACAACTGGGACCGTTGGCACAGTCACTGTGAATGAGGATGGTACGTTTTCGTATGATCCTGACGGTAAATTTGATTATTTGAACTCTGGCGAAACAGTCACAGACACCTTCACTTATACTGTGACAGATGCAGCGGGTGAAAGTTCAACCGAAACCGTTACTGTTACTGTCACTGGGGTAGATACAAATAATCCACCAGTCACGTATCCAGTCGATCTAGCTGCGGATGAAGATGGCGCTATTATCTTCCGTGTTATTTTTGAAGACCCAGATGTCGGTGACAGCCATACTCATTCCGTTAATACGGAAATACTTGAAGGCATGCTGACAAAAACGTCCGATGGTGACTATCAATATACAGCAAGTCCAGCTTTTGATTATCTTGCAAAAGGCGAAACTGGCACGACTACTTTTACTTATACGGTCACGGATAGTTTTGGAGCGAGCCATACCTCTACTGTGACAATTACAGTCACTGGACAAAATGACGGGCCAGTCGCGTCTGCTATGAACGTAAGTACGAGTGAGAGCAGCGCACTTGTTATTGCACCTGACTTCGTTGATCCAGATACGTCCGATACCCACAGCATTACTGTTAATACGAGCAGCACTTCCGGCATCGTGACCGTAAATCCAGATGGAACATTCACCTATAATCCAAATGGCAAGTATGATGCGTTGAATCTTGGAGAAACTGCAACCGACACATTTACTTATACTGTAACGGACAGTTCAGGCGAAAGCTCCAGTGAGACCGTTACTGTCACAATCCAGGGTGAAAGTGATGTAAGCGTCCATCCAACCAAACTTGTTGCATCTGATGGCGACGATACTGATTACTTTGGGTATAGCACGCAGATGAATGACCATGGTGTGGTTGTTGTTGGTTCTATTGGAGATGATGACAAGGGAGCAAGTTCTGGCTCTGTTTATGTCTACACTCCGGATGGTACCGGTTATGTTGAAACCAAGCTTGTTGCCTCAGATGGAGTAACAACAGATAGTTTTGGCATTCAGACTGTCATCAATAATTCTGGTGTTGTTGCAGTCAGTGCATATAACGATGATGACATGGGCAAGGATTCCGGCTCGGTTTATGTGTTTACCCCGACAGAAGGTGGTAGTTACGCAGAGACCAAATTGATCGCATCTGATGGTGTTGTCGGAGATCGGTTGGGTCAGACATTGTCGATGAATGCAGAGGGAGTGATTGTTGCAAGTGCTTTTGGCACGACAACCGACAGGATTTACGTGTTCACGCCTGATGGTTCGGGTGGTTACACAGAAACCAAGCTTGTTGCTGAAGACAGTGATGGCTTCGGTGGAGCGGTTAGCATCAATGATGATGGTGTTATCTTTGCAGATGGTCCAGGTAGTTTGGCTCGTGTGTTCACACCGGATGGCTCGGGTGGTTACACGGAACTGCAGCTGACAGCACCAGATTCCAATGCTGGCTTTGGTAAAAGCGGTGCGGTTGAAGGTGATGGCACCATTGTGGTTGGCGCCTCAGGAGTACTGTACATCCATGAGCCGGATGGCAGTGGCAATTATGCGGTTTCCAAGTTGGTCTCTGGGCCTGGTACAGGTACATCAGTTGCAATAAACGAGACTGGTGTCATTGTCACAGGAGCATCAGCGGCTGCTAAAGTCTATATCCCTGATGGATCTGGTGGTTATCGGGAAATCATACTGACAGCTTTTGATGGAGAGAGTGGCGATAGCTTTGGAAGATCTGTCTCAATCAATGAAGATGGTGTCATTACAGTTGCTGCTTATACTGATGATGACAAGGGGAGTAATTCTGGCTCTGTTTATGTCTTCACGCTTGATGATGATGGCAATTATGTTGGTCCAGACGGCACTGTTTATGAGCCAACAGATACACCGCCAGTGATCTATTCCTATGGTGAATTCCATGAGGTGAATGGAGAGGAAACGGCAACCAAACTTGTTGCATCTGATGGCGACGATACTGATTACTTTGGGTATAGCACGCAGATGAATGACCATGGTGTGGTTGTTGTTGGTTCTATTGGAGATGATGACAAGGGAGCAAGTTCTGGCTCTGTTTATGTCTACACTCCGGATGGTACCGGTTATGTTGAAACCAAGCTTGTTGCCTCAGATGGAGTAACAACAGATAGTTTTGGCATTCAGACTGTCATCAATAATTCTGGTGTTGTTGCAGTCAGTGCATATAACGATGATGACATGGGCAAGGATTCCGGCTCGGTTTATGTGTTTACCCCGACAGAAGGTGGTAGTTACGCAGAGACCAAATTGATCGCATCTGATGGTGTTGTCGGAGATCGGTTGGGTCAGACATTGTCGATGAATGCAGAGGGAGTGATTGTTGCAAGTGCTTTTGGCACGACAACCGACAGGATTTACGTGTTCACGCCTGATGGTTCGGGTGGTTACACAGAAACCAAGCTTGTTGCTGAAGACAGTGATGGCTTCGGTGGAGCGGTTAGCATCAATGATGATGGTGTTATCTTTGCAGATGGTCCAGGTAGTTTGGCTCGTGTGTTCACACCGGATGGCTCGGGTGGTTACACGGAACTGCAGCTGACAGCACCAGATTCCAATGCTGGCTTTGGTAAAAGCGGTGCGGTTGAAGGTGATGGCACCATTGTGGTTGGCGCCTCAGGAGTACTGTACATCCATGAGCCGGATGGCAGTGGCAATTATGCGGTTTCCAAGTTGGTCTCTGGGCCTGGTACAGGTACATCAGTTGCAATAAACGAGACTGGTGTCATTGTCACAGGAGCATCAGCGGCTGCTAAAGTCTATATCCCTGATGGATCTGGTGGTTATCGGGAAATCATACTGACAGCTTTTGATGGAGAGAGTGGCGATAGCTTTGGAAGATCTGTCTCAATCAATGAAGATGGTGTCATTACAGTTGCTGCTTATACTGATGATGACAAGGGGAGTAATTCTGGCTCTGTTTATGTCTTCACGCTTGATGATGATGGCAATTATGTTGGTCCAGACGGCACTGTTTATGAGCCAACAGATACACCGCCAGTGATTGAAACCTTTGAGACAACATCACTCAAAATTATTGGTAGCAATGCTGCTGAAGTTCTTTTGGGCGGTGATGGTACTGATGTTATCAAAGGAAATGGTGGTAATGATGTGATCACAGGTGGTGCTGGTGATGATCAGCTGAATGGCGGTGAAGGCAGTGACATATTTGTGTTTACTGCTGGTGATACCGGTCATGATGTCCTTGCTGACTTCGATGCTGCAGATGTCATTCAGCTTGAAACTGCACTGTTCGCCGACTTCACCGCTGTCATGGCAGCAGCTGAGGATAGTGGTTCAAATACAGTGTTCACGATCGACGAAGATACCTCTATCACTTTACAAGGTGTCATGACTGCCGAACTGCAACAGGACGACTTCCTGTTCATCTAATCTGTACTGAGCAGTTCAAGGCGCCCGCAATCATCGATTGCGGGCGCTATTTTTTATAATCAAGCATCTTTCATTTTCACAGGAAGATCTAGAAATGAGCTACATAACAAATTACATAACAATTGTGTATTTTGAGCATTGTGAAATTGAAGTAAATTGAGTTATCGCGCTGAAATATATATGAGCGAAAAATATTTCACCTGAAAACTCGATTTTTTAACGGACTCTCTCCGTGTCCGCCATCTTCCTTTTTTTTAATAGGAACTTTTGCTGGTTCCCTTCGACTTCTGTTTTTGGTTGGATGATCACAGTATTGGGTCTGTTCCTTATTTAAAGACTATGGGAAATTTTGCGTGCATTTTGCGCTCCTAGGTCTTGCGATGTTCTGGTGATTGGACATCTCTTCTTCCAAGCGACTAAATCAACCTGATGACATCTCGGGCGTCTTTGCTCGTTCCAAGATAAATGAATGTAGAGGTAATGAATGAGCCTCTCGCAGAATTTATTGTTCTGGGGCTGCGTGGATAGATAAGCTTGTTAGTGATGCGGGTGGGGTTGGAGCTCTGCAACTGCTGGAAACATCTTGCATGCCAATGTCATTTGGTATACGACCGCATACAACAAACTTGGACCGGTTTGCCAGAGATGGTTTTGACATAGAGTTCAGGATACACCAAACATAAATCGTCTAACACAAATGCGTCGGAATAATCATGAGCTTGTACACTGACTACTTGAATGAGATTGACACTCGAAAAGCCGAGGGTTTGAACCCCAAGCCGATTGAAGATGGCGCACTTGTGAATGAGATCATTTCGCAGATTAAAGATCTCAGTAACGAACACAGAGACGGTTCCCTTAAATTCTTTATCTACAACACCTTGCCAGGCACAACCAGCGCAGCTGGCGAAAAGGCGAAGTTTTTGAAAGAGATCATTCTTGGCGACTCTGTTGTTGAGGAAATTTCTCAGTCCTTTGCTTTTGAACTGCTGTCTCACATGAAGGGTGGCCCTTCTGTTGAGGTTCTTCTTGACCTGGCGCTTAGCGATGACGCGACTGTTGCGCAACAGGCTGCCGATGTCCTTAAAACCCAGGTGTTCTTGTATGAGGCAGATACCGAGCGTTTGAAGGCAGCTTTTGCAGCAGGTAATGTGATTGCAAAAGACATTTTGGAAAGCTATGCAAAGGCTGAGTTCTTCACGAAACTTCCTGATGTAGACGAAGAAATCAAAGTCGTGACCTTCATCGCAGGTGAAGGCGATATCTCAACCGACCTTCTTTCTCCTGGCAATCAGGCACACTCCCGTTCTGACCGTGAACTACACGGCAAGTGCATGATCTCACCTGAAGCACAGGCGGAAATTCAGGAACTGCAGAAAGCAAATCCTGATGCGCGCGTGATGCTGATTGCTGAAAAAGGCACCATGGGCGTTGGCTCCTCCCGTATGTCTGGCGTAAACAACGTTGCGCTTTGGGCTGGTAAACAGGCAAGCCCATATGTTCCTTTCGTGAACATTGCGCCGATTGTTGCTGGCACCAACGGCATTTCTCCAATCTTCCTGACCACTGTTGGCGTGACCGGTGGTATCGGGCTTGATCTGAAAAATTGGGTCAAAAAACAAGATGCTGATGGCAACACCGTTCTGGATGGAAATGGTGATCCTGTTCTTGAGCAGACCTACTCAGTTGAGACTGGTAAGGTGCTCACCATCAACACTAAAACCAAGAAGCTTTATGACGGTGATAAAGAGCTGGTTGATGTTTCTTCCGCGTTCACACCTCAAAAAGTTGAGTTTATGAAAGCTGGCGGCTCCTATGCTGTTGTGTTTGGTAAAAAGCTGCAGACTTTTGCATCTGAAACACTTGGCATTGAACTGAAGTCCGCTTTTGCTCCGGCCAAAGAGATCTCTCATGAAGGTCAGGGCCTGACTGCTGTTGAGAAGATCTTCAACCGCAATGCTGTTGGCGCCACTCCGGGTGCAACTCTGCATGCTGGTTCTGACGTTCGTGTGAAAGTGAATATCGTTGGTTCTCAGGACACCACTGGTCTGATGACCTCACAGGAACTGGAGTCCATGGCGGCAACCGTCATTTCTCCAACTGTTGATGGTGCTTACCAGTCCGGTTGTCACACTGCATCTGTTTGGGATTTGAAAGCGCAGGCTAACATTCCAAAACTCATGAAGTTCATGAACAAGTTTGGCCTGATCACCGCGCGCGATCCAAAAGGCGTCTACCACGCCATGACAGACGTGATCCATAAGGTGCTGAACGACATCACCATTGACGACTGGGCGATCATTATCGGTGGCGACAGCCACACCCGTATGTCTAAGGGCGTTGCGTTTGGTGCAGATTCTGGCACCGTGGCGCTGGCACTGGCAACTGGTGAAGCCACCATGCCGATCCCTGAATCTGTGAAGGTGACTTTCAAAGGCACCATGAAAAACTACATGGATTTCCGCGATGTGGTGCATGCAACACAGTCTCAGATGCTGAAGCAGTTTGGCGATAACGTGTTCCAGGGCCGCATTATTGAGGTTCACATCGGAACTTTGCTTGCTGACCAGGCGTTCACGTTCACTGACTGGACTGCTGAGATGAAGGCAAAAGCTTCCATCTGTATCTCTCAGGATGACACTCTGGTTCAATCACTTGAGATTGCGAAGAGCCGCATTCAGATTATGATCGACAAAGGCATGGAAAATGATGCCAAAGTTCTTCAAGGCCTGATCGATAAAGCAGACAAACGCATTGCAGAAATCAAGTCTGGCGAGAAAGCTGCGCTGACACCTGATGACAACGCGAAATACTTTGCTGAGGTTGTTGTCGATCTGGACCAGATCGATGAGCCAATGATCGCTGACCCTGACGTAAACAATGATGACGTTTCCAAGCGTTACACCCACGACACCATCCGTCCTGTTTCCTACTATGGTGGTGACAAGAAGGTTGATCTGGGCTTTGTTGGCTCTTGCATGGTGCACAAAGGCGACATGAAGATTGTTGCTCAGATGCTCAAGAACCTTGAGAAAGACGGCGGTAAGGTCGAGTTCAATGCTCCGCTTGTTGTTGCAGCGCCAACCTACAACATTATTGATGAGCTGAAGGCAGAAGGCGACTGGGAAATTTTGCAGAAGTACTCCGGTTTCGAATTCGATGATGCACTGCCAAAAGCAACAGCACGTACCGAATACGAAAACATTATGTACCTGGAGCGTCCTGGCTGTAACCTTTGCATGGGTAACCAGGAGAAGGCTGCTAAGGGGGATACCGTTCTGGCAACCTCTACCCGCTTGTTCCAGGGCCGTGTGGTAGAAGATTCCTCTGAGAAGAAGGGTGAATCCCTGCTGGCGTCCACTCCGGTTGTTGTTCTTTCCGCTATCCTCGGCAGAACTCCAAACATGGATGAGTACAAGGCAGCAGTGGAAGGCATCGACCTCACCAAGTTCGCCCCACCACTCCAGAAACCTGCTGCTGCGAAGTCAGTTCACTTCTAGGGTCTAATCGCAGGATAGCGGCCTTAGACCTAGCAGCTGGCAAACAACACTAATTTATATTCGAATGGGCGGTACTTAACAGTACCACCCATTTGCTTTTTAAATGTCGATGCTTTCAGAAGTTAGGTGTTTAGCTCTACTGAGTGTTTAGAGTGCTTAGCGTTCAATCGACGGTTTTTGATTCCCTGAAAAGCAGAGTTTCGACACCTTGGTTTGAAAGCCGGTTGGCTTTTCCTTCTGTCATAGAAACGTAATGTAATGCTCGTTTTGTCAGCTATGTGGGGGAGGTGGGGTGTGACGGTTTTTTGACGGGGTTGCTTTGTGAGTGAGCGTCATTTCGCTGTAACAATCGCGTGTGCCTAGTACGTTAAATTTTAACAGGTACCGGGGTTGAGCTCTTGATCCAGTTTGAAAGCGTTAGAAAAGAATTTGGCGCGCATGTTGCTGTCAAAGGGGCGAGCTTCATTGTTGAGAAGCCTCAGATGATCGGCATTATTGGTCGTTCTGGTGCAGGTAAATCCACATTGCTGCGGATGATCAACAGACTTACCCCGGCAACCGACGGGCGTGTCCTTGTTGATGGTGTTGATGTGCTTGCCTTGCAGGGGGCGTATAAGCGCCGCTGGCAGCGTGATTGCGCGATGATCTTTCAGCAGTTCAACCTGGTTCCTCGCCTTGATGTTTTAACCAACGTTATGTTGGGACGCCTGAATGCACACGGAACAGTTTCAAGCATGCTTAAGCTGTTCACTCGTGAAGAGCGGGTTCAGGCTCTGCTGAAACTTGAAAGACTTGGCATTGCTGAAACGGCTTTGAAAAGGGCGGAAAATCTTTCTGGTGGTCAGCAACAGCGTGTTGCGATTGCTCGTGCTCTTATGCAGGACCCGAAAATGCTTTTGGCAGATGAGCCGATTGCCTCGCTGGATCCGATGAACGCGCAGGTGGTGATGGACGCTCTTAAGGCGATCAACGCGGAAGATGGCCTGACAGTTATTTGTAATCTCCATACTCTTGATACTGCCCGTAATTACTGTGACCGCGTGATTGGCATGCGTGATGGTGAGATTGTTTTTGATGGGAAACCGGATGAGCTTTCGACCGCAGTAGCCCGTGAGATCTACGGTGCTGACGACAGTTTTGAGGAGGGGATGACCTCAACTTCTCTGGGTAGCGAAGGTGCAAAAATCGCTGCCCTGGAACTGGCGAAAGGCGATGCTTCGCCTGTTGTCTCTGCTGCTGAATAGCGGCGGGTTTAGATTTATATTCTGATATTGGAGTGCTCTGATGAAAATCATCGGTAAAGTCGCTGCAGCTCTTGCTGTTAGCACAACCCTTCTTGCTGCGCCTATGGCTCTGGCTGAAGAGAAAATCACTGAGTTCCGCATTGGTATTCTTGGTGGTGAGAATGAGGCGGATCGTCTTCGTTCCAACCAGTGTCTGGTTGACCGTTTTGAAAAGCTGCTGGGTGTTCCGGTCAAGCTTTTCCCGGCAGCTGATTATGCTGGCACCATTGAAGGCCTGAAGGGTGGTAACCTGGATTATGCCGAGCTTGGCGCTTCCGGTTACTCTGCTGTTTATCTGTCAGCTCCTGATGCTGTTGAGCCAGTGCTGACCACCAAGCAGACAGATGGCGCAACAGGCTATTATTCTGTTTTGGTTGCTCGTGCAGATTCTGGTATTGAAACGCTGGAAGACATGAAGGGCAAGCGCATGGGCTTTGCTGACCCTAACTCCACCTCCGGTTATCTGGTTCCTTCTGTTGCGTTTGACGATATGGGCCTGAACCTGAAAGAGTACTTTGCCTCTACGCAGTTCTCTGGTGGACACGAGCAGAACGTTCTTGCTGTTTTGAATGGCGATGTTGACGGCGGCGTCACCTGGGCATCTGGTGTTGGCGAATGGGAAGAGGGCTACACCTCTGGTAACCTACGTAAGATGGTAGATAAAGGCATGGTTGATATGTCTGATCTGGTTCAGGTCTGGCAGTCTCCGCTGATCCCTAATGGTCCGCTTGTTGTACGTAAGTCGCTTCCATCTGACGTTAAGCAGAAGGTTGTCGCCTCGTTGAAGTCTATGGTGACTGATAACACTGAGTGCTTCTATTCCGCACAGGGTGGTGAGTACGCTGACTTTGTGGAGGTGAACCACGACTTCTACAAGACCATTGTTGAAGCGCGTCGCCGTAAGATTGAAGCGAAAAAAGCTAACTAATTCTCAGAGTAGTAAAGGGGCGCGGAGCTGACCGCGCCCTTTCTTTATGAGGGCCGTGGTGGCTCTCATCATTTCCCTGTTTGGAGGATGTTGAAGTGGCCGCTCATCTGGCGCTTGCCGAAGCTTCCCGTTTGGCTGAGATTTCTCAGGCCTATGAGCGTGTTGCCCGGCGCCGAACGCTATATACTCTTTCTCTGCTCGGCCTTTGTGTCCTGAGCATCTTCGGTGGCTTGTTTGTTGCGGACCAAGCAAATTCTGGTGGCTTTTGGACCGGCTTGGGTAAATTCTTTGATTATCCGGCTGAGTTGTTCATTGGTGCTTATGAGGAAGGGCTGGTTGGGCTCTTCGCACTTGTTCTTCAATATCTTCCGTACCTAATCGAGACCGTCAACATCGCTTTGGTCTCAACTCTTCTGGCATTTTTTCTGGGCGGGGCGCTGAGTTTTGTTGCGAGCCGTAACTTGGTGAGCAATCGGCTGGCCGTTGCTGCAATGCGCCGGTTGATGGATATTTTTCGCGCGTTTCCAGAGATTGTGATTGCGCTGTTGCTGGTTCTGATTTTTGGGCCAAGTCCGGTTGCAGCTGTGATTGCGGTGACAACGCATACAATTGGTGCACTCGCCAAACAGTTTTCTGAGGTGAATGAGAACTGTGACCTGAAGGCTGCTGAAGGCATTCGCAGTGTAGGTGGCAACTGGTTGGAGCAAATTCGCTTTGGCATTCTGCCTCAGGTGCTTCCGAATTTTTTGTCTTACACGCTGCTTCGGTTGGAAGTGAACGTACGGGCCTCTGCAATCCTTGGGTTTGTCGGGGCTGGTGGTCTTGGTGCTGAGTTGAAGATGGTTGTCGATTGGAACTATGGAGCTGACATTCTTGTCATCATTTTCATGCTGGTTCTTTCAATTACGTCCATCGATTACCTCAGTGGCTGGATGCGACAAAAACTTATTGGTCAGACGGGGCAAGTTTGATGGAGCGTTCTATGACAGATATTAGTGCCTTGCGTGGGACGTCGCATCATGAAGAGCAACGGTTGGACGAGCAGTATCCCGGTGTTCTCGGGCTGGATTTGAAAAAGCGCTTGCTTGGGCCGGTGCTGTCGCTGTTGGTTGTTGTTTATTTGGCTCTCTGCTTTTTCGCGTTTGATGTTCCGGGCGTGATGGAGAAGGCTCGTGGGGACATGGCTCAACTGTTTGCACTGGATGCTTATGCCCACAAGGTGCATGCAAAGTATCAGTTCAAGAAGGCTGATCAGGGATTTGTTGTTAGCCTGGAGGGCAACAGACGGGCTATATATAAAGAGCAGCCAGATTGGATTGAGCAATCACGTGGGCAATCCTCCATTCTGCTCGGTGAAGATGGGGTGCTTCATTTTGCAGATGATGTGGTGACTTACACTCATCCAGAGTTTGATGAGCCTTTTACATTCAAAGTTGGAGATGGGGTTCCGCAGTTTATTGGTGGAGCGGAGGCTGACTGGCTGAAGGTCTCGAAAACCCAGGTTAATGCGCGACCCTCTTTATATACACGTATCTGGCTGACAAAGAGCAAAGTTGAGGTGCATCGCTATTTCGTTGGGTGGGAGAACTTCTGGTTTGACTTTGACAGCAAGCTGAACGGGCTGAGTGCTGGTCAGCTGATGTCCCTGGCGTTCTCTTCGGAAAGACTGGATCCTGATGTTTCCAACCTGCGCTTTATGTTCAATGAGTTTTGGATGAACAGTGAGTGGCAGCATGGGGAGGTTTATTTCGCATTGCTGCAAACTCTCATCATGGCCGTGGTCGGTACCTTGATTGCGGGTATTCTAGCATTGCCGCTTGCGTTTGCTGCTGCTGCGAATGTTAATCCGGTGAGGCTAGCGCGAACAGGCGTGCGCTGGTTCTTCGATTTCCTACGCGGGGTCGATATGCTTATCTGGTCGCTCATCTTTATACGGGCGTTCGGACTTGGGCCGCTCTCCGGGATTTTTGCGATCTTCTTCACTGATACGGGTACTTTCGGCAAGTTGTTCTCTGAGGCGATTGAGAATGCAGATAAGAAACAGGCGGAAGGCGTGCAAGCAACGGGAGCTTCTCCGGTTCAGAAATACCGGTTCGGGCTGTTTCCGCAAATCCTACCTCTCTTTATATCTCAGATGCTTTATTATCTGGAGAGCAATACACGCAGTGCCACTGTGATTGGGGCATTGGGAGCAGGGGGAATAGGCCTAAAGCTTATAGAGACTATGCGAACCAGACAGGATTGGGAGAACACTCTCTACCTGATCTTTCTGATCATTGTGGTGGTGATGATGATGGATCAACTCTCAGGATGGTTACGTCGCAAACTCATTGAAGGCCAAGCCTAGGACAAAACACTCAGTTTTATGGAGGAGGGCAGTTACTCAAGTGGCTGCCCTCTTTGTTTTTGGTAGGCAGTCAGTTGTCCTTCGGGTGAAAAATGCTCGCTGAGGTGGATTTGTCCACATCGTGTAGACTGCAAAAGTTAATGCGTTTTAGGCTGATAAATCGCAGTGATCCTATGTGAATTTAGTTAAATTATTGATTTATATGTATTTTTCTTGGTTGTGTGGAACTGGTGTATTTAACATCAAAAATATTTATGTATTATTATTTTTTGTTTGTGTTGATGTATTCTTGCAGTCAGTTGCAGCTGACTTGGAAGGAAAGAGCTTTGAGATAGTAGGTTTTTGACTGAATAAGTGATGATTTATGTTTGTTTTTCTTAAGTTATACCGGCCCGGTCTCAACACCTCTCCAGTAACTCGGAACATAACAATAAATTATGGGTTTAATCTTCGCTTTTGCTTTGAAATGGTTTGTTTCTAGTACGTGTTGCCGTTCTTAGTTTGGCTTACCTCCCCTGAATTCCCTGTGTTATTTGTGCCACATCGTGTTTCGATGACTTTCAAACTTCATTTGAATTATTGATTAAAAACCAAAGATCACAAATATTGATGTTGTGAACAGCGCGGGGCGCACTTACCGGTGCCCGCTGAATAAAGTGATGTTTCAAACATTGCTTTGATCAGGATGCGCAAGTGGGGAGCCAGAGTGGTCAGGGATCGACATGTGGTCGAGCTGCTCTGGTTTTAAAGAAAGTTAGAATTATGAACTTTAAGGCTATCGCAATCGCAGCAGCTGCTGCTGCCGCTGCAACTTCCGTTCAGGCTGCTGATCTTCCAGCTGATATTGCACCAGTAGATTACGTACGCATCAACGATGCATACGGTGCAGGTTTCTTCGTACTGCCAGGCACTGAAACTGCAATCAAAATCGGTGGTCGTGTTCGTGTTGAAGCACGCTTCACTGACCTGCTGGACGATGAAGATTACAGCAGAGAAGACAACAACCACAACTTCCGTTCCCGTGCGAACCTGCGTATTGATACTCGTACACAGTCTGAGCTGGGTCTGATCCGTACATACATGGATTTCCAGTACACTTCTAATTCCGACTCACGCGGTGCTGAAGGTGTTAAACTGGACAAGGGTTATGTTCAGATTGGTGGCTTCACTTTTGGTCTTGCAACTTCTGCATTCGACCTTTGGACTGGCGAACTGGCTTCCAACCTGTTTGACCGCCACCTGGCTGATGACACCGTATGGCAGGCATCCTACACCCACGCATTGGGTAACGGCCTGACGATTGCTGCGTCTATTGAAGACAATTCTGATCGTGAGCAGGGTGTGTTTGGTGCTGCCACGGACGAAAAAAGCGGCGAACTTATAATCGGCAAAGCAGGTAACACCCTTCCATCCTTCGTTGCGAAAGTTTTGCTGAATCAGGGTTGGGGCTATGCTGGTCTTTCTGGTGCAGTAACTAAAGTTGACGCTCCAGGTGATCGTGACTCCTCTGAAGTTGGATACGCTGTTGCGGGTGCTGTTGGCTTCAATCTTGACATGATTGCTCCTGGCGACGTGATCAACTTCCAGGCTGCTTATGCAGACGGTGCTATGGCATATGTTGGCGCTGAAAGTGACGTTGCAGATGCAGTCCTTGACGCTGATGGTGACATCGAAACCAATAAAGCTTGGTCTGTTGCTGGTGGTTATATGCACAACTGGACAAGTGAACTGTCTTCTGGTGTAGAAGCTTCCTACCTTGATGTTGAAGTTGGTGCAGGCGACGCTGACTTCAATCAGGTTGTTGTAGCCGGTACTCTTGAGTACCGTCCAGTTTCCGGTCTGCTGTTCTCTGCTGGCGCTGGTTGGAAGCAGGATGACGTCGATGGTGCATCTAAAGAAGATGCTGGTGTCTTGAACTTCCGCGTACAGCGTTCTTTCTAAGGCTGACTTAAGCCTTAGACCTTCATTGGACTTTCAATAATCCTGATTTTCCAATGACTCTCATTCCCGGTGGTGTCCAAAACCACCGGGTTCCTCTGTTTGAGGCTATGTGTATGTGGGCGCTCTTGCCTATTTCTATTTTGAATTTGCATATTAAATTTTAGTCGGCATTTTAATCCCCAGTGCGTAATTTTTTGCGCACGTTCAGTGAGATTATGCTTTTCTAGCAATTAAATATACTGGTCCAAGTGTGCTGTGGTTTAATTTATATTATATAATTCAGTGGCTTAGTGAGAATTAGAATGACTATGATCTGTGGTGTCTGAGTTGAGTGAAACAGGCACCCACAAAAGCTGTTGTGTCAAAAAAAACACACTACTTTAGCGTGGTGATGTTTCTCCCCTTTCAAACTACTAGGTTGATATTGCGATCTTCCATCTCGTCGGGCATCAATATGTCCATCGACGCGGTCGAGCCGATTGAATGCTTTGCCAAATTATGGCGAGCCTCTCTGGTTCTCGTGTCGCAGGGAAAAGAGGAAATGTGAGCTGCTCCAAACAGGTCACGCCAGTTTCTTCTTTCTATTGAGAGACATTGGAAGGTCAGGATTATGAACGTTAAAACTCTTGCACTCGCTGCAGCAGCTGCTGCAGCTGCAACTTCTGCACAGGCTGCAGATCTGCCACTCGCTGCTGAGCCAGTAAACTACGTAAAAGCATGTGACGCATTCGGCGCTGGTTACTTCCAGCTTCCAGGTGCAGAGACCTGCATCAAGCTCGGCGGTCGTATCCGTGCGCAGTACGTTTCCCACGATCTTGGTGAAGGCCTTGGTGATACTGTAGATTACAACAAAGATGATGTTGCTGATCAGGAAGATGGTAAAGACCTGAAGAACGATTATGGTTCTTACACTCGTGGTTACCTTTACTTTACATCGATGACAGCGACAGAAATTGGTACCATTAAAACTTACACTGAGTTCCAGGGTGAGTGGAATCAGAGCGGTTCTAGCTCAACTAAGACAAACGATGCATGGGTGCAAATCGGTACTGGTTACGGTTCCTTTTTGTTCGGTCGTGAGTCTTCTCAGTTCGATGGTTTCACAGGTTACACTTGGATTGTTCCAGTTGGCGTAGCTCTTTCTGATGTTTCCACATTGCAGGCTTCTTTCACTGCTGATCTTGGTAACGGCTTCACTGCGGCAGTTTCTCTTGAAGATTCTAACTATCGCGGTGGCGAAGATAACGCAGTTGATATTGTAGGTGCTCTGAAAGTTTCTCAGGGTTGGGGTTCTTTCCAGCTCTCCGGTGCTGCGCACAACAAAGCTGACGAAGATGGTTACGGTTACGCAGGTGGTGCAACTGCAACTTTCAACCTCGATATGCTTAAAGAAGGTACTGAAATTACCTTCCAGGCTCAGTATGCGGATGAAGCTGGAGCATACATCGGTCTTGATAAAGACAAGGTGGAACTTGCGGCAGCAACCGGTTACAGCTTGTCTGGTGGTGTCGAAACTGCTCTGACAGAAACTATTTCTGCTCAGCTTGACCTGACTTACGCAGATTTTGAAACTTCTACTGATCTTGATGTTACGGCAACAAACGTGAACGGTTCTGTTGTTTACTCTCCAGTAGCTGGGCTAGGCCTCGCTCTGGCTGCAGGTTGGGAGCAAAAAGAAGTTGAAGGTAAAAAGTATGATGACTCCGCAAAAGTTGGTGCTCGTGTACAATACACCTTCTAATCTGGTGTGAAAATTTGATGGCTTAGTTTGCCATCCGGTTTCGAAAGCCTCGGTAACTACGGTTGCCGAGGCTTTTTTGTTGTCTATGAGGAAGAGGGCAAGCGTAGTGAATGACTTCGGGCATCTTCGCTAAATTTGATTAGTCCTGAAGTGTGGAGCTAAGCTCTATTGGGGGGTTGGGCGTGGGGCTAGGACTTTATGTTGCGTGAATGTTTCGCGGTCAATGATGCTTATACTCCAATAGAAGCATTAGACTTGATTGCCTTGCCTGATCCTTTGAATGGTGATTGGCGGCGGCTAAGCTGTTATCAAAGCAGCCTGGGCCAGATAAACTGCCCATCCTTCATATTGTTTTTCTAAATTGCCTAATTTTACGATATCTTTATTCACACAGAGTGACTGTATGTTGCTACATACTTAGTTCAGTCGCATCGACGTCTCCTACTGATCACGGTTGAGTTGCTGATTATATATGATTAATAGATAACTAATTGATATTAAACAGAAATAATTAATTTCTATTATAGGGTACAGGAACAATGTTTCCCGACATTTAAGAGTTGAATGTCTTATGTGTTAGAGGGTTGCTGCCTGGCTTGCCTATTTCTCGTGTTGTCAAAAAGACACATGTAAAAAGTCACGAGTACAAATAGGCAAGTTAGTGCTCTGAATAGGCTTGCCTAAAACTCCTAACATTGTAATTTCTCCTCACGAACCTTCAGGGGGCTTTTTCTTCAAGTAGGCGCTTGAATTGAGGCGGAGGGTTCACGGGGACAGTTCAGACACGTTTGATGACGGTGCTCGCACCTGAATTGCGGTTTGATGATCTGTTTTAAATAAAGTTTAAAATCCATATTATGGGAAGCTTGTGATGAACTTCAAGAAAATCGCTATCGCAGCAGCAGCAGCTGCAGCTGCAACTCCAGCAATGGCTGCTGACCTTCCAGTAGTTGCTGAACCAGTAAACTACGTACAGGCATGTGACGCATTCGGTGCTGGTTACTTCCAGCTGCCAGGTCAGGACACTTGCATCCGCGTACATGGCCGCATCCGCACCAACTACACTTCTCATGATCTGACTGAGGGTTACAATCGTGCGGCGAAGTCAGATGATCCTCTTACTCCAGGTAATGAATATGAAGCTGAGAATGCTTACAGCGCATACGCTAAGGGTTACATTTACCTTGAGTCTATGACTGATACAGAAGTTGCTTCTATCAAAACATATACTGAGTTGAACACTAAATGGAGTGATGATAACTCGAGTAAAGTTGAAGTTGGCTCTGCGTATGTTCAGTTCGGCTTTGAAGATACTTCAGTATTGATCGGTCGTTCTGCTTCTGTATTCTCTGCATTTGGTGGCTATTCAGCGATTGGTACTATTGGACCAGTTTCTGGTGGAGAAGATTCGCTCCAGATTTCTGCAACTACATCGTTTGGTAATGGTTTCACTGCTTCCTTCGGTGTGATGGATGCAGAAGCTAGCGGACTTGAGTATGATCTGGTTGATGGAAATGGTAACACTGTTCTCGAGGTGAACCAGAAGGCATCAAAAGCCGTCAATTTTGAGGGTTCTCTTGGTGTTACTCAGGGAATGTTCTCTGCTAATCTGTCAGCAGCTGCACATGCGTTTAATGACTTTATTGATGGCGATGTAACGTACGGTTACGCTGTTGCTGGTACTCTAGAAGCTGATGTTGCTGAAAATGTAAAACTAGGCTTTGGTGCTACTTATGCTCGTAATGCATTAAGCTATGCAGGTGGTCTCCAGGATGGTATGCAGTTTGTTGCTGAATCTGATGATGAAGCTCTGACAGCTTACACTTTGGTTGCTGGTGTTGAAGTTGGAATTACAGATACACTGACTGGTGCTTTGGATGCATCTTACTCCTCCTATGATCAGGATGATTATGACGCAACATTCACTTCCATTAATGGTTCTCTCAACTATGCACCTGTCGCAGGCTTGAACATTATCCTCGATGCTGGTTGGGGTAAAGTTGACAACGACGATTCAGCTGACGCTGACGTGGCGAAAGTTACTACTCGTGTACAGTACACCTTCTAAGATTTCTTAGATTGAGGGTCTCGGCGGCGGTGTCGCCGGGACCACTTTCATAAAGCCTTGATGTGATACTTGCCACAGACTTGCGTATATAGTGGGTATAGGTAGGTACTACTTCAAGATTTTATGAGTTTTGGTTTCGCTCAAAACCTTCTAATCTATATCTGGTTGAAGTTCATATATCCTGATCTTTCAATCAGTCTCTCAGGCCCGGCGGTTCCAACCCGCCGGGCTTTCCCATTTGTACGCGATACTTAAGTTTTCAATGAGTATTACGCCATGGTGACCTCCCAAGCTGCGAAATTTTGCTCAGTTGAACTTCCTGCCCGTTTCGATTGGGTGAGATAATCCTGCCCAATCCATAGTAATTGCGAAAATTGAACCTTGGCGTAATTGTCTAGTTGCACAGGGGTAGTCATTGCAGCTGATTTTGATCACTGCATTTGTGGGCATTGGGCTACTCCGAGTGACGGATGGAGGTTCAATACTATGACGAAGAAGCTGATATTCCTGCCGGTCTTGCTGTCATTCGGAGTTACAGCACAGGCTACAGACTTGCCTAAACCTGTTTTTGAGGCTGAACCTGAGCCGCTCAATTTGGTGGAGCCGCTGGACTATGTGCAGGTGTGTGATGCGTATGGTGAGGGATTTTTCTTTATCCCTGGTACACAGACGTGTCTGCGCTTAAGTGGCCGGGTGCGTACGGATGCGCAGTATCGACGCTTTCCGAAAAAGCCAAGTAACTGGGGCGGCGTGGTCGATGATGATCCTAAAGGGCGTGATTTGAACTCGATGCGCTTTCGTGCTCGCTCCTACATCCGCATGGATGCGCGATCAGAGACCGAATTTGGGTTTGTTCGCACTTTTTCCGAGCTTAGAGCGACCGTGGATTCAGACACTGAACGATATGGTGACTCTCCGGAAATGGATCTGAACAAAGCTTATATTCAGTTTGGTGGCTTTACGATTGGGCGCACTGGTTCTCTGTTTGACTTCTTTACGGGCGCTACCTTTGGCTCTGTGCATCGCGATTGGTCAGACACTAATTCCTGGGCCGCAGCTTACACGGAAGTGTTTGATGGTGGTGTTTCCGTTACCGTTTCTATTGAGGATCCTGTTTACCGTGCGCATGGCGTATTTACGGGTGTTGCGAGCGAAAACGGAAAGGCTGGAAACAAGGCACCTGATGCAGTTGCGGCATTCCGGATGGATGGTGACTGGGGTAGTGCGAAGCTCGCGGCGGCTGTGACGAACATCAGACCAGAAGCAGCTTATGTGCCTGGTGAAGTTGGCTGGGCGTTGGGGGCAGGGGCAATTATTAACCTCCCTCAGATGGGTAGTCAGGATGCTATGGCTCTTCAGTTCCAGTATGGAAACGGTGCTGTTTCCTATGTGGGTATTGATGACGATGAAGTTTTTGACGCTTACTACATCAACGGCGATACCAGAAAGACCGAAGCACTGTCGTTTTCAGGTGGGCTTACGCACTATGTGACGCCTGAAGTGCGGACAGACTTTGATGCGAGTTACGCGGTTGTTGACACACCAACTGGTGCCGCGCTTCCAGACTTTGATCGGTTTGCTCTGGATTGGGATCTGGTCTGGTCGCCGGTAAGTGGAATGGAAATGGGTGTTGACCTTGGCTATGCACGAACATCGCCGGAGGATGAGAAAGACTTTGATGCGGCCAGTGCGCTCTTCAGAGTTCAGAGAACCTTCTAAGGCATTAAGTTTCTTGAAGAACTTGGGAGTTGGATCTGATGAGCCAACTCCTCTTTTTTTGTGTTTGCTAAGCGTGCTGTCTTATAAAATTGAGGATGCTCCTTTGGGTGGGTTGGTCCCAGAGTAGAGGTGCATGTCCTTGATTGGGGATGACTGCGAGTTCCATCTTCTCGTGCAACTGCTGCATTTTCTCGACAGTCTTTGTTGTGAGGAGACGTGAGTTTTGTCCATGGAGTAAGAGGTGAGGAAACGGTTTTAGCGCGCTGAAAGACATCCAGAGATCATCTTCAGGTACAGCTTTCTTGTCTCCACGGAGTGTATCGCCCAAGTGCTTGTCATAGCGTAATGATACACCGTCAGAATTGGGGGCATATAGTTGATTGGCGAATGTTATCCAATCCGCTTCTGACATGGCCGTGAACGCTGTTGCATGGATGGAAGCGAGGCGCTCTGCTGCGGCTTTCATGTTTGGTTGGGACATGACGGTGCCGACTGAGGTAATGATGTCGTCGAGGGCTGGTGGTTCGATGACTGGGCCTATGTCGTTGATAATGACTGATAGCAGGCGCTCTGGGTGGCGTTGGGCCATGGAGAAAGAGTGGAGGCCGCCGCGGGATGTGCCGATGAGTGCAAATTTTTCAAGTCCGAGCGCTTCGATGCCTCTGTCAATATCGTCGGCTTCCTGATCAAGACTGTAGGTCTCAAAATCCTCAGAGTGATCTGACAGGCCACGGCCACGGTAATCCATTGCGATGACGCGGTGACCATTTTCTCTTAAAAAGTTTGCTAGGTGATAGAAATCTCTTGTGTTTCTCGTCAGGCCAGAAAGGCAAAGGACTGTTGGGTTGCGGGGAATATCCGGGTCCCAGATGTGTGCAGATAAGGTTAGTCCATCGCTGGCTTTCCAAGTGAAACGGGTTGCGCCCGCAACGTTTTGAAGGTCGACATCAATGTAATCTGGGGCTTGAAGCATAAGTTCCTCCCGAAATGCTTCGGTGTTTTCAGCGATTACAATGCGGTCCGGTTTAAATTCTGGCTTCTGAAGGGCGCTGTTAGACAGTTTTTTCAGTGCGTGTGTTTGCTATTGTGAAAACTGCCTGATGAATCGCTGGATCAGTTATCCTCACCATAGGGCAGGTTTATGCACGTGTCTTGTCAAAGTTGGAGGGTGAGATGCAAGGGTGCCCGGAAAGTTTATGTTCTGTTGCTGACAACAAAAAGCCCGGCTAATTCACCGGGCTTTGATTGTTTTAAGTTGTTTTGCAGTGGGATTAGTAGCCGCGCGTGAGATCCTGTGTGATCGTGAGTGGCTTGTTTTCCAGCTTGTAACGATAGACCTGAAGGTTTTCCGTGATGCGCTGCACGTAGTTCCTCGTTTCTCCGTAAGGGATTGATTCAACCCAATCTATTGGATCTATTTTTGGATCTCGTGGGTCGCCAAAGCGCTCAATCCACTCCTTCACTTTGTTCTCACCAGCGTTGTACGCGGCGAAGGTGAGGATGTAGGAGCCACCGAACTCGTCCACCAGCTCTCCCAAAAAGGCTGCGCCCAGTGTGGCGTTGTAGGCTGGGTCAGATGTCAGGCGGGACTTCTTGTAGGAGACCCCCAGATTGCGAGCCGTGTCGCGAGCTGTCCCCGGCATGAGTTGGAGTAATCCCAATGCACCTGCGCTGCTGCGCGCTTTTGGGTTAAATGAGCTCTCTTGTCGAGCAATCGCGTAAACGACTGGTTTTTCTACACCTTTTGTGATGCGTGTTTTGCGCGGAATTGCGTTGGTCGGGTAAGCGAGCGGTGCCGCTTCCACACGTTCTGCCTGCGCCAGACGACCAACCATTGTCGCCCATTGATAGACGCCGCGAGATTCTGCTAGCTCAGTCAGAAGTCTGATTTGACCGTTTGTTGGCAGTGTCCGCGCCAGGTGCGTATAAAACAACAGTGTATCATTGTGCAGTCCGGCTTCATCCATTCGCTTGATGGCTTGCACAAGCTCGTTCTGGTTGAAGGCGGTTCGGTCTGCTGTTGTCACATCCGGAAGGGATGCCAATGGCATTTGGTTGATGCCGAGCTTGGCGAGTGCCAGTTGTCCGTAGTATGCGGTTTGGAAAGCGCCTGCCTGTTTATAGTAGTCAACGGCGCCGTCTGTATCTTTCAAAGCTTCGCGGGTGCGGCCCAACCAGTAATAGGCACGGGATAGCGTTTGTGCTGTTTTGCCGAGTTTTGCGATGCGTTTGAAATGAGGCTCAGCCAGGCGTGGATCACCCACATAGCGCAGGGCAAACCAGCCGGCATGGAACTCGGCCTCGACGATCATGCCCGGAGATTCCGCTGCGTGGTGGGCTGCTATATTGTAGGCGAGGCGCGGCTTGCCAGCCTCTATCATCTCGCGGGAAATGTCACGGCGTTGCTTCCACCAGCTGTCACCATTGAGCAAGGCGGCCGGATCAGTTGGAGCTGCTTCCATCAGCTTTGCTGCGGTGTCGTAATCCCCTTGTAAGCGATAGTGCTGGATGAGCGCGAACTGGTAATTGCTGTCAGACTTCATAGAGCGCGGAACGCTCTTTAACTTGCTGAGCGCATTGCCGTTTTTGCGGATGCTCGCTATGCGGGCTTTGATGTATGTTTGTTCGTCTTTTGACAGTTCGGAAAGCAGGCGTTCTGCTGCGCGTGCTCTGTCACGATACAGGAGCATTTCTGCTCTGAGACGATGATCTTTTTGCCGTAGGAGGCTGCCAAAGGCAGAGCGAATTGTTGCTTCTTCGGGAGCTTCAAAGACGGTTTTTTGCCAGAGTGGGCGAATAAGTTTGGCGGCTTCTGTCTTGTTGCCTTTGGCTAAGTGCGCTTTGGCAAGGACAAGTTTGCCGTCCTTTGTTTCCGGGACAGTAGAACCGAATGCTGCGATGATCTGAATGGGTGTCAGGTTGGATGCGGCGAGGGCGGCTTCTCCACGAGCACGTACGACTTTTGCTGTTGGCCAGTGTGGTGCGCTGGCTGCAAACTGGGCGATATGGGTGACCGGTGTCTTTGGGCCGCCCCGTAGCATAATGAACCAATCCGCCACGCGACGATCAAGATTATCCGGCAAAGCATTTCGAGCGCGCAGCGCTTCGTTCAGCCGTCCGGATTTAACGTGCTGGAGAACGGTTTTAAGTGGTTCAACCGATCCTGTTGCTTGAGCTGTGCTCAATCCCTGTGGATAAGAACTTGTCAGCGCAGCAGTCGCTTCGAGTGCATTTTGCGGGCTGGAAGGTCGGGTCGAAATTGCAGTTCGCTCATTGCTGACAGGTGCTGCGGGTGCATAGCTGGACAGCTGAGAGTTCTGTGTTCCACCTGTGCTGCCCCTGCCAATCACTGGAGGTTTGGAGCGTGGCGTGGCGGCAAGCGATCGGCTTTGAACAGCAGCATGCTGCGTGCTCAAGGCGATAGTGCGCACAACCTTTGCAGGGTTTGGAGCCGGAATAACGCTGTGATTTAAAGAAGATACAGCTGAAAATGCCGATGCGGAAACAGTCGTGGCAATGGCAAATGCACTCACACGTGTCGATATTAGAAGAAACTCACGGATACGCATACTACTCGTCGGCCCGTCTCACCTGAGTGTTGTTTATCCGGCAAAAACGCACCGGACGGTTTAATTCCCAAAAAGTCCCTCATTCTGCTTGCCACAAACAGGGTAAATATCTGTTTAATGTTTCACTCAGGAGACCATAATACTTACAGTCGAAACTGGCCTAAATATGAGCACAAAAAAATTCCCGAATCTTATAAGAGAAGGTCTTGGTGATGTTGCCGAGATAGGCTAGATCACATTATTGTATGCCACCCCTTTGAGGGCACTGGCAAATTTTGCTCTGTATATATGTAATCCAACGAGGAACCTGAGATGTTTAGAGGATCAATTCCAGCACTTGTCACACCTTTCAAGGATGGCAAAGTGGATGAGAAGGCCTTCCAGGAATTCGTGGATTGGCAGATAAAACAGGGCTCCCACGGGCTTGTGCCTGTGGGAACAACCGGAGAAAGCCCAACTCTTTCCTTTGCTGAGCACAAGCGTGTCGTGCAGATGGCTGTTGAGGTTTCTGCTGGCCGCGTCCCTGTTATGGCAGGTGCTGGCTCCAACAATCCGGTTGAAGCAATCGAATTTGCGCAGCACGCTCAGGAAGTGGGGGCAGATGCGATTTTGTCCGTTACGCCATATTACAACAAGCCTAATCAGGCTGGTTTGAAGGGCCACTTTAAGGCGATTGCTGCTTCTGTAGATCTTCCGATCTACATCTACAACATTCCGGGCCGTTCCATCATTGATATGGAAAGCCAGACGATGGCTGATCTGTTTCATGAAGTGGACAACATTGTCGGTGTAAAAGATGCGACGGCAAACCTTGCGCGCGCTTCTGAGCAACGCCATTTATGTGGTCATGACTTCATTCAGCTTTCTGGTGAAGATATCACTGCACTTGGCTTTAATGCTCATGGTGGTCAGGGCTGTATTTCTGTGACAGCAAACATTGCGCCTGCGCTGTGTTCTCAGTTTCAGGAAGCTTGCCTTGCAGGCGACTTTGTAACTGCGCTTTCCATTCAGGATCGTCTTGCACCGCTGCACCAGGCCCTGTTCATTGAGCCAAATCCAGCTGGGCCAAAGTATGCTTTGTCTCTGCTTGGCAAAATGGAAAACGAGTTGCGCCTGCCTTTGGTCACAGTAAGTGAAGAAACTCAGGAAAGCATTCGTAAGGCTATGGTTCATGCAGGCCTGATCAATTAAACTATTGCTCCGCGCACCTAATATGAGTGTGCGCGGAGACATTTATTGAATGAAATAAGGAAAAGAAATGGCTGCCAAAAAAGGTGGCGTTCCCGGGCGCAAGGTTGTTGCGGATAACCGGAAGGCCCGTTTTAACTACGAAATTGAAGATGTGTTTGAGGCTGGTATTGAGCTGAGGGGCACTGAAGTAAAGTCTCTTCGCCAAGGCAAAAGCAATATTGCTGAAAGCTATGCTGCTGAATATCGGGGGGAGATGATGGTCTACAACGTCTACATCCCTGAATATACGCAGGGTAACCGCTTTAACCATGAACCTCGCCGTCCTCGAAAACTGCTGATGCATCGCCGCGAGTTGAACAAGCTGTTTGCTGCCGTTCAAAAAGAAGGCAAGACCATCGTGCCCCTGAAGATCTACTTTAATGAAGATGGGCGGGCAAAAATGGAAGTCGCTTTGGGCCGTGGTAAAAAAGCTCACGATAAGCGCCAGACCGAAAAAACACGCGACTGGAACCGCGAAAAGCAACGCTTGCTTAAGAACGGCTAGAGCATCTCACATAGCTGGTGATGCTACAGCTTTTTGCCTACGCCTGCAAAGATAAGGCTGGTCCGAGAACTTGCTGGAAAGTTGCATTCCTTCTAATAAGGGGCAACTGTGTTTGGAGGTGGAGCGGATGTCTAGCGAAACAATGTTGTTGTTGCCCGATCTTGCGAGGCAGATTGCGAAGGTCGCAACGCTCGAAGGTGAGTTTGTGCTGCGTTCCGGGCAGGTTTCTGAGCGTTACTTCGATAAGTACAGCTTCGAAGGACTTCCTCACATTTTGCGACCGCTCGCACGGGCAATGAGCGAGTTGCTTCCGCCTGAAACGGAAATTATCGCTGGTCTTGAGCTTGGAGGTGTCCCTCTTGTTACTGCGATGTCTCTGGAAACTGGGCTTCCGGCAGCGTTTGTTCGAAAAGAGCCTAAATCTTACGGTACTCGTCGTGCGATCGAAGGACAAAATCTGACTGGGCGAAAAGTGGTCTTCGTAGAAGACGTTATCTCAACTGGTGGGGCTGTTGCTGATGCATTGCGTTTAGCTACGCAAGAGGGGGCAGATGTTCGCGCCGTTGTTTGTGCAATTTGGCGAGGGGACGGTGCTCCTGCAATTCACGCTGCTCCTGAGTTGCCTGTCTATCCGGTTTTTACGCGGAGCGACCTTGAGGCATCGCTCGGTGATCAGGCAAACCAAATGGAAACTCAGTGAATCGGTTTGAAGTGATTTTGCCTTTGTTTGCGCGTGCTTCGCTCGCAAGTGTATCGAGACCTGTTTCTGTTAGCTCAAAGTGCGGGCTAAAGAGCTCTGATTGTTCTGGAGTGTTTTGAATGAAAGTCGTTGTTGCCTCTCAAAATCCGGTCAAGGTGAATGCGACGCTTGAGGCGTTCAGGGCTCAGTTTCCGGCTGATGACATTGAGCTGGTTTCTGCAAGTGTTCCTTCTGGTGTTTCTGATCAGCCAATGAGTGATGAGGAAACGCGTCAGGGTGCTGTGGTGCGTGCTGAGAACGCTTTGGAAGCGCAAGCTGATGCGGACTTTGGTGTCGGGCTGGAAGGCGGTATCTGTGAGTTGCACGGAATTGCCTACACGTTTGCGTGGATGGTGGTGATTTCGCGCGAAGGGCAGATTTCTGCCAGCCGTTCCATGCTGCTGCCACTGCCAGAGAAAGTCATGCAGTTGGTGCGCTCGGGAATGGAGCTTGGGCACGCTATTGATGAGATTTATGGTACTGATAACATCAAGCAAAAGGCTGGTGCAGTTGGTTTGCTGACCGGTGGTCGTCTAACGCGGACTTCGACCTACGTAGATACTCTCTTTTGTGCGCTGCTGCCGTTCAGATCTCCAGCATTTAGAGATGCTTAGCAGGTGTTGCTGAGAGAAAGATTCATCTAAAACGAAAAACAGAGCCCTTGAGGCTCTGTTTTTGTAGGTACTAGGTAGATTGCGCAGAAATAGATTCTGATTATCGCTTTAACCTGTTGAACTTCCATCGAATTTGTTGGTTCTCGGGAAGCCGTTTGGTGGCAGGCGTCCGGCTTGACCGCGGTCGCCGCGCCAGTCCTGCATTTCTTCTAGAGTGCGCTTGAAGGTGCGACCAGATGCATCTGTCCATGTCAGGCCTTCTTCTGAACTGAAGGTCTTGATATCGGAAATGCCGCCATCTCTGTAGCGCTGCAGGCGAACACCTCGACCGCGCGTCATGACTGCGATTTGCGCAAGCGGGAAGGTGAGGAGTTTTCTGTTGTGGCCAATGACCGCGACATAGTCTCCCATAGCCGGCACGCACAGGACAGCCTTTGCCGGGGCTGTCACGTTGAGTACCTGTTTCCCTTTGCGGGTGTTGGCGATCACATCCTTTTCCTGAACTACAAAACCATATGCTCCATCGGTGCACATGAGGAGTTTGCGCTCAGGGTCATGTACGAAGGCGCTGATGATTTCCTGCGTCTCGTCCATATCCAGCATCAGGCGGATTGGTTCACCGTGGCCGCGGCCGCCTGGTAGCTTATCTGCGCCGAGGGTATAGAACTTACCACCACTGGTGAAGATCAGGATCTTGCTGGTGGTTTCTGCATGGAAGGAAAGGTGCAGCTGATCGCCTTGCTTGAAGGTGAGAGTGCTGACGTCCTGTACATGGCCCTTAAGTGTTCTGATCCAGCCTTTTTCTGAGATAACAACCGTGATCGGTTCTTTCTCAATCATAGCCTGGTGGATCTCTTCCAGATCGTGGTCCGTTGCAGTGCTGAAGTCTGTTCTGCGCTTGCCGATTTCGGTCTCAGGGCCGTAGGCCTTACCGATCTCGCCGACTTGTTTGGAAACGCGGTTCCACTGTTTCTTGTCGGAGGCGAGGAGAGCTTCCAGACCTGATTTTTCTTTAGAGAGTTTGTCGTGTTCTTTCCTGATCTCGAACTCTTCGAGCTTGCGCAAGGAGCGCAGGCGCATGTTCAAGATGGCTTCAGCCTGAACGTCTGTCAGCTCAAACGCGCGAATGAGAGACGCCTTGGCATCATCTTCTTCGCGGATGATGCGGATGACTTCATCAATGTTCAGGTAGGCAATGAGGTAGCCTTCCAGAACTTCCAGACGGTGGTTGATCTGGTCCAGCCTGTGATTGGAGCGGCGGACCAGAACTTCTTTCTGGTGCTCTAGCCACTCCTGCAGGACTTCCTTCAGGTTCATGACCTTTGGAACAACGCCTTTGGACAGGACGTTCAAGTTCAGCGAGAATCTGTTTTCCAGATCCGTCAGCTTGAAAAGGGAGGCCATGAGGAGTTCAGGGTCAACGTTTTTGTTGCGTGGCACCAGAACCACGCGCACGTCTTCAGCGGATTCATCGCGAACATCATCCAGCAACGGCAGTTTGCGTGCCATGAGGAGTTCTGCGATTTTTTCGATCAGACGGGACTTCTGAACGACGTATGGAATCTCTGTAACAACGATGTTGTAGGTGCCGCGCTGACCTTCCTCTTTGTGCCATTTTGCACGTGTCCGGAAGCTGCCGCGGCCTGTCTTGTAGGCTTCCACTATGGAGCCCTGATCGTTGACAATGGTGCCGCCGGTTGGGAAATCCGGGCCCTTGATGTGCTCAAGGAGCTCTTCAATTTCCGCATCCGGTTTGGAAATCAGAAGCTGGCAGGCGTTGCAGAGCTCATAGGCATTGTGTGGGGGGATGGATGTTGCCATGCCCACTGCGATGCCTGTGGAGCCGTTTGCCAGAAGGTTCGGGAAGTTGCCGGGAAGAACGACTGGTTCGGAATCCAGACCGTCGTAAGTTTCACGGAAGTCGACAGCGTTCTCGTTGAGGCCATCCAGAATGCGGGTGGCCACGTCGGTCATGCGGGCTTCGGTGTAACGCATCGCAGCGGCGCTATCGCCGTCGATGTTACCGAAGTTGCCCTGACCATCCACCATCGGATAGCGAACGGAGAAATCCTGTGCGAGACGGACAAGGGCGTCGTAGATGGCGGCGTCACCGTGAGGGTGATATTTACCCATGACGTCACCGACAACACGCGCACACTTCTTAAAGCCCTGATTTGGATCGAGCTTTAAAAGGCGCATGCCATACAAAATCCGTCGGTGCACCGGCTTCAGGCCATCGCGTACATCTGGTAGTGCGCGATGCATGATGGTTGTCAGAGCGTAGCTAAGGTAGCGCTCTTCCAGTGCATCTTTAAGATTGATTGTTTCCGGGCCATCATGGCCGATCACTTCCTGTCCCATGACACTTGGTTATCGTTCTTGGCTTGTTCTGTCCATGCTAACGCACCGTTCTACCTATGAAATCCTCAGAAAACAGCGCTTTTTCAAGGTTTAATTCTGTGTAGCGGGCATGCGTTTTGCGACTCACTGCGGTGATTACTTAGAGCACGTCACGTTCATTGGCATTCATGCATCATGCCCTATCATTTTTGGTGGAGCGAATTCTCGCCAATCGACCGCAACTAGCAGAGGCAACAGGTGGTTTCGATTATTACTCGGATTTGCAGAGGTGGTTTAAGCCGACCTGATTTTTGCTCGGCTATCCTAGAGCGTGCACATGGCAGGATGTTGTCGCTGTTTAGGAGATAACATGTTGATGACTGGAGGTTATAGTGAGGAAGCAAAGCTTGGCGTTGAAAGGTCTTATGGCGGTGTATGGAGTCGTGGCAATCACGGCTTGTAGCCATGCTGCGGATCATGGGAGAACAGCTCAAGGTGCATCTGATCAGCAAGCGCCATCTTTGGAAGGCGCAGGGCAGGGCACGGTCATTGAGGCGCCGGGTGTGCTTCGCAGCTGGTATCAGCCTCCACCAGAGGATCAGCACCCTTATGTGCCTCCGCCCAAGAAACGTTATATCCCGCTGGGAGGAGATAGTACTGGTCCGGTGATTGTTTTGCCGGGTGGGAATGGGCCGCAATCTGATTGATAGGCTTGGTGTGGCTTCGTTTCAGTTGGGCAGGTTTGCGAAGTCTTTTTTGAGCGCGGTTACATAATTGTCTCGTGCAGGAGGCCATGCAATGCTGCGCGGCTCATAGATGTATTTGAACAGGAAGTAGCCGGTGAGTGAGAACCCTGCTTCCATATCCCCCTTCGAGATTTGAATGTTTTGGGAGAGCCGCGACTCGGGCGCTTTCAGGAACTCTGGCAGTGTGAGGAGCTTGGTAGCGTAAGGTTGTCCGGCTGTTTTGCAAACCGCTCGGCCTGATTTGGGTGAAACCCAGATCAGTTCCTCGGTGACACCAGTGGCTGCGCATTCTGAGAGGTCAAGGCCGAAGCCGAGCTCATTGAGCAGTTCCAACTCAAAACGGAGCACGAGTGCTGCACCAATTCGAGGGTCTTCCAGATGATCGAGAATGACGTCCAGCGCGTGAAACAGATTGGGGTGTGGATCGCGCTCGGGAAGAAGGCGGACTTGCGCGCACAGGCTTTGCAGGCCGTGAATGGCTCTTGCAGTTTGCATGAGGTGGGCGGCACGTAATTGCAGGGGCTCAACTGTGAAAAAGCCCAGATGTTCATCCAGTCTCGC
Organism: Pseudovibrio sp. Ad13; assembly: GCF_001623225.1. Classification (NCBI taxonomy): domain Bacteria; kingdom Pseudomonadati; phylum Pseudomonadota; class Alphaproteobacteria; order Hyphomicrobiales; family Stappiaceae; genus Pseudovibrio; species Pseudovibrio sp. Ad13. Next base: position 345,309 of record NZ_LMCC01000015.1, on the reverse strand, counting down.
GCGCCAAGTGAGATTGAGATGATTGCCCAGTTGCAGGGCTGGTTGCTGGCGACGTGATCTGCCGCCGCGCACCAAGCCCAGGCAGCGGCCTTTGTCCGGTGTCAGAACTTCAAGCAGGATGTTGTTTTCACCCTGCTTGCGCGTTCCAATGACGATGCCTTCTGCCTGCCACTGCATAATTGTGCTCATTAAGCGCAGCGTATCCTTGTCCGAAAACCGGATCCGCTTTTCGGGGATACGCTAGTGTGGGAAGTCCAATCCCATGTTGCGATAGCGTTCTGGATCATCGGACCAGTTTTCACGCACTTTCACAAACACAAAGAGATGGATTGTGGTTTCAAAGGCTTCTGTGAGCTCTTCACGTGCAGCTTTTGAGATCGCTTTGATGGTCTGACCGTTCTTGCCCAGCACAATTGACTTTTGACTGTCGCGTTCAACGAAGATTGTCTGCTCGATACGGATGGAGCCGTCTTTCTTATCTTCCCACTTATCGGTCTCGACAGTGGAGATGTAAGGCAGCTCTTCATGAAGGCGCAGGTAAAGTTTCTCGCGGGTGATCTCAGCGGCCAACATACGCAATGGGATGTCTGAAGCCTGGTCTTCCGGATAAAGCCATGGGCCTTTTGGCATCTGATCGGAGAAGTACTTCAGGATATCCTTTGTACCGGAGCCGTTGATAGCAGAGACCATGAAGGTCTGATCAAACTTGGTGTACTCGTTGGCTTTTGCCGCAAGTGCCAGAAGTTGATCGCGCTTGGTGATGTCGATCTTGTTGAGGATCAGAACTTTCGGGAGTTTGATGTGCTCCAGTTCGTTCAAAATACGCTCTACAGATTCATTGATGCCTTTCTTGGCGTCAATGAGAACGGCAACGACGTCAGCGTCCTTGGCTCCGCCCCATGCTGTGTCGACCATTGCACGGTCAAGACGGCGTTTCGGGCGGAAGATGCCTGGTGTGTCAACGAAGATAACCTGGCTGTCGTCTTCAATCGCAACACCGCGAACGATTGCGCGTGTTGTCTGCACCTTGTGGGTGACGATTGAAACCTTCGTGCCAACCAACTGGTTCAGCAGCGTCGACTTGCCCGCATTTGGCGCGCCAATCAACGCGACAAAGCCAGCGCGTGTGTTTTCGTTGAGTTTGCCGAGGTTGAAGTTCATGCCCTCTGGCAGGTCATTGTTGTTGTTTTCGTCGTTCATTTAAGACCTATTCGCTCCACACGCCTTCGCGGCGCAGGATGTTCTCGGCAGCGGACTGTTCTGCAATGCGCTTTGAGCTTCCGACGGCTTCGCCGGGACCAACGCCTTCCACATTCACGCGGATCTTGAAGATCGGGGCATGGTCTGGGCCGCTGCGAGAGACTGTTTCGTATAACGGAGTAGGGCGTCCTTTGGACTGTGCCCACTCCTGAAGAGTTGTTTTGGCATCTCGCAATGGACCTGTGTAAGACACCATTCTTACAGCAAAATAGCGTTTGATGAAGCTCTCGGCTTCGTCAAATCCGCTATCAAGGTAAATTGCTGCAATCAGGCTCTCGCACATGTCTGCAAGAATTGCTGTTTTAGATCGTCCACCAGTATGTGCTTCAGCTTCGCCGACGCGCATATGCTGGCCAATGTCGATGACCTTGGAAACTTCAGCGCATGTCTCGCGCTTTACAAGTTGGTTCAGGCGCCGAGCAAGTTCCCCTTCATCTGCTTTAGGGAAATTTTCTTCCAGCATCGTCGCAATTGCAAGGCCGAGCACTCGATCGCCCAAAAACTCAAGGCGCTGGTAGCTCTGCAGGGAAGCCTTTGCAACCGGAAGGGCACTGGCATGCGTCAAAGCACGAACAAGGAGTTCCTTGTTCGTGAACTTGTAGCCGATGCGCTCTTCCAGAGCTGCGTCTGATACCGGTCTTTTTCTTCTGCTCATAATTCCGGCTAATTCCTTCAAAGACTGCTTTGCAGACTTTCTGAAGCAGTTTGTGTCACTAACTGTATCACTCAAACTGCTTCAAGTGTGGTTGGGCGTAGTTTTTTCCGTAAACCGGAGGCCGTTTGCAGGCGCTACGCTTTAGAGTACGTCGCCAAGGCGATCCCAGCGAACGGTCCAAGGCCATTTCCAGAACATCCATGCAGGCTGGTCATCTTCAATAGAGAAGAAGATGATTTCAGCGCGTCCGATAAAGTTCTCGAACGGGACGTAGCCCACTTCGGAAAGAACGCGGCTGTCCTGCGAATTATCCCGGTTGTCGCCCATCATGAAATAGCGATCTGCTGGTACGTGATAGACGGGTGTGTTGTCCAGAGAGCCATTGGTCGTGATATCAAGGGTCTGGTAGCTTATGCCATTTGGCAGTGTTTCGATATAACGCGGGATCTTGTGAATGTTCCCATAAGCGTCTTTTTCGATGTAATCGTCAATGCGCTTGCGCTCAACAGCATTGCCATTGATGTGCAAAATGCCATTGATCATCTGAACTTCATCGCCAGGCAAGCCAACCACACGCTTAATATAATCGGTGGAGTTGTCTTTTGGTAGCTTGAAAACGGCAATGTCGCCGCGCTCTGGAGGGGAACTCCAGACACGCCCGTCAAATGGTGCCAGTCCAAATGGGAAGGAGTACTTTGAGTAGCCATAGCTGTACTTAGAGACAAACAGGTAGTCGCCAATCAGCAAAGTATCTTTCATGGAGCCCGAAGGAATAAAAAATGGCTGAAAAAGAAATGTTCTAACAACCAGAGCGAGTAGCAGAGCTTGAGCGATGACCTTAATGGTCTCATATACGCCGCCTTCCTGCTCCTTTTCTTTGGATTGGCTCATGTTCATCCTTCGTGGTAAGAGAATACTCGCTTGGCCCGATGCCCATCACTTAAATAGTGCGAGTCAGTCTCCTGACAATAATATTCACATAGGTGGATCTCTTAGCGGTTCAAGGCCACTTCTGCAATCCAGTTCATTTACGTTTTCACGGCTCTAGACCCGGCCAGTCTTCTGGCCATGCCGAAATAACGACAAATGCCTGTGCCAGCGGGTAATCATCCGTAATTGTAAGGTCAATTCGTGGCACAAAGCCTTTTGGCACAAGTTTATCCAGTCTTTCTTTCGCGCCGCCGGACAGATGCAGGGTCGGTTTGCCGCTCGGCAGGTTCACGACGCCCATCTCTTTCCAAGCAACGCCCATGGAAAGACCTGTGCCCAAGGCCTTGGAGCAGGCTTCTTTGGCGGCAAAACGCTTCGCATAGGTTGCAGCCTTGTTGGCGCGACTTTCTGCTTTTGCCCGCTCAACATCTGTGAAGACGCGTTTTGTGAAGCGATCTGGAAAACGGGAGAGTGTTTTCTCTATTCTTCGAATGTCGCTCAGATCACTGCCAATGCCAATAATCATCTCTGCCTCGTTGTGTGACGGATATATTGGCGCGTGAGCGCGAAACTCACAAGCCTTCTGAATAAGTTGTTGTGGTGCAAATCTTTTCAAGGAAACAACTTGTGTCTCCTGCTGGTCTGCTCAGTGTTGGAGTGCCGGTCCGGCGATCCCGTTTATTTTTCCTGAGCGACATTTTTGCTTTTTTTTGCCAGCTTTCTTTTTAAGCGAAAACGATGTGCTCTGGCTTTCTGGTAAGTGGAAACCGAGCCCAGAACAATAAAATAGAAAAAGACACCAGCGGCCAGACCGAGCGGGATTGAGCCAATCAACATTGGTTTTAAGATTGGCCAGATTGAATCCAGAGACTGAGACAGCATGGAATGATCCAGCTTGCCACCTAAATCCGGAAGGGGCTTGTCTTCCAGATCCATAATATAGAGACCGACTTTGTAGGTGCTGGCCCAGATAAACGGGAAGGTGAGTGGATTGCCTACGGCTGTGCCTAATGCCGCGGCAAGCATGTTGCCGCGCAGAATATAGGCCAAGACAAAGCTGAGAATAAAATGGAAACCGAGGAATGGCGTGAAAGAAGCGGCGGCGCCTGCGGCAAAGCCTGCTGCAATCTTTCTTGGGCTGGCTGAAAGGCGGAGAACCCGTTTTGTTAAGTACCTGAAAGAGCGAGACCAACTGTGACGCGGCCAAACAGCCACGCGGATACGTTCTATTCTTGTTGGTTTATCCCGCCGTTTAAAAATCATTTCGGTTCAAGTACTTTGCTTATTTTCAATCGCGCCAGTTAAACGGCTCGATTGGGGTTGTTTCTATAGCCGGTATCTCAGCGAGTTCTTTTGGTACATTCTCGGCTGCATACACCGGTCGTTTTAAAGGAGCAAGAGATATTAGAGGTACTCCTAAGTCCGTATCGTCAAGACTCCTGTCGATAAAACAACCAATACCTACGGTGTTAATGCTCAGTGACTGCAGCGCTTCAATTGTGGAAAGGCATAGGTGACCTGTTCCTACAACATCCTGAACTATAAATACATTTGACTTTGGAGGGATGGTTGCCGGTCCGGTGGTGAGGTAGCCGCCTTCGCGGCGAAGCCAGAGGGCACACTTCTGCATGATTCTTGCAGTTTGCAGTGCGACGATCAGGCCACCTAAGCTGGGGGCAACGAAATGGGAGAAGTTGAGGAGCTGGTGGGCAGCAATTTTTTTCACCAGTTCGGAGGCGAGGGTTTCAACCTTATCCGGGTATTCCAGCAGCTTTTGTCGTTGCAGGTAAGCTGAGCCGTGCCAGCCTGAAGGAAGGATGAAGTGACCTTCCTTCAGGGCTTTTGTTTCTCTGAAAACGTCCAGGACTGCATTGGGCCCCATGGGTTTTCCTCTTGTTTTCAGCAGCTAGCCGTTCACCCTTTGCGCTTCTGAAACGTTGGGTTTGGCACGCAGCTGGTTCAGGATCAGATTCAGGTGCTTCAAATCCCATACCTCAAGATCAATTAGCATCTCGTGAAAATCGGAGGCTTTGCGGATCATTTTGATATTATCAATGTTACCGCGGTGATCACCGATGACCTTGGTGATTGCTGCCAGTGAACCGGGCTCGTTGACCGCGAACACGCTGATCTGCGCCGGGAAACGTTCTGGTGCATTGGGGTCGATGTCCCAGCGCACGTCGAGCCAACGCTCAGGTTGATCGTCGAATTCCTTAAGGTCCGGTGACTGGATCGGATAGATGGTGATGCCAACGCCCGGTGTCAGGATGCCGACGATGCGGTCTCCTGGTACTGCGCCGCCACTTGGGGCAAAGCGCACAGGGAGCGAGCCGGAGACGCTGGTACGGATAGGCAGAGAGCCGTTTTTGGAACTCTCCTGAGATCCTTCCGGAATCTTGAACTTGACTGAGCTGCCTTTGTCCAGATCAAACCAGCCTTCTGAGGCTGAGCCTGCTGCGGGTGGTGCACTTGGGTTGCGGTCAGCTGTTTGTGCTGGTGCGTAGTCTGGATATGCAACTTCCAGAATTGCGCTTGCTTGTACATCTCCGCGACCCACGGCGACGAGCAAGTCGAGCGTGGTTTCCATGGTGAACTTCTTGATGTGTGCTTCAAGAGCTGCCTCGTCGAAGTCCTTGCCTGCATGGGAGAAGGCGCGTTCAAGGATGTGTTTGCCAAGTCCGCCATATTGCTGGCGTGCGGAAGCTTTGGTTGCCTTGCGAATTGCAGAGCGTGCCTTGCCTGTGACAGCAATGTTTTCCCAGGCCGGAGGAGGGGTCTGCGCCTGTGAGCGGACGACGTCGACTTCATCGCCGTTGGTCAGCTCAGTGACCAGCGAGGAGATGCGTCCGTTAATTTTACAACCCACGCAGGTGTTGCCGATATCCGTGTGAACGGCATAGGCGAAATCGATTGGAGTTGCGCCGCGTGGCAGTGCGATCAAGCGGCCTTTTGGTGTAAAGCAGAAGACCTGGTCGTGGAAGAGTTCAAGCTTGGTGTGCTCGAGAAATTCTTCCGGGGATTCCCCTTGTGCTAGCAGGTCAATGGTGCCGCGCAGCCAGCCATAGGCGCGGGATTCTGCCGTCATGGACTGAATGTTGCGGCCACCGGTGACGCCGTCTTTGTAGAGCGCGTGTGCTGCGATGCCGTTCTCAGCGATGCGGTGCATGGCTTGGGTGCGGATCTGCAGCTCTACACGCTGACGCTTCGGTCCAACCACGGTTGTGTGTATGGAGCGATAGTCGTTCTGCTTTGGCGTCGAGATGTAATCTTTGAAGCGGCCCGGTACACATGGCCATGCCGTATGGATCACGCCCAGTACACGGTAGCAATCTTCTGGTGTTGGCACGATTGCTCGGAAACCGTAGATATCGGAGAGCTGTTCGAAGCCGAGAGACTTTTCTTCCATCTTACGGAAGATGGAGTAAGCGCGCTTTTCGCGTCCACTGATCTTGGCTGTGATGCCTTGTTCGGCGAGGCGCTGCGTCAGGTCCTCTTCAATGTCCGTGATCAGGCTTTCGTTCTTGCCGTGCAGAGTTGCCAGGCGTTCACGAATGGTATCGCGGGCGTCCGGGTAGAGTGTCTCGAAAGAGATGTCTTCCAGCTCATCGCGAATGTCCTGCATACCCATGCGGCCAGCAAGGGGTGCATAGATTTCCATGGTTTCTTCAGCGATGCGGAGGCGTTTGTCTTCGCGCATGTGGTGAAGTGTGCGCATGTTGTGCAGGCGATCAGCCAGCTTCACAAGGAGGACGCGGACATCATCAGCAATCGCAAGCAGGAGCTTGCGGAAGTTCTCGGCCTGTTTTGCTTTTCTGGAAACCAGATCCAGGCGCTGGATCTTTGTAAGTCCCTCTACGAGCTTGCCGATCTCTTCGCCAAACATGCGGTCAATCTCGGCACGTGTGGCATCGGTGTCCTCAATGGTGTCGTGAAGAAGAGCGACAGCAATGGTTGCGTCGTCAAGCTTCAGATCCGTGAGGATTGCAGCAACTTCAAGAGGGTGGGAAATATAAGGATCCCCAGAGGCGCGGGTCTGGGTACCATGCTTTTGCATGGCATAAACATATGCCTTGTTGAGCAGTGCTTCATCCGCATTGGGATTGTAGCTGGTTACTTTCTCAACAAGTTCGTATTGACGCATCATTTTCGGGCGGCCGCTTCACTTTAAAAATAAGCTAGGGCCGGACCTGAAAATGCGAGGCGCCGGCCCGGCCGACGCCGACATCTTGCAGAGGGCGATTAGTAGTCGTCGGAACGTTCCGGCGGTACCAAGCCTTCAAGCCCCTTAAGCAGGTCTTCTTCAGTAATACTGTCAAATTCTACTTCTGAATCATCAACGGCATTAATCTGAAGCTGCTGTGGGTCACTTGGAACCATTGGAGCTGTTTCAGCTTCTGGTTCATCAACTTCAACGAACTTCTGTAGTGAGTGAATGAGATCTTCTTTAAGATCTTCAGGGCTCACAGTTTCTTCAGCAATCTCGCGAAGTGCGCAGACCGGATTTTTATCATTGTCGCGGTCGATTGTCAGTGGAGAACCACTTGAAATCATCCGGGCGCGATGGCTGGCAAGTAGAACCAGCTCGAACCGGTTTTCAACCTTGTCGACGCAATCTTCGACGGTCACACGTGCCATTCGATCACTCCATAATATCTGGGAATTCAGAGGCCACTCATAGAATGCTTCTTGTTGCAAGGCAAGAGCCGTTTATGCATTTTTTGTGCAACTCCTTTACATCTTATTATGTGGGGAGCGTTTTTCCATCTTTCTGCTGCTTAAGATTAGGCCATAGAAAAATTGGGGCTTTAGGTCTATCGCGCATAATTTTAGTTTAAATACTATTGTGAAGAGATGTTTTAGTGTGCAGTGCTGCGTCGGATTAGTTTTTTATTACAGCTTCTTCTGGGGGAATGAATTTTCAAATCTGCAACACCTGAATGCTATTCAAGATGTGAATTGTACACTGGAATTGGAATAGATGAAAAAAAATAACATAAGAGATTAACCCATTTTGGGACCTAGATTTTCTTGGGATGCACTAGATCCGAAAAAACAAGGAAACCTTGTTTCTATTGGAACCTTTAGTATCTATATCCGGTGGTTTGTTTCTAAGCTAACTTGGATCTATAATATAAACTGGGAATATTTAGTGGGTTCCTGTTAATTTATGCAAGATGACATCTGTAAATTTCATTCATCTTGTTTTAGTTTCTGGCCGGTGAATCGAACCGCATTGGTCCAATATTAACTAGGCCAATGCAATATATATGCTGAGGGGCAAGGTTTTATGTTTGTCCGTAACGAATGCGTATTCGATTTAACGTAGAGTGCAACCGGGTCAATTAGAATGGCATACATTCTAGGCATGTCACGACAGCAAACAGGCATGCCCAGAAAGTGATTGCTTATAACAAGTTACTGACTTACGCGTCTGTGCAGCGGAAAGGCTAAAAATAATATGTTTGATCCCCGCGAAAAGATTGCTTTATTCATTGATGGAGCGAACCTTTATTCGACAGCGAAAGCTATTGGCTTCGATATCGATTACAAGCGTCTCTTGAAAGAATTCCAATCAAAGGGCTACCTGCTACGCGCTTACTATTACACAGCGTTGGTGGAAGAGCAGGAGTATTCCTCCATTCGACCTCTGATCGATTGGCTGGACTACAATGGCTACAAAGTTGTTACTAAACCTGTAAAGGAATTCGTGGATTCTGCAGGACGTCGCAAAATTAAGGGCAATATGGACATCGAGCTGGCTGTAGACGCCATGCAGCTTATTGACCATGTTGACCATATTGTACTGTTCTCTGGTGATGGTGACTTCCGTTCTCTGGTTGAGGCGCTTCAGCGTCGTGGCCGTAAAGTTTCTGTTGTTTCTACACTTCAGACGCAACCTCCAATGATTGCTGATGACCTGCGCCGTCAGGCTGATCACTTCATTGAATTGTCTACGCTGATGCAGCGTGTTGGACGTGACCCAAGTGAACGTCCACCTCGTGTTGAAGAAGAGGATGATGAGATCGGAGATGACGACTACTAAGGTTCGTCACGGTATCGAAAGTTTGCAGAAGCCGGGGAGAGAGTGTGCACTCTGTTCCCGGCTTGTTGCGTATAGGGAGGAGTTGCGCGCGCTTCATCCTGACTGGCACAATGCGCCGGTGCTGGATTTTGGTCCAGTTGATGCCTCTCTTATTGTTGTTGGGTTGGCGCCTGGGCACAAAGGGGGGAACCGTACGGGTATTCCATTCTTTGGTGATTTTTCAGGTGAGATGCTGAATGGTGCGCTGACGGCGAGTGGTTTTGCTGCTTACAGGAATGAGGCAGAGCCTGAGCTCGGGATCGAGCCGATTGATGTGCGCATTACCAATGTGGTGAAGTGTATGCCGCCGAAGAATGCGCCGAAGCCTGCTGAGATCCGGACATGTCGTGAATTCTTTCTGGATTCTCTGTTGGTTAGTGATGCGACGAGGGCTGTTGTGGCTGTTGGGCGGACAGCGCATGAAGAGTTGCTCAAGGCTTTTGAGCTTAAGCTTCGTGACTATCCTTTTGCGCATGGTAGCGAAATTCAGCTTACGCCTTCTCTCAGAATGTTTTCCAGCTTCCATTGTTCGCAGTACAACGTAAACACGCGGCGCATTACGGCTGAAGAGTTTACGTCGGTGTTCCTGCGCGTTCAGGACTATCTGAAATCCCTCTAGATTTGAGAGGGGGATATCATTTCTGCTTTTCCCAGCCTTGTGCACCAAGGTGCTCTTGTGGCTTGAAGCGTTCTTTGTAAGTCATTTTTGGAGACCCTTGAACCCAATATCCCAAGTATACGTAGGGCAGGCCAAGGTGCTGTGCTCTGGCGATGTGTTCCAGGATCATGTAGGTCCCGAGGCTTCGCGTGGTCTCGTTGTGGTCGAAAAACGAGTAGACCATGGACAGGCCATCGCAAAGGCGATCTGTTAGCGCAACCCCAATCAGCGGACCTTCGCCTTCGCCGGATATGAAGGTGTTCGGGCCTCTGCGGCGGTACTCAATGAGGGCTGTCTCCACGTGCGTGTCTTCCACCATCATGGAATAGTCGGTGGGGGACATCTCTGTCATGCCGCCGTTGGTGTGGCGGGCACTTAAGTATTCATGGAACAGATCGTATTGCTCTGTTGAAGGGCCTGGTGGAAGTTCTGTTCCGATCAGATCCTGATTGTCTTTCCAGACACGCTTCAAAGACTTCGTCCATTGAAACTCTTGCGCGCAGACGCGGATTGAAACACAGGCGCGGCAGTCTTCGCAGGCTGGACGATAGGCGATGTTTTGAGAGCGGCGGAAACCGCCTTGTGTGAGGACGTCATTGAGCGCAGGGGCATTGGGCCCGACAAGATGCGTGAAGACTTTGCGTTCTTTACGATCTGGCAGGTAGGGGCAATCCGTAGGGGCAGTCAGATAAAACTGCGGGTTATCATAGGCTTGCCGTGTCACCTAGGGCGTCCCTTTCTCTTATTTATCCTCTTTTCGCCTTACAGATTATAATAGTAAGGAGCGACAATTGAGAAGGTCAACCATATGATTATGGCGAGAGGTGTGCCGGCGAAGAGAAAATCTGAGAAACGGTAATGCCCCGGACCCATTACGATGAGGTTCGTCTGATAGCCGATTGGTGTTGCAAATGAACAGTTTGCTGCAAAAATCAGGCAGACAATGAAGGGCTCTACGGGCACGCCTGTCCTGTGTGCCATCTCGATTGCGATGGGCGTGAAGAGCACCGCTGTTGCGTTGTTGCTGAGTAAGTTGGTTAAAATCGCAACAACGGCAAAGAGAAGCGAGAGGACAAAGGCTGGAGATCTGCCGTCGGCGATGTTGAGCAATGTCTGTGCAATGGCATTATCACCCCCCGTTGCTTCCAGAGCGAGGGAGGCAGCAATGGAGGCGCCGATCAACATGAATATCCGGCTGTCGATTGTGCGCAGTGTCTGGCGGATGTTGAGGCAGCCGCACATGATCATAGCAAGGGTTGCCGCGATTGATGCCACCATAATTGGCACAACACCAGACACTGCTAAGGTGATCATGGCGACGAAGATTGCCAATGCGCGACGGGCATATTGTCGTTGTGGCAGTTCGGTTGCTGACCAGTCCATGAGCAGAACATCGCGGTTTCCGCGCAGGCGGTTGATCTCTTCCCGGTTGCCAGCAATCAGCAAAACATCCCCGGATTCCATACGGATATCGGTCATTGGCATGCGTGGCATGCGGCTGCGACGCTGCAATCCGGTGACAACACAGCCGGTGTCGGCGTGGAAACTTGTCATGGAGAGCGTGCGGCCAATCAGGCGGGAGCCGGGCGCAATAACTGCTTCTGCAAGAGTGAGCGTACCAGACGGAGAAGCGTGTTCTGCTTCGCTGGTTGGGCTCTCGTTTGCATCAGCTGGAAGGAGTGGATGGCGTTGGCTGATGGCGCGGGTGAGAGTGTCGCGGGTTGCGGCAACGATTACTGTATCACCCGGCTGTAGCTGAACGTCTTCAAAGGGCGGCAGGAGCGGGCGTTCTCCGCGCTGGATCAGGCGAACCGTCATTTCCTTAAGCGCTGGGAACATGCCTGCGACAGCCTTTTCTCCCACCAGAGGATGGCCGTAAACTATTGGAATTTGTGCGATAAACTGGCGACCATCCTTGCCGGTGAACTCCTCTGCCATGGTCTGGCGAGGTTTGAGCAGACGCGGCAAAATCACCAAAACATAAACAGCACCGACGGCTGCGAGAATGGAGCCAAATGCGGTGAAGGTGAAGAAGTTGATACGGACTTCACCAGTTGCGTTGGCGACATTGGCTACGAGCAGGTTGGTGGAGGAGCCGATCATCGTTGTCATGCCGCCCAGGATCGTAATGAACGAGAGAGGCATGAGAAAACGAGAGGAGGAGGTGTTATGCGCGGCGGCGACGGTGGTCAGAATTGGAAGCGTGATGACAACAACGGGTGTGTTGTTCAAAAATGCGCTGACAATGCCAACAGTAATCAGCAAAGGGCCGGTTGCCAGCCAGCGGCGCTGTTTTGAGATGCGCAGGATCGCCTGAGCGGGTTTGTCGAGGGCATCCGTCTGGAAGAGGCCTTGGCCGACAATCAGCAAGCAGATCACCGTGATCAGCGCTTGATTGGAAAAGCCGGAGAGAAAGTCCTCCGGCCTGATTGGCGTTCCATTCAATGTTTGGGGAAAAGCCATGAACAGCAGCATGAGAGCTACAATGGAGCCCAGTGCTACGATCTCGATCGCAACGCGTTCCAGCGCATACAGGACGATCGTGAATCCGATGATCACAAAGGTCAGGATCATCGGTATGTTCAGGTTCTCCATGCGCGTCCCCGCTCGTGCTACACTTTCACACGTTATTAGAGGGTCCTGGCAGGTTCGTCACTGCACGTTGCATCATTGGTTTGTTATCGATGCAGACTATCCACCGGGGAATTCATAATAACGGCACCAAGCACGATATCATGGAGCAGGCGCTTTTGGTCACTAAACAATGAGACTATGAGGACAAAAGGGCTGAGTATTGTTACTGAGAAATAAAAGAGCAGGACGTGGATTGCTGCATAGAGCGGATATGGACGTCCGCCGTTGCTCAGGCGCATTTCCAAGCCAAACGCACGCATGCCCGGTGTTGCGGAGTTAAACCCACCTAGTGAAAACGCAGTGTAGGCCAGGGCAACAAGTGGCCAGATTGCAGGGAATAACAACCATGCAAGGCCAAGTGTCAGGATGCCGAGAAAGCCGACGACAAAGTAAGCGATGGCAGAGAGAACGGTGATCGCGATAATATCGATGACGCACGCAAAGATCCGTTTTTTCCGCACGCCGTCAAACAGCTGAGGATTAAGATAGGGATCATAATAGATGTTCGGGTGCGCGCTCACTTCTTGGCTCATTTCTGCCTCTGTCAGGTTCAACTGTGCCGGGGCATTCCCCAGCGTCTCTCAGTAGAATTGGGTGTGCTATTTTCAAGTTTCAAGCGGGGGTAGCAAACTATTTTTGTAGAATCTGGCAATGAGAGGATAATTTTGCGCCGCTCATAATGCGAGCATCTGCACGAACACGGTGTTCGGCGCAGATGCTGATCTCAATTGCAGTTTGCGAGTGGGGATAACCCTAGAATCGCATCTCGCCAGAAGACAGGTGGGAGACGTGGATATCTCCTTCTTCCAGCGCAGCAACGATTTCTTTTGCGTGCTGATTGTCACGGGTCTCAATAGCCACGTCCAGTGTTGCGCCTTTTACGGAGACGTCAAGGAAGAGGCGATGGTGAGAGACTTCTAAAATGTTGCCGCCCAGCTGACCGATCGTTGTCGAGATTTCGCCAAGGATGCCCGGACGATCCGGGATGTTGCAGCGGATGTGTATGATGTTGCCAAGGCGGACCAGCTGGCGCAATGCGATGGATGCCAGCAGGCGGGGATTGATGTTGCCTCCGCAGAGGACAAGTCCAACTTTGTTGCCTTTAAATCGCTCCGGGTGCGCGCAAATGGCGGCAAGGCCAGCAGCGCCAGCTCCTTCAGCCACCGTTTTCAGGCGGGTGAGGAAGATGTTGATGGCTTCCTCTATCTGGCTTTCGCTGACAAGCAGAATGTCGTCGACATATTGCTTGACCAGCTGCTGGGTATAAGTGCCGGGCACTTTGACCGCGATACCTTCTGCCAGAGAGTTGCCACCGCATTCCATTGGCTGGTTGCGCAGGGCAGCGTACATGGACGGGTAGAGCTCGCTTTCAACACCGATGATCTCGATATTCGGCTTGATCGCCTTGGCTGCGACTGCGATGCCGGAGATCATGCCGCCACCGCCGATTGGTACGATCAGCGTGTCCAGATCTGGCTGGGCCTTCAGCATTTCAAGAGCGATTGTGCCTTGGCCTGCGATGACTTCCAGATCATCAAACGGATGAACCCAGATATAGCCGTGTTTTTCTGACAGGCGGTCAGCTTCATTCTTAGCATCGTCTACAGTTTCACCAGCAAGAACGACTTTGGCGCCAAAGGCTTTGGTTGCTTCCACCTTTACGTAGGGCGTGCCGTTGGGCATGACGATGAGTGCCGGGATGCCAAGACGTTGTGCGTGAAGAGCCACAGCTTGTGCGTGATTGCCGGCGGACATGGCAATCACGCCGCGGCTTTTCTCTTCATCTGTCAGGTGAAGCAGCTTGTTCAGGGCGCCGCGCTCTTTGAAGGCGTTGGTGGCCTGCATGTTCTCGTATTTGACGAAAACAGTGGCGCCTGTGATGGCATCCAGTTGAGCGGCTGGCAGGAGCGGTGTTGATATCACCGCGCCCTTGATGTTGTTTGCAGCCTCTTCAATCTTTGAAAGGGTGAGAAGAGGTGAGGCCACCTTTGGCATGTTTTGTTCTCGCAGGTGTCTTGTTTTACGGGCTTTATTTGCCGTTTAGCTTTTTCGCAAGTTCAGGTGCAAAGTAGGTTAAGACACCATCTGCGCCAGCGCGTTTAAACGCCATCAGGCTTTCCAGCATGGCTTTGTCTTTGTCCATCCAGCCGTTTTGCGCTGCTGCACAGATCATGGCGTATTCGCCGGAGACCTGATAGGCGTAGGTTGGTGCAAGGAAGGCGTCTTTGATGCGGCGGAGAATATCAAGGTAAGGCATTCCCGGCTTCACCATGATCATGTCTGCACCTTCATCCAGATCCAGCTCAGCTTCTTTCAGCGCTTCGTCCGTGTTGGCCGGATCCATCTGATAGGTGCGTTTGTCGCCCTTCAGGTTAGAGTTGGAGCCAACAGCGTCGCGGAACGGGCCATAGAAGGCGGAGGCATACTTTGCGGAGTAGGCCATGATCTGCAGGTTTTCGAAGTTATTATTGTCCAGCGCATAGCGGATTGCACCGATACGGCCATCCATCATGTCAGAAGGTGCAATGATATCAGAGCCAGCTTCTGCCTGAATAAGGGCCTGACGGCACAGCTGATCTACGGTCTCATCATTGATGATCTTGTCGCCTGCCATCAGGCCATCGTGGCCGTGAGAGGTGTAAGGGTCCAGCGCAACGTCTGTCATCAGGCCAACGGGGAAACCTTCTGCTTTGATGGCTTGCAGCGCGCGGCAGGTCAGGTTGCTGTCGTTCAGCGCTTCGGTGCCCATTTCGTCGCGTAAATCAGGGTCAGTGTTTGGAAACAATGCCATAACCGGAATGCCAAGTTCTGCAGCCTGCTCAGCGGCGCGCACTGCCATATCGACAGAATAGCGCTCAACGCCTGGCATGGACGTGACTGGTTCGGTTTTCTTCTCGCCATCAATCAGGAAGATTGGCCAGATCAGGTCGTCCGTGGTGATTGTGTTTTCGCGGATCAAACGACGGGACCAATCGCTGTGACGATTGCGACGCATTCGGCGGCCGTTCAAAATCTGGTTCATGTCTACGGAAGAATGCGATTCATTGGCAAACGGCATGGTAACTCACCTGAATGACTTGTTGTGTGGCGTCTTTAGCTCTGAGAGCGTCGGTTTACTCAAAACTACTAGGGCATTTGATGTCAGATAGCACGGGGAGTTTGCTTGATGAAACTCAAATTCTTTTTGTGTTCCAGAGGTTCTTTAGAATCGCGGGAAGGTTTTCGCTTTCAGAGCAATTAAACGGTGGACGACAGACTTATCCTCTCAGCTGATTGGAGGCGCGAGGGGAACAAGCGGGGAATCACTCGCGGATTATAGCTTTGCGCGATTTGTTGCGTTGGTTTGAAAGCTTTGCGTTTTTGGAACGTTGCTGTGTACGGGGCGCTGTTTTGACTGAGCAATTGGTCTTACCTTGGTCTTTCCGAGAATTGACGCAGTTTTGGTGTGGGTCTACCGATTGACGCAATTACATTAATATTGTGGCTGGTGGTTGTGGGAGGCTGCTTGCCGGGAGGACGGATTCCATGGAATTTGAACTGAACGAAGATCAACGCGCCTTTGTGGATATGGCAGCCGGATTTGCGCAGGAGGAGATGGCGCCTTTTGCAGCAGAGTGGGATGCGAAATCTCATTTTCCACTGGATGTGCTTCGCAAGGCAGCGGCGCTGGGTCTGGGCGGGCTGTATGTGCGTGAAGATGTGGGCGGCTCTCAGCTGGGACGTCTTGATGGGGCATTGATCTTTGAAGAGCTCTCCAAGGGATGTGTTTCCACCTCTGCGTTTTTGTCTATCCATAATATGGCTGCTGGCATGCTGGACCGGTTTGGGTCTGATGAGGTTCGGCAGAGATTTCTCCCCGGTCTTTGCAGCATGGAGAAGGTGGCGAGTTATTGTCTGACCGAGCCGGGAGCAGGGTCAGATGCAGCGTCGCTGCGCACGAAGGCGGTGCGGGATGGTGATCATTATGTGATCAACGGCTCAAAATCCTTCATCTCTGGCGGCGGTGTCTCTGATGTTTACGTGTGTATGGTTCGCACAGGTGAGGACGGGCCGAAGGGGATATCCTGTATCGTGGTTGAGAAGGATGCGCCGGGTCTGTCCTTTGGGGCCAATGAGCATAAGCTCGGATGGTGCAGCCAGCCGACGGCGCAGGTGATCTTTGAAGATTGCCGTGTTCCAGTGGAGAACCTGGTTGGCGCAGAGGGGCAGGGCTTTTCTATTGCCATGGCCGGACTTGATGGTGGACGCCTGAACATTGGCGCCTGTTCGCTTGGCGGCGCGCAGTTCTGTCTGGACCGGGCTTTGCAATACATGGATGAGCGCAAGCAGTTTGGGCGCTCGCTGGCGCAGTTTCAGGCGCTGCAGTTCAAGATTGCGGATATGGCGACGGAACTTGAAGCAGCGCGTTTGTTGTTGCACAAGGCGGCGTCTCTGCTGGACCGGAAAGATCCTCAGGCGACCAAGATGGCGGCGATGGCCAAGCGGCTTGCGACGGATACGGGCTTCAAGGTGGTCAATGAAGCGCTGCAGATCCATGGTGGTTACGGGTATCTGAAGGATTATCCGCTGGAGCGTCATTTGCGCGACTTGCGGGTTCACCAGATTCTGGAAGGAACCAACGAGATTATGCGCGTCATCGTGGCGCGTGAGCTGATGAAAGCTTGAGTTGCCGAAGCAGTTCTTCCTAGGATGCTTGGAGTGAACTGCTTTGGCTTTTATGTTGCGTTTCTTTATCCGAAAACCGGTAGGCACTTTTCAGAGATACGCTGAGCAAATTTAGCAAAATGAATAGGTACGCTGTGCAACAGGAATATGCGGAGGAAGTCTTGTCCGAAACTACTGATGTTCTTTTTGAAGAGAAGGGCCATGCCGGTCTTATCATTCTCAATCGCCCCAAGGCGCTGAATGCGCTGACACATGAGATGTGCGTTGCGATGCACCAGCAGCTGGAGCGCTGGCTGATTGATGATGCGGTCCATCATGTTCTCATTAAGAGCAACAGTGAAAAGGCCTTTTGCGCAGGTGGAGATATTCGTCAGGTTGCCGAAAACGGGCCTGAGAAAATTGATATGAGCCTGCCGTTCTTTGCGGACGAGTATCGCCTCAACACTTACATGGAAAGCTACGCTAAGCCTTTGATTGCGCTGCTTGATGGTATTGTGATGGGCGGCGGTGTCGGTATCTCTGTGCACGGTGCGTATCGTGTGGGCAGTGAGAAGACGATGTTTGCCATGCCTGAGACGGCGATTGGTTTCTTCCCGGATGTGGGTGGCAGTCACTTCCTGCCGAAGATGCCTCAGAACACGGGCATGTACTGCGCGATGACCGGGGAGCGGTTGAGGCAAGCGGATTGCTACTGGACCGGCGTTTTGACCCATGCGGTGAAGTCTGAGGATATGGCTGCGTTGGCAGAGGCGCTGTGTGAGGCTCAGGACGTAGAGCCTGTGTTGGCGCGCTATGCGTTTGATCCGGGAGCTGCGCCGCTGCATGCCAAAGCGGATGTGGTGGATGAGTGCTTTGGCGCTGAGAGCACGCTGGAAGTTGTGGACCGTCTGCGCAAGCTGCAGGGCTCGGAGCATAATGACTTTGCGGTTGCTGCTCTGGAAACGATTGGCAAGCGGTCTCCGCTTAGCATGGAAGTTGCTTTTCAACAGGTGCGGCGCGGTGCGGGGCTTTCCATGGCCGAGTGTATGGTCATGGAGCATCGGATTGTTTCACAGATTCTGCTGGGCAAGGATTTCTATGAGGGTGTACGAGCTGTGATTATCGATAAGGATCACGCCCCTAAATGGCAGCATTCAAGCCTCGATGAAATAAAAACAGTTGATGTTGAGGCCCATTTTATGTCACCGAAGGGGGGTGACCTCGTATTTTAACGGGGCAAGGGGCTTACTGCCTGTGATTGGGGCAGATTTGTAAGGTGGAGCTTTAGGTATGCCTGGCGTTTTTGTAGAGCTGATGAAGAGGGTTCCCTCCTTTCAGTTTTTGCTGCATGCGTATGTCAGGCTGCTTGCCGTCTTCATGCTGTTTGCAGGCCTAAGCTACTGGGGCGCAATACTTGGTGTGCGCCTGATTGACGGTGCTCCGTTTGAGAGCGTCGGCGTACAAGTGCAGTCTACCATTATCTTTTTCGCTATTCTCGATCTGGTGACTGCCATCGGTCTGTGGCTGCTTTCCAGCTGGGGAACAGTGATGTGGCTGTTCCGCTCACTGGCTCAAGTGGTGATGTATTCCGTGTTTCCCATGGTCTTTGGTCGTAGTCCGACTGAGGTCGTATTCTACATCAGTGCAATCGCCCTTTATCTCGTTCTGCTTTACCTTGCAGAGCGAGAGGAACGGGCCTGATCGACCAAAGTTCAGTTTGGTCTGTAACTCATTGAAATTTACTGTTTTGCAAACTGCCGTTCACGTCAAATTGATCTGAGCGAACCCTAAGTGATCAGCTTGGGGCAAGTTCTAAATGTTCAAAATCCTGACGGACGGCGATTTTCGGGAGGATGCAATGGGAGAAACTGTTCTTCGCGTTGCTTTTATTGGTCTTGGCAATATGGGCGGCCCTATGGCTGCAAATCTTGTCAAAGCCGGACATGAAGTCGTCGGTGTAGATCTTTCTGAAGAGGCGCGTACTGCGTTTCAGGCTGCGGGCGGGCAAGTTGCTTCGTCAGCAGTTGAAGCGGTTCGCGACGTTCAGGCTGTTGTTACCATGCTGCCAGCAGGGAAGCATGTTCGTGCCGTGTATACGGGCGAAGATGGAATTCTTGCGCATGCACCAAAGGGCACGCTGTTTATCGATAGCTCGACTATTGATGTGGACAGCAGTCGCGATGTTGCAAAAGCAGCAAGCGAAGCTGGCATGGGCATGGTCGATGCTCCGGTTTCCGGAGGTATTGTGGGTGCTGCGAACGGCACATTGACCTTTATGGTTGGTGGGCCTGATTCTGCATTTGAACGGGCTAAGCCGCTCCTGGATATTATGGGAGCCTCGATTGTTCATGCCGGTGATGCTGGCGCTGGGCAGGCAGCAAAGATCTGTAACAACATGTTGCTTGGTATTTCGATGATTGGTACCTGCGAGGCGTTTGTTTTGGCTGAAAAGTTGGGTCTGGACCCACAGAAGCTTTACGACATCTCCTCCAAGTCCTCCGGTCAGTGTTGGTCTTTGACCTCCTACTGCCCGATTCCCGGACCGGTTCCGACGTCGCCAGCCAACAATGAATATAAGCCCGGCTTTGCAGCGCCAATGATGCTGAAAGACTTGCTACTGGCGGAAGAGGCAGCAGATTCGAGCGGAGCTAACACACCAATGGGTGAAAAGGCGGCTCGGCTCTATGAGGAATACTGTAACAATGGCGGGGAAAACGTCGACTTCTCCGGCATCATCCACTTGCTTCGGAAGTCAGGGTAAACAGAGGGTTAACGGAAAGGTCTACACGCTTGCTAGTGATTAAGAAATAATTCATCGTGTCTCTTAAGCGGTTCTTAGAAGCGGTCGCGTAAATTTGCTTCAAGTGCTGATAAAAATACGAACGCACGAAAAATATGGACATGAGGCGCAACCAGATGATCAATACAAACAGGGCCGTTGAGGTCTTGGCGCAAGAAGAAGAAACGGTAGGGCTGAAGCCTGCATACCTCGAGGCACTGACGCTCATCGAGCGTCTGCATCGTCGTCTTCTTGACGTCATTAAAGATGAGTTTGACCGGATGGGTCGTTCCGATGTGAACAGCGTTCAGGCGCTGCTTCTTTTCAACATTGGCGACGCCGAGCTGACTGCAGGCGAGCTTCGTACTCGCGGTTATTATCTTGGTTCCAACGTTTCTTATAATCTGAAGAAACTCGTTGAAACCGGATACATCAATCACGAACGTTCCCAGATGGATCGCCGCTCTGTGCGGGTGAGCCTGACGGAAAAAGGGCGCGAGATTGCTCAGATTGTTGATGACCTTTACAGTCGTCATATTCTTTCTGTTGAGCAGGTTGGTGAGCTCTCAACCGAGAACTTTGAAGAGCTGAACCGGTCCCTGCGTCGTCTGGAACGCTTCTGGACAGATCAAATCCTCTATCGGCTTTAATTTTCGGCGATATCAGGGCTTTCAAAAAACACCGCTTCCATGCACCGGGGGCGGTGTTTTTGCGTGTTATGAGGGCCGGCTTGCGGCCACGCTTGCGCGGGATTGCTGCGGGTGGTGCGCCAGCTCAAGATAAGGCATCTGTGAGTAAGTTGGGCTGATTGTTGCTTTCTTGCACTAGGTGCAAACCAACGCTCGCTGTGTAACCACCTTTTTCCCACTTGGAGTAATTAGCCATTAAACGGTCACATTGAGTGGGGAATACACGCTCTCACTTTTCGGGCTGAAAAAGTGCTGTTGGCATTGTAAATTTAGAAGCTGTCAACTCTGATTTGTTCAGGGGATCGATCACTTTCTTTAATTCACCAACAGATGTTCCTCCCCGATTTTTGGCTGAAGTCTTGCGAGTTTGCTAAGATAATGCCATGTAGATTTGCCATGTTAAGTCTCTGTTTACCAAGTTACATGGAATCTTACAGAATGACTGATTGCTAGGAGAAACTATTCGTGTTGGCACCTCTTTTAAACCGCAGCAAGTTTGCTCTGGCTCTCGTTGTGAGTACGGGCCTTTCTGCAGGTATGATGTCTGCACAGGCGCAGGTGAAGGTTCCAGACCTGCTTTCCTATAATGGCAGCATTCAGCAAGCTGTCAGTCAGCCGGCGCCGGTTGCTCCTACACAGCCTATCGTTGGTCAGGGCACGGAATGGGAAGACACCTTTGATGAGGGCGTTTCTTCTCTGGAGCAGATTGATTTTGTGGCTCCGATTATCTCCAAGCAGACCAGCCAGTACATGATTGATGCGATTCTCGATTATGAGCGTATCGCTCTCAATGGAGGTTGGCCTGAGGTCTCCACCAAGAAAGTTTTGCGCATTGGTATGCGCGCACCGGCAATTGCAGCTTTGCGACAGCGCCTGATTGTTTCAGGCGACATGGCGCAGCATGCGGGTGTCTCTGAGGTTTTTGACAGTTATGTTGTTTCAGCTGTTCGCCGCTTTCAGTTGCGCCATGGCCTGACACCGGATGGTGTTGTAGGGCGGGCGACCGTGATTGCAATGAATGTGCCTGTTGAGGTGCGTTTGCAGCAGTTGCGGACCAATCTGGAGCGCGTTTCTGCTTTGGCTGAAAATGTGACAGATACGTATGTGAACGTGAATATTCCGGCAGCTCGTATTGAAGTTGTTGAGAATGGCCGTGTTCGCTCCCGTCACACTGCTGTTGTTGGCAAGCAGGATCGCCAGTCTCCGATCCTCAGCTCTGCGATTTATGAAGTGAACTTCAACCCGTATTGGACTGTTCCTGTCAGCATTATCCGGAAAGATCTGATTCCGAAGATGCAGAAGGATCCACAGTATCTGGCGAAGAACAACATCCATATCTATGACTGGTATGGCAAAGAAAAGCAGTGGCAGGAGATTGACTGGAATACGGATGAAGCGACCCAGTATCGCTTTACGCAGGACCCGGGTGAGGGCAACTCCATGGGCAGCATCCGGATCAACTTCAACAATACTCATCAAGTGTATCTGCACGATACGCCAGAGCAGTCTTTGTTCGGTGAAGGCTATCGCTTCCATTCCTCCGGCTGTGTGCGTGTGCAGAACGTGCGTGAGCTGGTGACATGGTTGCTTGGGTCGACAACACCAGACTGGACCCGCAGCCGCGTGGATGCAGCCATCAATTCAGGTGAGCGTACGGATGTGAAGATGAAGAGCCGTATTCCGCTCCACATGTCCTACGTGACTGCGTGGGCGCTGAGCGATGGTATGGTTCACTTCCGGGATGACATCTACGACAAAGATGGGCTTTACGCCGCGAGTGCTGATCCGATGGCGCAGGCCTCTGCTCAGTAAGGTTTTGCAAGAGTTTCAAGTTTGAAGGGTCGTCTCTGCCAGATGCAGAGCGGCCCTTTTCTTTTGGGGATGTGGGGCGGGTATGCCTGTGCTGCGCTGTTTTACCTGCTAAAACGGCAGGCAACTTACGAATCTGAGAGAAGCAAGGCGAGGGGCCATATGTCTAAGCTGGGGCAGGTCTATTTTGAGACACGTGTGGTTGGGAATGCTGTTCGCATGACAGCAATTTGTGCTCAGAGCGGTGTTGAGGTGTTTGTTGTGGGGCCTCGTAATGCGAGCGAGTCGCATCTGAAACAGCTGGCACTTCGTAAGCTGGAACGCAAATTACAACCTCAAGATGCGTAATTCATAAATTTTGGGTGATGGCAGCAATAGTATTGCGCAATTCCTATGAACAACGCTTGGTTCGTTACCCCCTATATGTTAATGGGCTAGGACCCGAAGCTACAACTTGTCGGGATGGGAATGCGAAACGATATTGGGACGTTTCGTCAGTTTGTTGCTCCAACCTTGTCATGAGGTCCACCTATGTCCGTATCGGATAATCCAATTACGACGCCGCTCTACCCAGAGTTTTTTACAGGTAGCCTGGCTTCTGGTGACCCAGAGCTTCTCGAGGCAATCAATAAAGAACTTACTCGTCAGCAGAACGAGATTGAGCTTATCGCTTCGGAAAATATTGTATCTCGCGCTGTGCTTGAGGCGCAGGGTTCCGTCCTGACCAACAAATACGCCGAGGGTTATCCTGGTCGCCGTTACTACGGTGGTTGTGAATACGTCGATATCGTTGAGCGTCTTGCAATCGACCGCGTAAAAGAGCTGTTCGGCTGTGATTTTGCTAACGTGCAGGCGAATTCCGGTTCTCAGGCCAACCAGTCTGTTTTGCTTGCTTTGGCGAAACCAGGCGACACTCTGCTCGGCATGAGCCTTGATGCAGGTGGTCACCTGACACACGGCGCTCGCCCGAACTTGTCCGGCAAGTGGTTCAACGCTGTTCAGTACGGTCTGAACACTGAAACTGGCCACATCAACATGGATGAGGTGCGTGAGCTTGCTAAAGAACACCAGCCAAAGATCATCATTGCTGGCGGTTCTGCTTACTCCCGTGAGATCGATTTTGCTGCGTTCCGCGCAATCGCTGACGAAGTAGGCGCTTACCTTTGGGTCGACATGGCGCACTTTGCAGGTCTTGTTGCTGGTGGTCAGCATCCAAGCCCGTTCCCGCATGCGCATGTTGCAACATCCACCACCCATAAGACCCTGCGCGGTCCTCGTGGTGGTCTGGTTGTGACCAACGACGCTGACATTGCGAAAAAGATCAACTCCGCGATCTTCCCAGGTCTGCAGGGTGGTCCTTTGATGCATGTGATCGCTGGTAAGGCTGTTGCCTTCGGTGAAGCGCTGCGTCCTGAGTTCAAGACCTACGCGAAAGACGTTGTCGAAAACGCACAGGTTCTGGCTGCGACACTGGTTGAAGGTGGTCTGGATATCGTTTCTGGCGGTACCGACACACACCTTATGCTGGTTGACCTGCGTCCAATGGAACTGACTGGCAAAAACGCAGAGATTTCTCTGGGCCGTGCGAACATCACCTGTAACAAGAACGGTGTTCCGCTTGATCCTCAGAAACCGACCATCACCTCCGGTATCCGCCTTGGTACA
The DNA here is from genome assembly GCF_001623225.1 of Pseudovibrio sp. Ad13. Taxonomy (NCBI): domain Bacteria; kingdom Pseudomonadati; phylum Pseudomonadota; class Alphaproteobacteria; order Hyphomicrobiales; family Stappiaceae; genus Pseudovibrio; species Pseudovibrio sp. Ad13. Next base: position 321,504 of record NZ_LMCC01000015.1, on the reverse strand, counting down.
CCTGCTGGGACTTCCCGTGGGTTTGGTAAGGAAGAATTCCGTGAAATCGGTAAGCTGATTACCGAGGTTCTGGAAGGTCTGCGCAAAGCAAATTCCGTTGACGACAACGAAGCTGTGGAAGCACGGGTCAAAGAGAAGGTACTGGCCCTTACTGCCCGGTTCCCAATCTACAAAAACTAATTTAAACGAGAAGAACCGCCGGACACCCTTCGGCGGTTCTTTAGTGTTTAAGTAAGGAGGCAGGCGAGATGCGTTGTCCATATTGCGGGGGTGATGACACCCAGGTGAAGGATTCGCGCCCGACCGAGGATAATACAGCTATCCGTCGGCGCAGGGTCTGCCAGACTTGTGGTGGTCGTTTTACCACCTTTGAGCGTGTTCAGCTGCGCGAGCTGACCGTTATCAAGCGTAACGGGCGCCGAGTACCTTTTGATCGCGAAAAGCTGATGCGCTCTGTTTTGATCGCAACCCGCAAGCGTCCTGTTGAGCCTGAGCGTATAGAGCGTATGGTGAGCGGACTTGTCCGGCAGTTGGAAAGCTCTGGTGAAAGTGACGTTGTGGCGGAAGATATTGGTCATTTGGTCATGGAAGGGCTGAAAACCCTTGACGATGTGGCTTATGTGCGGTTCGCTTCTGTTTATAAGAATTTCCGCGAGGCCAAAGACTTCGAGGCTCTGCTGGATGAGCTTTCCGATGCGGATGTTGATCCGCTGATGATGCCGCCACGGACGTAATCTCTGGCTTTTTGCAGTGTTGTGTTGCGTAATTTCTCCGAGGATCGGGCTTTTCTTTTAGGAAATACGCTGTAGTGCTGGCAGGGGGATGGCTTTGTCTGGTTACAAAGCATTAGATGCAAAGGAACGAGTTGAGCACGAGCGCTTTATGGCGGCGGCGATCAGCTATGGCATTCGTGCAAAGGGCCGGACGTGGCCCAACCCTCCTGTTGGAGCAATCCTGACAAAAGATTTTGGTGATGGGCCTGTGATTGTGGGGCAGGGTGCAACTCTGCCTCCCGGTGGCTCTCACGCTGAAGTGCTGGCCATCAAAGATGCCGGTGAACATGCCCAAGGTGCGACAGCTTACGTGACCCTTGAGCCTTGTGCGCATTATGGCCGGACTGGTCCGTGTGCGCGGGCGCTTGTGGCAGCTGGCGTGGCGCGCGTTGTTTATGGCACCGCTGATCCCAACCCTGCTGTGGCTGGTCGCGGTAAAAAGATCCTTGAAGAGGGCGGTGTTGACGTCCTAATCGGTATTTTAGAGAAGGACTGCCGACAGGCTGTTCGAGGCCATATCTCCCGTATCCTTAATGAGCGTCCTTTTGTTCAGCTTAAGATGGCTGTGTCGAAAGATGGTTATATCGGCAAGCGCGGAGCCGGACAGGTGGCGATCTCCAGTCCGTTGTCGCGGCAGCTGGTGCATGCGATGCGGGCGCAGATGGATGCCATTGTTGTTGGCATCGGTACGGTTTTAGAAGACGATCCTGAGCTCTCTGTGCGCCTGCCTGGCATGGCGCATCGCTCACCGCAGCCGGTGGTGTTTGATAGTCAGGCCCGGATTCCGCTTTCCTCCAAACTGGTGCAAAACGCAGAGATTAATTCCCTGTGGGTGGTGATTGGTGAACATGCGCCGGATCATCGCGTCAGTGCGCTTGAGCGGGAAGGCGTGACAGTTATCGTCAATGACTGCCTCAGAAATGGCAAGGTATGTCTTGATAAGGCTTTGGATGCGCTTTACATGCATGGTCTCTCCCAGATTATGGTTGAGGGCGGTGCGGAGCTTGCGCACGGTCTGCTTCAGCAAGATCTGGTGGATGAGCTATTGATTTTCCAGGGAGCCAATCTGATTGGGTCCGATGGTATTCAGCCTTTCGGATTTGAAGGGCTGGAGAGTTTGCGAGACGGTTATAACAAGCAGATGCTGCGTCCTGTGGGCGAAGATCTGTTGTGGCGGTATACGCCAAAAGAGAGGTTCTAGGTGTTTACGGGCATCGTTAGTGACGTTGGAACAATCCTTGAGCTGGAGCAGATTGCTGCAGGTCAGCGGACGAAAATTGGTACTGTTTACGATCCTGACGGGATCGATATTGGTGCATCCATTGCCTGTTCCGGCGTTTGCCACACTGTTGTCGCGAAAGGTCGTGATGGCGAGCAGAACTGGTTTACGGTTGAATCGGCTGCCGAAACGCTGGCGTTGACAACTGTTGCTGAGTGGAGCGTGGGTAAGCGGGTCAATCTGGAGTGTTCCCTTTCCATGGGCGCTGAGCTGGGTGGTCACCTGGTTCTGGGGCATGTGGATGGCAAGGCGACCATTGTTGAGCGAACCGAACACCCTGAGAGCGTTTATCTGAAATTTGAGTGTGCGCCAGAGTTCGCGCGGTTCATCCCAAAGAAGGGATCCGTGGGGCTGGATGGCACCTCTTTGACGGTGAACGAGGCTGAAGGAAATACGTTTTCTGTCTTCCTTATTCCACACACTCTGGAAGTGACCACATGGTCCGACAGAGCGCAGGGGGATGAGGTAAACCTGGAAGTTGACATGATGGCACGGTACGTTGCGCGTCTTGCTGAGTTTCCAAGCCTTGCAGAAATTGCAAAATAGCCTTATAGCCAAAATCTTCCGCAGGAAATAACTGGACATTTCGCTTGGGGCGTGGTTCCTGAGCGCACATACGTGGGTACTGTCCGTACCCGTGGCCTTAACCCATCTTTGCTGATTTCTCAGTGAAAAGATGAGGTTGGCATTAGGAGAAATTAAATGAGCGCCGTTCCGCACATTCTTGTTATTGAAGCACGGTTTTACGAAGATCTGGCTGATGCCCTTTATGAAGGTGCTTCAGATGTGCTGGACCGTGAAGGAGCGAAAATCTCTCGACTGGCTGTGCCAGGTGTGCTCGAAATTCCTGCTGCGCTTTCCATGGCGTTAACCGCAATGGAGAATGGCGACGCAGATTATGACGGTTTTGTATTGCTCGGTGTTGTAATTCGCGGTGAAACAACCCATTACGACATCGTTTCTAACGAGTCGGCTCGTGCGATCATGGATCTTTCTGTGGATGCAAACGTTGCAGTTGGTAACGGCATCCAGACAGTTGAGAATGATGATCAGGCATGGGCGCGCGCAAGCGTTTCTAAAAAGAACAAGGGCGGCGGTGCTGCTGAAGCTTGTCTTGCTATGATTGACGTGCGCGACCGGTTCGGTGTGTAAGGTTTAGGATGACAACGGAAAACAACAAGAAAAACGCCGAAGTGAAACCCGCGAATAAGCGCGGGGTTGCTCGATTGGCTGCTGTTCAGGCTGTGTATCAGATGGAAATCACTGGTGCGCGTTTGAATGATGTGCTGAATGAGTATGAAGCTTACCGGCTTGGTCAGGAAGTGGATGGCGACCAGTACCGTGATGCGGATCCGGCATGGTTCCGTGATCTGGTGCAGGCGGTGTTTGAGGATCAGCTGCGTATTGATCCTCGCATTCACACAGCGCTTTCTGAAGATTGGCCACTGAAGCGTATCGACACCACTTTGCGTGCGATCCTTCGTGTTGGCTGTGCTGAGTTTTTGCGTAAAAAAGACGTTCCGGCCCGCGTTATCATCAATGAATACATTGATGTGACGAAGTCCTTCTATGATGGAGATGAGGCACGTCTGGTCAACGGTATTATGAATCGTCTGGCTCGCGAGCTGCGTCAGTCTGAATTCGAAGACTAAAAAATGAGCGAGAGAGCTGCCAGTTCCAGACCGGGAGAGTTCTCGCTTATTGAGCGCTATTTTGCGCCGCTCGCCACCAGCGCGGGTGCTGTGCATCTGCAAGATGATGCTGCTGTATTTGCCCCTGACACCGGATGTGATTTGGTTGTAACCAAAGACATGCTGATGGCAGGGGTTCATTTTTTTGAAAACGACCCTCCCTTTGAAGTCGCGCAAAAAGCGCTTGGTGTGAACCTTTCGGATCTGGCTGCCAAAGGCGCAGAACCTAAGGGGTATCTGCTGGGTCTCGGTCTTTCCAAAGACATCAGCGAAGAGTGGGTTGCCGAGTTTTGCCGCGGCTTGAAGCTGGTTCAGGATCAGTTCCAGATTGACCTTCTTGGCGGTGACACGATTTCCTGCCCGCAAGGCCCGCTGCTTTCCATCACCGCGTTTGGTCAGGTTCCAACGGGGCAGGTGGTTCGGCGCAATGAGGCTGTTGCTGGTGCACTGCTTTATGTGACTGGCACCATTGGTGATGCCGCACTTGGCTTGCAGCTGCGGTTGGATGAAGCACTCGCAGATAAGCTTGAGCTTTCTGCTGGGCAGCGTGATCTCCTCCTAAACCGTTATTTGCTGCCGCAGCCTCGTGTTGGTGCTGCTCAAGCGCTTCGTGATTATGCTGTTGCGGCGATGGATGTGTCTGACGGGTTGGTTGCTGATCTGGGACATATGTGCCGGACATCGCAGGTGCAGGCCTCAGTGAAGCTGGAGAATGTACCGCTGTCTGACGCTGCTTCTGCAATGATTGCGAAGGATGCTGCGTTCCGTGAGACAGCGATTACGGGCGGGGATGACTACGAGATCCTTGCTGCCGTGATGCCTGAGAATGCAGTGGCTTTTGAAGTGGCACTTCAGGAAGCTGGTTTGCGCTGTGTTCAGATTGGCGTGCTGGGTGCTGCTGATGTTTCCAAGAAAGAGATTGCTTTGAGCCTGAATGGCGAGACCTATGCACTTCACGGGGCTGACGGGTTCAAGCATTTTTGATTAGTGGTCTCGACCTGAGCCTTATTTTTGCTAGGGTACTCAGATGGAGTCGGCTATCTATTTTATAACATTCGTTATTTCATTGCTTTACTTGGTTGTTAAGTTGCGGAAAGTTCCCGCTGCAACGACGTTAAAACGCCAAAGACGGACCAGAAGTCGTTTGATTTCCTACCACATTGGAAAATCACTGCTTTTGTGGTGGGGCCTGATGTTCGTTGCAGGGATTGCAAGACGCATTGTGTTGGGTTTGCCGTTATAATCGACAATAGCTGCCTTGCATGACGTATTCTCATCGAGTTGTGCGTATATCTCCCGAAGTTACAGATGATCTGGTGAGCTCTGTGGTTGCTCATTACGTGGAATTGATTAGGCTGTCGGTTCCTTCCTGATTTCTTTGAAAGTTTACATTATGGCAAATACTCTGGCGGCTCCGTTGATTGATGACGGATTGGCAAAGCGCAATGCGCTGCTTTTGGCGCTTGCCCAGTCGTTTGCTGGTGGTGTTCCTCCTATCATTTTTGCAACCACATCTATTCTTGCTTCAGTTTTGTTGGTTGACGACAAGTCTCTGGCAACACTGCCTGTTACTGCTTTCGTGCTTGGAACAGCCATCGGGACGTTGCCTGCTGGCATGATCATGCGCAGTTTTGGACGCCGTGCCGGGCTTGTTGGTGCGCTGCTGTTTGGTGTGCTGTTTGCCTTGGTTGCTGCCTACGCTGCCTACCTTGGTAGTTTTACGCTGCTTTGCGTTTCCACACTCGGCAGCGGTTTTGTCATGGCCTTTACCCAGCAGGCGCGTTTTGCTGCTGCTGATACGGCCAGCCCTGCTTTCAAACCTAAGGCCATTTCCTGGGTTTTGACCGGTGGTATTCTTGCTGGTGTGGTTGGTCCGCAGACCGTTATTCTGACACAGGGCATGTTTGAGCCCTTCCTTTTTGTCGGAACCTACCTTGCGCAAGCGGTTTTGATGCTTATCGGTTTGTTTTTTGTGGCGTTTTTGGAAATACCTTTGCCACCGAAGTTGGAAAAGCATGAACGTGGACGTCCGCTTTTAGAGATTTTGAAGCAACAAAAGTTCTTTGTGGCTGTTGGTTGTGGAATGATCAGTTACGCGATCATGAACCTGATCATGACGTCTGCTCCGCTCGCCATGGTTGCTTGCGGGTTGACGAACTCAGATGCGGCTCTTGGCATCCAGTGGCACGTGATTGCCATGTTTGCACCTAGTTTTATTACGGGTAGTTTGATCAGCCGATTCGGTCATGGAGCTGTAATTGGCACGGGATTCTTGCTTTATGCGGTGTGCGCGCTGGTTGGCCTTACGGGACTAGAGCGTTGGATTTTCTGGAGTTCCCTGATTTTACTTGGTCTTGGCTGGAACTTTTCTTTCGTCGGAGCGTCTGCGTTGCTGACACAAACTTACCGACCAGAAGAACAAAACAGAGTCCAGTCCGTAAACGACTTCTTCGTCTTTGGTTTAGTCGCAACTGCCTCGTTTTCCTCAGGGAAATTGTTAAACGTGTTTGGTTGGGAAACTGTCAACCTAATGGTGTTCCCGTTCGTTATCTTATGTCTATTTCTTGTTGTCTCACTGATGTTTACTGAAAAACGGGAAGTTAAAGTTTGAATAATTCCAAGTAGTTTCTCTCCTTTCAACATACGTGTTTCCTTCCACTACCACGCAAAAGCAACTTGACGGATAGTGACAGGTATATACCGTCACTGTGTTCGTTAATTTACACAATTGCAGTGCGGATTTTGCTACGAACACACACATAAGTAGCAGGGTACCCTTAGGGGAGGAAATATGACTGAACTTATCGTTACCATTGCGTGCGGTTTGCTCTCTGTCGTTTACGGCATCTGGGCAATTCGCAGCGTGATGGCTGCTGACACCGGGTCTGCGAAAATGCAGGAAATCGCTGGTGCCATTCAAGAGGGTGCGCAAGCATACCTCACTCGTCAGTACACCAGTGTTGCAATTGTTGGCGTGGTTATCTTCGCCATCGTCGCTTACTTGCTGTCTATCACCGTAGCTATTGGATTTGTTATCGGTGCCGTTCTTTCCGGTGCCGCAGGATTTATTGGAATGCTCGTCTCCGTACGGGCAAACGTTCGCACTGCACAAGCTGCAAGCCAGAGCCTTGGGGCAGGGCTCTCAATTGCATTCCGTTCCGGCGCCATTACCGGGATGTTCGTTGCCGGTCTCGCTCTTTTAGGCGTTGCCGTTTACTACCTGATCCTCACCGGACCTATGGGCATTGATCCAACATCACGTACTGTGATTGATGCGCTTGTGGCTCTTGGGTTTGGTGCGTCTCTGATTTCCATCTTCGCCCGTCTTGGCGGCGGCATCTTTACAAAAGGTGCTGATGTTGGTGGTGACCTTGTTGGTAAGGTTGAGGCTGGCATTCCTGAGGATGATCCACGTAACCCGGCAACAATCGCAGATAACGTTGGCGACAACGTTGGTGATTGTGCAGGTATGGCCGCTGACTTGTTTGAGACCTACGCCGTGACGCTTGTTGCGACGATGGTTCTTGCAGCGATCTACTTTGCAGGTACGGCTGATTTGCAGTCTGCAATGCTGTATCCGATGCTGATCTGTGGTGTTTGTTCTGTGGCATCCATCATCGGTACGTTCTTCGTGCGCCTTGGTGCGTCCAACTCCATTATGGGTGCGCTCTATAAGGGCTTCATCGCCACTGCAATTGTTTCGCTGATCATCCTGTATCCGCTGACCTACTGGGTCTTCGGCGGGATGGATACAGTGTTGACGCAGAGCAATGGCGTTAGCTTTACGCCGCTGGATCTGTTCTTCTGCGGTGTCTCCGGTCTTGTGGTGACAGGTCTGATCATCTGGATCACTGAATATTACACCGGTACCAACTTCCGTCCTGTGCAGGCGATTGCCCGAGCATCTGAAACGGGTCACGGTACCAACGTTATTCAGGGTCTTGCGGTCTCCATGGAATCCACTGCGCTTCCTGCTCTGGTTATCATTGCCGGTATTATCGTGACTTTCCAGCTGGCTGGTCTGTTCGGTATTGCCATTGCAGTGACAACCATGCTGGCGCTGGCTGGTATGGTTGTGGCGCTTGATGCGTTTGGTCCAGTCACGGACAACGCTGGTGGTATTGCTGAAATGGCAGACCTGCCTGCGGAAGTGCGCGACACGACTGATGCGCTGGATGCAGTGGGTAACACCACAAAGGCAGTGACCAAGGGCTACGCGATTGGGTCTGCCGGTCTTGGTGCTCTGGTGCTGTTTACTGCTTACACGGAGGATCTGAAGTTCTTCGTGGCAAACTCTGAGCAGTTCCCTTACTTCAAGGGGATGACTGAGGCGTCCATCGATTTCTCACTGTCTAACCCATATGTGGTTGTCGGTCTGTTCTTTGGTGGTCTGCTCCCATTCCTGTTTGGCGGTATGGCCATGACAGCGGTTGGCCGCGCAGCGGGTGCTGTGGTTGAAGAAGTTCGGCGTCAGTTTAAAGAACAGCCTGGCATCATGAAGGGTGAAGTTCGCCCTGATTATGGCCGTGCTGTTGATATGCTGACCAAGGCTGCGATCAAGGAAATGATTATTCCGAGCATGCTGCCTGTGCTGTCTCCAATCGTCATTTACTTCCTGATTGAAGCGATTGCCGGCAAAGCAAATGCCTTCGCATCCCTGGGCGCCATGCTGCTTGGTGTGATTGTGACAGGGCTGTTTGTTGCGCTTTCCATGACCGCTGGTGGCGGTGCGTGGGATAACGCCAAGAAGTACATTGAAGACGGTCATTACGGTGGTAAGGGCTCTGAGGCTCATAAAGCTGCGGTTACAGGTGATACTGTTGGTGATCCTTACAAGGACACTGCTGGTCCAGCTGTGAACCCAATGATCAAGATCACAAACATCGTGGCTCTTCTGCTTCTGGCAGTGCTGGCGCACTAGTTTGCTCTGATCTGATTTGAAACTAAAAAGCCCGACCTGGGAGATGGCCGGGCTTTTTGCTGTTCTTGTGTCTGGGGGCGTTAGCGGAGGTCAGAATTTCACTGAGAACTCGGTGCCAAAGACCCAGGCGTCCGGGATGTCGTCGTTTCCGGCGGGATTGACCACGTATTGAAAGTCCAGTGAGAGATAGGACCAGTCGGCGAACTGGTAGCGATGGGTGGCTTCGAATACGAGCTCATAGGACTGGCCGGGCAGGTGATCACTGAAATACCCAAGAATGAAGGCTCCGGCAGTAACGTCATTGTCTCTGTTGGGGATCAGGCCTTGGTAGAACAAACCGCCGCTGATGCCGAGAGGTTGGGTGTTGATGGCTTGTTGTGGCGCGATTGTAACAAGGCCCCAGAGGCTCAGACCTTGCAGGTCCTTTTCCTGATAGATCATTTGCCGTGCGATGGCATAGGCGCCCCAGTTGCCTTCACGGGTTTGCGTGGTGGTGGTGCCCAGAACATCCACTCTGCCAGTGTTGTAGAAGGCGCCCAGCTGATAGTGGCCGGGGAGATACTTGCTTGTGTCATCTTTCCCCGGATTAACGCCAACTTGCCCAACCATCAGCACGCTGCCTTTGGGCGCAAAGCGGAAGTTGAAGCCGTTTTCGGCGTTGTTCAGATCATCCACGGACGCGTCATAGACGCCGAGGCTGACGTATTGATTGCCGGGGAAGGTATAGTTGCCTGCCAGACCCCATATGTTGAAGGGGTAGGTGGTGAAAGTGGGCTGGTTGATGAGCAGCTGACCAGGGGTGCTGTTGAGGGCTCCGTTGAGATAGTACGCGAAGGTATCGTCTCTTGCGAAGATGTCGCCTACAGCGAGGCGACCGGCGGAGAGGTACAGCTGATCGTTGAGCAGGTTTTGCTCCAGACTGAAGTTGGCGATGGCGAGGATGTCGCTTGAGAAAATTTGGGTGACGCCAAAGTCGTTGCCAATGACCTCCTGTGACAGGCCCTGTCCCAGACCTTGATACATGATGTAGTGCAGGCTGCTGCCTTTGATGCCGAAGATCTTCTCAAAGTCCAGCATGGCCATGCCTTCCAGCCGCGCGCCATAAGTTGCGCTCTGGTTTAGGCCGCCAACGGGATTTGCGGCAACGTCCTGGGTGTAGAGCACACCTAGATCAAGACCCTCGTCAGAAAGGTTGGTGCGGATACCGCCCCAGTCGCGTGTTTCGTTGTGCCATTGCGCCCAGGCTAATGGCCAGTTGCCCACTTGCGCGCGAAGTTCCGTGCTGGCTGTCAGCGCTATGCCGACAACCGCTAGAAACTGTAGAACTGGCGATATGCGTTTTTTTATCGCAGGTACCTTAAGCGCTCGCAAAAGCTGGTTCCCCTAGACTGACTCAGGCAAACAGAGAAACTCAGGATTATGCAGCGCGCACTCTTGTTTACGCCGCATGCTCCAACACTTTGATGGAACCCATCCTTTTGCGAAAAACGCCCGCACTCATTCAAGAATTTGCCCGCATCAATCTGGTATGCAGCAGTGCTGCATGTCCTACTCAGATTCACTTACAGGATTACTATAGTCTGTTGTACTTGCGGCGGCTTCTATCTGAAACTTGCTAAGTAATTTTGAGGTGCCTGATCAGGCTGCTGGCTCCGGCTGCAGGGCCTCATAGCGTTCTCTTGCATGCGCGGGGAAAGGGCAGGACTTTCGGGCTTCGCGATCCATATGGACACCGACGGCCTGCATGGTTGCAACAGGTGTGTCGGTGATTGAGTCAAACATGGTGTGTTTGAAGAGAATGGTTTTGTCGCGCATTTCTTTAATTTCAGAGCGTACGACAAGCAAGTCACCTGCGGAGACCTCCGCCAGATACTTGTATGTGATCTCCAGTGCAGCCATGCCCTTGTTGCTCTCGCGGATATAGGCTGGGGTGATGCCAATGTGGGCGAGCATGTGCCATGTTGCTTCATCAAATTTGGAGGTGTACCAGGCCACATTCATATGGCCCATGTGATCTTCCTGCTGCGGGTAAACAATCCCGCGATATGTCTCAAACATCTTTGTTTCCAATACAATCGCAATCCTGACCAGCCTATTGGGAAGAGTGCTGCAGGTCATTACGACTGTCGGATACCTTCAGGTGAACGTGAAAAAGCCGGTGCTCCTTATGGAACACCGGCTTTCCTATCATTGCTGTCTATGTACTGCTCAGTAATTGCGCCAAAGGATGATGGCGGCGGCGAGCAGGAACTGGTCTTTCAGCACGAAGATGCCTGTACGGTTGAGGAGAGGGAAGAATGAATCTGCATCCCAGCCCGGTACGGAGAACATGAAGGTGAGGGTGCCGAGTGCTGTAGCAGCGATGCCGAGGACACCCAGACCGCCAAGGAAGCGATTGAATGGCAGGCAGAGCAGCAGCAGCAGGAAGACCCACTCTACGATACCGATGAAGTTGGAGGCGCCCTGAACATCCCAGACCTGATAGGTCCAGCTGAAGAGGACGTTGGACTGCATCAGGCGGACAATGCCTTGTGCCTCAAACTCATAAAACTTCATAGCGCCGATCCAGCCCATGACCAGTGCGATGCCAGCGAAGCTTGCGAACACAGCCAGCTTTTTGAGAGAGCCTGCGGTCTGCTCCTTGCCAGCTGTGTGCATGTGATGCCCGAGGATGTACGCCGGGATTGCAAACATGGAGAGGTACTTCAGGAGGTTCTGACCGGAGCCGATAATCGGGAAACCTCCGAGGGCATCCATCCACACAGGGTTTGTGAACAGGTAAAGGAAGTTCAGAGCGAAGATCAGCATGGCCATCAGGCAGCCAAGAATGCCAAGGCGGCGATCTTTCAGGCCAAGCAGAACCAGAATGCCTGCCGGGACTTCAAAAAGAGCCATCAGAACGCCGGTGAGAGGCACGCCGAGTGCTTGAACCACTCCACTGAATATGGGGCTGTTGCCGAGCCAGAACTCGATTTGCTGATGTTCCGGACCTGTCAGCTTGAGCAGGCCAACCCAGATCAAGTAGGTTGCTGTGACAAGTGTGAGATAGATAAAAAGAGCGTGATCTGAGGGGCGCAGATCTGTAATTTTTTTGAGGGCAGTAGAGGAGTGCGTCATGATTTTACTTCGCGTTTGTCGTTAGAGCACGTCGCATTTATTTGCATTCACGCATCGCGATCTAACATCCTTGGTGGAGCGAATTCTTGTCGTTTGACTGTTTCCAATCAAAAGGAACGCGCTCTAATGCCTTGAAGAAACCACGGAAGAAGACGGCCAGAATGCGTATAACTCCTCAATACAGGATCACATGTAGCAAACCTCCAATAACACCGGCGTGATTTTAAGCGTGAAGCTTAGGATTTGGCAGCATTCTCGATATGAATGGGATAGAGCAGCCTGGCCTGTTGGCTTTAAGCGCAAAAAAAAACGGCGCCTGAAAAACAGGCGCCGTTTTTTAAACTCGTCATGGGCGGGTCTTAGAGACCGATTGATGGATTTGCAGCTCCACGCAGGATCTGCGTCAGGAGACCATAATCAGCACCGCCGGTGCGTGTTTTTCTGCCGAGGTAATCAAAGACTTTTCCGTCTTCAATGCCGTAGTCAGCAACGGACTTCACATAACCATCTTTATCAAAGTAAACAGCGACAACACGTTGGTCGACGATTGACGGAGACCAGAATGCCACTGTTTCGCTCTTTTGCGAGATATAATAGTAAGCTTCACCGTCCAGATTAGATGTGGTGGACGGGCTACCAAGGAGAAGTTCTACCTGCTCACGGCTGGAACCGACTTGAACATCTTGAATTGAATCAGGTGAAACAACCTGGCCATGTGTCAGTGTCTGGGTGAAGCAGCCGGCAAGTGGCAGGCTCAAAAAAGCGAGGAACACAGTACGGCGTGCGAATGCAATCATTCCAAACATCCTGTTGGCTTGCAAATTGCAGCAAAATGCAGCAAGCAAGCGGTTTAGATTCAGACTTGTGCTTATGCCATCCTCGTGGCAGTCACACAAGTAACTCGACAAGCGCAAGAGAGGTGCCATGATCTTCGGCTTTTTCCGTCGACATAAAGACACATCCGTCAGAACAACTTACGAGCGGATCGTCGCGCAGGCACGACTACCAGTGTTTTATCAGCACTATGGTATACCTGATACGAGCGAAGGTCGCTTCGAGATGATTGTTTTGCACGCTTTTTGTGTCTTTTACCGGTTAGGAGGCGAAGATAAGGCGTCCCGGAAATTTGCACAGGCTGTATTCGATTATTTTTTTCAGGATATGGACCAGAGCATGCGTGAGATCGGTATTGGTGATGAAGGTGTGCGTAAACGGGTTCGAATTATGGTCGAATCGTTTTACGGACGCACAGCCAGCTATATGCAGGCTCTGGAAAACAAGGACAATTCCGCTCTATTTGAGGCCTTTGTAAGAAACATTTATGGCGAGAGCGGTGAAGCTGTTGCGATAAGAGCGCTGGTTCATTACATGCATGAAGCGGTGGAAGGCCTTGCTGCTCTTCCAACCCATGAAATTCTTGCGGGCGACGTCAAATTTGTGGCTCCAAAGATCGAACTTATAAGGGAAAGCGCCAGCGATGGCTGAAACTGAATACCCGTGGGCCTATTTATTCGATGCGGTGCGTCTTGGTAAGAAAACCAAACAGCTAAAGCTTGTCCTCAATGAGAATGAGCGGACGCAGATCGCCAAGGCATATGATTTGATAGAGCTGCCTGAGTTCGAAGCCGACCTTGAAGTGCGTCCGTGGCGCCGTGATGGACTGGCGGTGCGCGGTCACATTCGCGCCAAAGCTATTCAACAATGCGTTGTCACGCTTGACCGAGTTGAGTGCCTGGTGGACGAAGAATTCGACCGTACATTTTTGCCGGATCAAGATTCCCGGGGGCGTCGTCGAAGTGATGATGATACCTTGGAAGTAGATCTGGATATTGATGAGAGCGATCCGCCAGATTATTTCGAAGGCTCACAGGTGGATTTCGGAGCTGTTGTTTGTGAGCACTTTGCGTTGGGACTGGATCCATTTCCTCGGGCTAAAGGGGTTGAAATGGATGATAAATATGCTCCGGACCCAGAGGAAGAACTGAAACAGGATGAAGAGCAGAAGCCTTCTCCTTTTGCTGCACTAGAAGCCCTTAAAGGCAAAAAATAATCTTAGATTGCTGCAAAGGTTTTTTAGAGGTGGGTGTTGCGAGACGTTTATAATCGAGTATCTTCGCGACGCGCATTTCCACTGAACTTAGGGAAAATGCTCTTAACTATTCCGAGGCCTGCCGATACAAGGGCAGACTTTGTTGGGACAAGGCAAGAAATTGGAAATGTCTGAAAAAATACGTATTTCTCTTGATGCTATGGGGGGGGATTACGGTGTTGAGGTGGTGCTGCCTGGTGCTGATCAGGTGCTGCAACGCTGCCCGAATATCGAATTCTTACTTTTCGGTGACAGTAAAGTCATCGAGCCAATGCTCGAGGAATACCCTCGTCTGAAGCAGGCATCCGTTGTTCATCATACCGATGTGTCGATTGGCATGGACGAAAAACCGAGTCAGGCTTTGCGCAAGGGCCGCGGTAAATCTTCCATGTGGAATGCGATCGCTGCGGTTAAAAATTCTGAAGCAGATGTTGCTGTTTCCGCTGGTAATACGGGCGCGCTGATGGCGATGTCCAAGTTTTGCCTGCGCACCATGTCTGGTATTGAGCGTCCTGCGATTGCGGCAATGTGGCCGACACTTCGCGGTGAATCCATTGTGCTTGATGTGGGTGCTACGATCGGCGCGGATGCCCAGCAGCTGATCGACTTTGCTATTTTGGGCGGCGCTATGTGTCGTTCTGTTCATGGTGTTAAGCAGCCGACTGTTGGTCTCCTTAATATTGGTGTTGAAGAGGTGAAGGGTGTTGAGGAAGTGCGTACAGCAGGCAAAATGCTGCGCGAACTGTCTCCTCCAAACCTTGTTTACTCCGGCTTTGTCGAGGGTGATGACATTGGTAAAGGCACCGTTGATGTTGTTGTGACCGAAGGGTTTGCCGGCAATATTGCACTCAAAACAGCCGAGGGAACCGCAAAACAGTTTGCTGGCTACCTACGGGCTGCTATGAAACGTACGCTTATGGCGAAAATCGGTTACTTTTTTGCACGAGGTGCTTTCGAGCGGCTTCGGGCGAAAATGGATCCGCGTAAAGTCAATGGCGGGGTCTTTCTTGGGCTTAATGGGATTGTTATCAAAAGCCATGGCGGAACAGACGCTGAAGGTTTTGGTGCTGCCATTGAACTTGCCTATGATATGGCCAAGAATGAATTGATTAAAAAGATCTCCGAGGATCTGGCAAACTACCATCGTGGTCGTTTCTCAGAGGCTGAAGAAAACTGAAGGGTTTAAAGTGAAGGCACTTCGCTCTGTATTTTTGGGCTGTGGCAGCTATCTGCCTGAAAAAGCACTTACTAACCAGCAGCTTACCGAGATTGTTGACACTTCTGATGAGTGGATCGTTCAGCGTACCGGGATCAAGAACCGTCATATAGCGGCAGAAGGTGAGTTTACGTCTCACCTTGCAGTGAATGCTGCCAAGGCTGCGCTGGAAAATGCCGGTGTTGATGCGCAGGATATTGATCTGATCATTCTGGCAACCTCAACACCTGACAATACGTTCCCGGCAACGGCTGTTGCTGTGCAGGCCGAACTTGGTATCAACCACGGTTTTGCGTTTGACGTTCAGGCTGTTTGCTCTGGTTTTGTTTATGCGGTTACCACTGCCGACGCATACCTGCGCGGTGGTCTGGCTAAGCGCGCACTTGTAATTGGCGCTGAAACATTCTCGCGCATTCTGGATTGGGAAGACCGTACGACTTGCGTTCTGTTTGGTGATGGCGCTGGCGCTGTTGTCATGGAAGCGCAGGAAGGCGAGGCTTCTGCTGAGGCCAGTGGTGTGTTGACCTGTCATTTGCGTTCTGATGGCCGTCACAAAGAAAAGCTCTTTGTGGATGGTGGTCCTTCCACCACGCAGACAGCAGGTCATTTGCGCATGCAGGGCCGTGAAGTGTTCAAGCATGCGGTTGGCATGGTCACTGATGTGATTGAAGCTGCCTTTGATGCCACTGGCACAACTGCGGAAGATCTGGACTGGTTTGTGCCGCAC
This sequence comes from Pseudovibrio sp. Ad13, assembly GCF_001623225.1. Taxonomy (NCBI): domain Bacteria; kingdom Pseudomonadati; phylum Pseudomonadota; class Alphaproteobacteria; order Hyphomicrobiales; family Stappiaceae; genus Pseudovibrio; species Pseudovibrio sp. Ad13. Next base: position 305,691 of record NZ_LMCC01000015.1, on the reverse strand, counting down.
CAGGCGAACCAGCGCATCATTGATGCCTCTGCTAAGAAACTTGGCATCGCTCCTGAAAAGGTAGTGAAAACAGTTTCCGAGCATGGCAACACTTCGGCTGCATCGATTCCTTTGGCACTGGACAGCATTGTTAAAGCTGGCAAGGTCAAAAAGGGCGATCTGATCATGCTGGAAGCAATGGGCGGCGGCTTTACCTGGGGTTCCGTACTCCTTAAGTGGTAAAAAGCGGCAAAAAACCCCAGAGGGTTGCATTTCTTAGCAAATGAGCTGTTGACCCTGACGCCGGTTGGCCATACCGTAACTTGTTGAAAGCAAGCTTTATTCTTACGGATCATGGCTTTACCGGAGGAGGGTGGAATGGGTAGTCACACTGTAACCCGCGCTGATTTATGTGAAGCGGTTTACCAGAAAGTCGGCCTATCTCGGACTGAATCTGCCGAACTCGTTGAGCAGGTACTTGCAGAAATTTCTGCCAGCCTGGAAGGCGGCGAGTCTGTCAAATTGTCTAGCTTTGGCTCTTTTGTTGTTCGCTCGAAAGGTGAACGCATTGGCCGTAACCCAAAAACAGGTGAGGAAGTTCCGATCTCTCCACGCCGGGTTATGGTATTCAAGCCAAGCAATGTTCTTAAGCAGCGCATTAATGATGCACTGGTTGAGGGCGCCAGCTAATTTGCTGCCCCGATAATAGTAAGGTTTAGAGGGTCTGCATCGTGGAGAAGAGCGCCGACGCGTTCCGAACAATTAGTGAAGTAGCGAGTGAACTGGATCTGCCGCAGCACGTTCTGCGGTTCTGGGAAACACGATTTACCCAGATCAGGCCTCTGAAAAGAGGCGGTGGACGGCGCTACTACAGACCTGACGACCTTGAGCTTTTGCGCGGTATTCGCCATTTGCTCTATGGGGAAGGCTATACGATTAAAGGCGTGCAACGTATTTTGCGAGAGCAAGGCGTGCGCGTCGTTATGGACGTTTGGAAAGAGGGTGGTGGCGTTGTCATCCCAACCTCATCCAGCGCCAATACGCCTGTGGGCGTGGCACCTGATCCATCCCAAGTTTCTGAGGGTTCAGTGCGCAGTGCGGCGGAAGCTGCAGTTGCACAGGCTATCATGTCGTCTCCAGAAGAGATGTATGAGCCGCAGGAAGACTGGGTTGCTGAGCGGTCTGTTGAAGAGCAGGCTGTGCTTCCGCTTGAGAGCGAACCTGAGCCGCAGATGCCATTGCCGTCCGGTCTGTTGCCGGATGACGAGCCGGATCAGCATGGCAAAGGCGGGCATGGGGCGTTTGGCTTCATGGATCGCTTGATGGGCTCTGAAAAGGAAGAGGCAACAGGGTCTGCTGGACTTTCCAAGGACAATGTTGATCGGTTGCAATCCACGCTTTTTGAGCTGTTGGAGTGTAAGCGTATGCTGGATCAGGCGCGATAATCTGCAAAAAGTGATAGGGTCTTGGGTTGGTGAAATGCTGACCTGAGCGTTGGTTTAAGGGCGTCAGTTACTGCTTTGTTGCAGTCGGCGCCCTTTGCTGTTTCAGGTGCGATGAAATTCATCCCGCAAAATGACTGTGGTTGTCAGGTCTTGCACGCCGTCAGTGGATGCGATGGCGTCTCTGACGTTGTTGAGTATCTCCATTGAGGAGGCAACGACTTCGACCACAAGGTCGAGCTCGCCACTTACCGAACTCACACGTTTAATTTCTGGAAACGCCGCCAGTATGTCGAGGATTTCGCGCATGGGTGTGCGTGATAGGCGGATGAACAGGAAGGCGGAGATGTGTGTGGGATCAAGACCACCAATGTCTGCCCGGTAACCGCGAATTGTGCCGTTGTTCTCCAGGCGTGTGATGCGTTCACTGGTGGCACTGCGAGACAGGTTGATGCGGGCTGCCAGTGTTTTGATCGGGATACGGGCTTCTTTGGAAAGGATCGCGATAATCTCGCGATCGGTGGCGTCGAGCATTGAGATTCCTCTGCGTGGGCTATCAGGAAGAGTGCCGTTAAAATACTTATTAATCGCGACATAGTGGCGGTGCAACTGACATAAAGTCGGTGTTCTGAAATATCAGTGTGCGTTATATTCCGGGCAACCGGAGAGACTTATGACTGATATTAGCCATCCCGCCCCTAATTTTGACCGCGATACCATTGCAGCCCTTCTGCTGGAGCACTGGAACCTGAAAGGTGACTTGTCTCCATTGGAAAGCGAGCGCGACCAGAACCATCGCCTTGATGCAGAGGATGGCACGCGCTGGACGGTGAAGCTTGTTAATGCCAGTGAGCCCGACGCTGAGACTGGATTCCAGACAGCCATGCTGCAGCATCTTGCTGTGTCCTCTCCGAATTTTCCTATGCCGCGCCTGCGCCTGACAAAGGATGATGGAGCCACGCAGAGTGTCGCCGGACCGGGTGGAGCATCTCATGCCATGCGTGTGGTTTCCTGGGTTCCGGGGGTGCCGTTGGCTGAAACTCAGCGTGAGGATGGTGTTGTTGCCAGTTTGGGGACGCTGCTTGGCAAGATGGACAAAGCGCTGCGTGGTTTCGTGCACCCAGGTGCTTTGCGCAGCTTTGAGTGGGATTTACGTGCGGCTGGTGATGCGCGCGCGCGCCTGAGTGCCATTGATGATCTTGATCAGCGGCGCGTGGTTGAGTACTTCCTTGATCGGTTTGACCGGATTGTTGCTCCGCAGCTTGCCGGCTTGAGAGCTGCTGTCATTCACAATGATGCAAATGACTGGAATGTGCTGGTTGATCCAGAAGATCATTCCCGCGTTTGTGGTCTTATTGATTTTGGTGACAGCCTGCATACGCCTGTGATTGCGGAAGTTGCGATTGCAGCGGCCTATACGATTATGGAGGTGCTTGATCCGATTGGCGCTGCTGCTGATCTGGCTGCTGCCTACCATGCTGAGTATCCGTTGGAAGAAGGGGAGGTTGATCTTCTCTTTGATCTGATTGCGATGCGGTTGGTAACAAGCGTGAGTTTGTCTGCTCTGCGGAAAGATGAGACTGACGACAATCCATACCTTGCTGTCAGTGAAGCACCAGCCTGGAACCTGCTTTACAAACTTTATGGCATGAAACCATCGTTTGCGACTGCAATCCTGCGCAAGGCCTGTGGTTTTGATGCTGTGCCGGGTGCTCGGAAGGTGGCAGCGTTTTGTGCAAAAAGCCGGAACTCATTTGCCCCGTTGTTTGCGCGCCATCCCAAGCTCATGTCCAAGGCGCTGGTACCTTATGCTGATCCTGAGAATGAGATGACTGTGACGTCTCGTGACCGTCAGCCAGAAGCTGCACAGGAATGGTGGGAAGAGTACTGCGAGGCGCATGGCGTTGAACTTGGCATTGGACCATGGGGTGAAAGCCGCAGTGTTTATTCCTCCGACTTCTTTGAGAGTCGTTTCATTGAGGGAGAGCGTCGCCGGAACCATCTGGGGTTTGATTTGTTCCTGCCGTCAGGAATCCGTGTTTGTGCGCCTATGGATGGAAAAGTGCGGTCTGTGGTGATTGAGACGGATCCACTTGGCTATGGCTGCATGATTGCGCTGGATCATGAAACGGATTGCGGTCAGCCGTTTGTGAGCCTTTGGGGACACATGGCGCATGAGGCGGCGAGCCGACTGAGCGTGGGTGATGTGGTCAAGGCTGGTGAGACAGTTGGGTATCTGGGTGCAGAAGATGAAAATGGTGGCTGGGCTCCCCATCTTCACCTGCAGCTATGTGCAGATGTTTCTTTGAGTGCCGAAGAAATCCTCGGTGTTGGTGAAGAGAAGTATCTTGATGTGTGGGCAGAATTATTCCCGTCCGCTATCGATTTTGCCGGGCTCCCGCAAGAAACACTGGGCAGTGCTGGACGATCAGTCAGCGATATCGTTTCATCGCGCCGTCAAAATCTGCTGCCGAACCTTTCCATCTCCTACAGCGAACCTATCAAGTTTGTACGTGGCGAGGGGGCTTACCTTATCGACCATCGCGGGCGGGCTTATCTGGACTGCTTTAACAATGTTTGCCATCTGGGTCATGCACATCCAGATGTGGTTGAGGCCTTGTCTCATCAGGCAGGTTTGCTCAACACCAATACACGGTATTTGCACGACAACATTGTTGAGTACTCTGAGCGCCTGACAGCGACACTGCCGGATGGTCTGGCGGTTGCTTCGTTTGTGTGTACGGGCAGTGAGGCGAACAGCCTGATGCTTCGCATGGCAGAGGCGCATACCGGGCGTCGTGATGCAGTTGTTCTGGATTGGGCTTATCATGGCACAACATCTGAGCTGATTGCGCTGAGCCCTTACAAATACAAGCGCAATGGTGGCAAAGGGCGGCCTGATCATGTGTTTGAGGCAGCTATTCCGGATGCCTATCGTGCACCGGCTGACTGGGCACCTGAGGAGATCGCTGCACGTTATGTGCAAAGTGTTGCTGAGCAGCTGGACCTGATGAAAAAACAAGGCCGTGCCCCAGCATTCTTCATTGCTGAATCAATTCCAAGTGTGGCTGGTCAGGTGTTCATGCCAGATGGCTATCTGGAGGAGGTCTACAAGCTGATCCGTGCGGAGGGTGGTTTGTGCGTTGCTGATGAAGTGCAGGTTGGGTTTGGCCGTGTCGGATCGCATTGGTGGGCTTTTGAAACACAAGGTGTGACGCCGGATGTTGTGACTATGGGGAAGCCGATTGGCAACGGTCATCCTATGGCCGCGCTTGTGACTACTCGTGAGGTTGCTGCCAGCTTTAACAATGGCATGGAATACTTCAACACTTTTGGTGGTAATCCGGTTTCCTGTGCAGTCGGGCTTTCTGTGCTGAGCGTGATTGAGCGGGATGGATTGCGCGAGAATGCGCGTGTTGTTGGTGATTACATCCTTTCGGGCTTCCGAAAGATGATGGAAAAGTATGAGTTTATTGGCGATGTGCGCGGGATGGGACTATTCCTTGGCATCGAGCTGGTGAAAGATCGCCGTACCAAAGAGCCAGCAACAGATATGGCGAAACGTATTGCCAACCGCGCAAAAGACCTTGGTATCCTAATGGGAACCGAGGGGCCTTATGACAATGTGTTGAAGATGCGACCACCGATGATTTTTTCTAAGGAAAATGCGGATTACCTGCTGGATGTCCTTGATCAGGCCATGAATGAGTCCGTTTCAGCTCTGGAAACCATGTAAACTATCAAAAAAGGGCCAAAGTCTGGCCTTTTTTACCTGAAGAATAGGCGGGGACAGGAAGTTGTCTCCGCTTTTTCTTTGTCCTGAGGGCTAACGGGATGAAGGTAAGGATGAGTTCAATTCATGTTCAAAATCCGGAGGCGTCGCTCTTGATCGCAACGTCCTGAGTGCTCCGGCTTGTTGTTTTGGGTTTGTTTTAGAACAGGTTGGCTTGCCATCCTTTAAAGAACAGGCCCCAGAGTTTGAAGGTGGGCGAACATGGTAACCATTGAAAGCAGTGCAAGCATTACGGCCTGGGGTGAGCGAACCTTTGGGCAAGTGGCTGACCTGAATGCGTTGATTGCGCGGGCAAAAGAAGAGCTTGCCGCTCTGCAACTGGCTGTCGAAAGCGGCGAGAGTTCACGTGATGTCGCTGCGGATGCCGCGGAGATTGCGATCCTGCTGCATCGTCTTGTTGGTTTGCATGGCGCTGAGCTTTCATTTGCCGTTGACGAGAAAATGGCTCGCAACCGCACGCGCATCTGGTCTCTGGCTGGTGATGGTACTGGTCGCCACGTTGCCTAAGCTTTTGATTGCTGTTGCGGGCTGATCTGCCTGCGGCTCTGATCTCCACTTATCCCCCTTGTTGCGCTGGATGGTACGCTTTTGCGTAGGCTAGGCGATCTATGGGGATCATGATGAGTGAGACGACATCGCATCTTAAACTGCCATTTCTGGCAGCTGCTCAAGCGCAAAAGCATGTCACGCACAACGAGGCTTTGGCACTTGTTGATCTGGTTGTGCAGCTTTGCGTTGTTTCCAACAGTGTGAGTGCACCACCTGCAGACCCCGCAGAAGGGGAGCGTTATATCGTTCCTGCAGCTTCGACAGGTGCTTTTGCAGGGCAGGAGAGTAAGATCGCGGCCTTTGATGGTGGCATCTGGCGATTTTTAGCTCCAGTTGAAGGTTGGGCGGCCTGGGTGCAAAGCCTCGGCGCGATGCAGGTTTTCTCAGGTGGTAAATGGACCGGGTTTTCTTCTGTCGCTGGACTGGGCGTTGATGACGTTACCGGCGGTGCGGCCTTTCAGCAGGAAAAGACTGTGCTGAGCGAGAGCGCTCATGCTGCGCAGAGCCAGTTTGTGACTGCAGATGAGCTGATCACCGTTTCTGGCGGTTTTACTGAAAGCTCTTTGGTTATTCCCTCCCGTGCAATCGTGTTCTGTGTTTCCACCCGCGTGGTTGAGGCTGTCACGGGTGCAAGCTCCTACGACTGCGGAATTGCTGGTGAGACTGGCAAGTTTGGGGGCTCTTTGGGGATTGCCGTTGGTTCTAATAATGCAGGCGTGATTGGACCAACTGCGTATTATGCGGACACGCCAGTCCGGATTACTGCGAATACTGGCAGCTTTACCGGAGGCAAGGTTCGATTGTCCTTACATTTCTTCCTGCCAGTGGTGCCGCAGACCTGAGCGATATCTTTGAATTTCATAGGCCGCATCTGCGGTCTTTTTTGTGTTTGCACGGGGGCTCTGGCTCCCGTTTTTTATTTGGGGAGTGAGAGATGCAGGATACCTTTCAACTGATTGTTTCGGACTTGCTTGAGAGTGAAGGAGGATTTGCCCATCGAAGCCGGAAGGCTGATCCGGGTGGTCCTACAAACTTTGGCATCACGCAGCGGACCTTGAGCGCATGGCGGGGGCAGTCTGTCAGCGTTCAGGAGGTGCGGTCTATGGAGCGGGCTGAGGCTGTCGATATCTTTCGAGCACAGTATTGGGATGCTGTGAAGGGGGACAAAATGCCTTCGGGCTTGGATTATGCGCTTTTTGATTTTGCCGTCAACTCGGGCCCCGCGCGGGCGGTCAAGACGCTTCAGAGTATTCTGGGCGTTGCTGCTGATGGTCTGGCTGGTGCGGAAACGTTTGGGGCACTCGAGACGCACGATCTTGGTGATCTGGTGGGTAAACTTTCCGCTGAGCGCTTGCGTTTCATGAAGCGGCTTAAGAACTGGCCCTACAACAAAAATGGATGGACACGCCGGGTGAGGGATGTTCAGCAACGGTCGCTTGAGTTGATCAAATCGCCAGCATCTACGGTTCGAACACTGCTTGTCCGTGACGGCGTTGTGCCGGATGGTGCAGCCAAAGCGCGGAGTGAGGAAACCTCCGCTATGAGCACCTGGTTGACGCCAGAGGGCGTGAGTAAGGCCGGGGTGCTGATTTCCGGCATATCCGGCATGCTTGCAGGTTCCGGGCCGTTGCAGTGGGCGTTTGCTTTTGCGCTTGTTGTTGCAGCAGGCATTGGTGGCTATCTGATGCTCCAGAAAGAGCGAATGGCATAGATTTGAGCGGCACTGCAAGAGGAAGAGAGCTTACGCAGCGGTGCCGTAAAGCTCCCCAGTGATTTTGGAGCATCGGGCAATCTGTAATGGGAACTACCAATGACGTTCTGCTAAGGACGTTTTAGTGTGCTTGCAGGTTCTCCCATTACAACCGGGCACCAAAATTCTGAACTGCTGGAAAGGCATTGCAGGTTCCATGAAAAAACTTAGCTTCGTTTCTCTTCTTCTTGGTTTTACGGCTCTTACAAATGCGCATGCGGGTGAGGCGGTCGATCTGCTGATCACCAACGCGCACGTTCTGACCATGGATGCACAAAAAACTGTTTATGACCGTGGGCTTGTGGCAATCAAGGGCAACAAGATTGTTGCGGTGTCTGATGGGTCTGATAGTGCTGACTATAGTGCCGACAAAACCATTGATGCAGAGGGCGATATTGTTATGCCCGGCATGATCAATGCGCACACCCACGTTTCTATGACTGTGTTCCGCTCACTGGCTGATGATGTTCCTGATCGCCTGCACCGGTATATCTTCCCGTTGGAAGGAGCGCTCGTCTCGCGTGATATGGTTCGTATTGGTGCAAACCTTGGTAATGTGGAGATGCTGAAGGGCGGTGTCACCACCTACGCTGATATGTACTATTTTGAGGATGAAGTTGCGAAGACGGTTGATCAGATCGGTATGCGCGCTGTGCTTGGTGAGACTGTGATCAAGTTTCCGGTGGCAGATGCGAAAAATGCTGAAGAAGGTATCAACTATGCTTTGAAATTCATTGAGGAATACAAAGACCATCCGCGGATCACACCAGCATTTGCACCTCATGCGCCGTATACAAACACAACAGAGGTGCTTGTGAAGGTGAATGAGCTGGCGGAGGAAAAAGATGTTCCGGTCCTGATCCATCTGTCTGAATCTTCTCGTGAAAGTGAGAAGATTGAAAAGCGGATGCCCGGCAAAACGCCAATCGGTTACATGGCTGAAATCGGAGCATTGTCAAAACATTGGGTAGCAGCGCATGCCATCACAGCAAATGATGATGACATCCAGATTTTGAAGGATCATGATGTTGGTGTCTCTCACAATATGAGTGCCAACATCAAATCAGCGAAGGGTGTTGCACCTGCGTTGAAGATGTTTGATCAGGGGTTGCGTATCGGACTGGGGACTGATGGCCCGATGTCTGGCAACACGCTTTCCATCATTGATGAGCTGGGGCAGGTGGCGAAGGTTCACAAACTGGCCAACAAAGACCGGGCTGCGATGCCTCCGGTCAAAGTGGTTGAAATGGCAACCATTGGTGCTGCACGTGCGCTGCATATGGAAGACAAGATCGGATCACTGGAAGTCGGGAAACTGGCTGATGTGATCATCATCGACACCAAAGCGCCCAACATGGTGCCGATCTTTAACCCATACTCTGCGCTGGTTTATTCTGCTTACGCCACCAATGTCAGCACCTCGATTGTTGATGGCCGGATCCTTATGGATAAGCGTGATGTGCTGACCGTGGATGAAGATCAAATCCGCAAAGAAGCACAGGAATTTGCTGAGGTCGTCCGCAAAACAGTTATCGATAAGGGTGAAGTTGTTCAATAGGTCTTATTGAGAATTATATTTACGAGGGGACTGGCTTGGTCAGTCCCCTTTTTTGTGCAAGCAAGCGCACATTATCCCGGACAGCAGGTTGGGTTGACCGAATCCGCAAAAATATTGGTTTTATGAGAAAAATGGTCGGGTAGGCCGGATTTGAACCGACGACCCCTTCACCCCCAGTGAAGTGCGCTACCAGGCTGCGCTACTACCCGAACCGTGTGGAACCTTGCGCCTGGGTGCGTTGCCGCATATGCAAGTATTCCTATTTGTGGAGCTGCCTTAACAGCTTACCACACAACTTTCCTACCTAATTCAGGTTGTCCGATCAAGGATCAAATGAAACTGAGCTTATTGTGCTGGTGGAAAACGCCTGTAGCGTGAGATGCCGGATTCCGCTGCGATGATGGCCCACAGAATGCCGAGTAGCAGAAAGTAATGGCGCCAATGATCTGTGTCGATAATGAAGCTAACACAAGCGTGTAGCAGGAATGCCACATAAGTGCAGATGATGTATTTCTGCCAAGGCCGGGGCTTGAAGACCAGCGGCAAAGCTTTGATCAATGTCCAGAAAACAAGCGTTATATAAGACAGACCACCAAGCCACCCGTAGGTTGTAAAGGCCTTTAGGTAGGCGTTGTGCTCATCCTCTGGGAAGATGGAGTTAAAGCCTCCGACACCAAGACCAAACGGGCGTTCTGTGACAAGTGTGAAGCCTTCCCCCCAGCGTCCAAAACGGCCTAAACGTGCGCCGTCATAATCCTGCACGAGCTTGGCGCGGAGCGTGAACATCTCCGAGATCGATTCAATTGAAAGAATTGCAAACAGCGCAATGATAAGACCGACACCTGCAAGACCAAGGATACCGAGCAGCTTTATGCGTGGGAGTGAGCGCCGCTCGTTGATGAAGACGAGGAGAAACACCATGAGTGCGCCACCCAGTGTCATGCCCCATGCTGCTCGGGAGAAGGAAAGAAATGCTCCCAGCAAGAGGATGAGCAGAGCGCCTGACTTTAAGATGTTCTCTTGCAAAGGTTTGGTTAGAATGTCGTAGGTTATTAGCAGCGTTGGCAAGAGCAGAAATGGGCCGTAGACGTTTGGATCCTTGAAGGTGCCTTTTGCGCGGCCATACAGGGTGAACTGGTCATAAGCGCCGGGGAAGGCGTTGAAGTAACCTGCAATGGCAAGCAGGGTGGCAAACAGAGCTGCCAGCAAATAGCCCTTCTCAAGAATGTCTATCCGTTCAATTTTTGCAGACAGGGTTGCTGCATACAAGAAGGATGAAAACGCCAGAAAGATCGTTACGGCGTAGAAGGTGACGGCTTCTTTGGTGTCTGCGGCTGCTGGTAAGGCAAGAATTCCGCCTGCAATGTAAAAGCACAGCAGGATCAGAAGTGGCAGGATGTCTTTGCGCAGTTCCAGACCGAAGAAGGACCAGCCTACCAATAGCAGGGCAATCAGCAGGTCATAGGGTGCTGGTTCTATGATGACGAGTGCGCTCACGGATGCGGTCAGAAACAACAGCGCTCTGGCTATTGTTTCTGTGCCGATTGTCAGAGGCACGTACCAGAAGGGGCGTGCATTTCTGATTGCATCGTGTGAGCGCGATAAGTCGGTCAATATGCGTTTTCCGTTTCCAGAAGACAGAACGGTGTTTTAATCAAGATATAGAGGTCAAAGAAAACGGACCAGTTTTCAATGTAGTAGATATCGCATTCGACACGCTTCTGGATCTTGTCCTCGGTATCCGTTTCACCGCGCCAACCTTTGATCTGCGCCCAACCAGTGACGCCTGGCTTGACCTTGTGGCGTGCGAAATAGCCATCCACCACATTCTCGTAGAGGCGATCTTCGGCTTTTGCGGAGAGAGCGTGCGGGCGAGGGCCGACGAGAGAGAGCTGTCCCATCAGTACGTTCATCAGCTGAGGCAACTCGTCAATGGAGGTCTTGCGGATGAAGCGGCCGATTTTGGTAACGCGTGGATCGCCTTTGGTCACCAGTTTTGAGGCGTTGGCGTCCGTCATGTTGTGGTACATGGAGCGGAACTTGAAGACGTCAATCAACTCGTTGTTAAAGCCGTAGCGCTTCTGTCGAAAGATGACCGGGCCGGGGCTGTCCAGTTTGATCAGCAATGCTGTGACCAGCATGACCGGAGAGAGAGCAATCAGCGAAATGCTTGCGAAGAAGATATCGAAGGCGCGCTTTGCGATTGTGTCCCAATCCGCGATCGGTTTTTCAAGAACATCGACAAACGGCACTGCGCCCACGAAAGACGAGGCCCTTTGGCGGAAGCGGAGTTTGTCTGCATGCGCTGAGAGGCGGATATCGACCGGGAGAACCCAGAGCTTTTCCAGCAACTGAATGATGCGCTTCTCGGCACGGATCGGGATTGTCACCAGCAACATGTCGATTTGTGCGATGCGGGCGAACTCTACCAGATCAGAAACATTGCCAAGCTTTTGGTAGCCAGCGACGCTTGGTGGGGAACGATCATTTGAGCGGTCATCAAAAATCCCGCAAATCTCAATGTCATTGTTTGGTTGGCGTTCAAGTTCTGCGATGAGATCAGCAGCGCTTTGCCCACCTCCGACGAGGACTGCTCTGCGGCTCAAGCGACCCATGCGAGTCCAGCGCACGATAAAGCCACGCATGACCATTCGGAAGATTGTGAGGACCACAACTCCGCTCACAAACCACTTCAGCAGAAAGGCCTGCGGAATCTCCGTAGATGGCAGGATAAGCAGCAGAGACGTGATCAAAGCCGCAAATACCAGTGCCCATGCTGTGATGAGGCGCATGGCCTGAGCCACGACTTTTTGCAGGGCATTGGCTTGATACAGATCAGCCATTTGAAACAGCATGACGCCAATCAGGGATGCTTCGAACAGTGCGAAGATTTGCCAGAGAGGCGGGATATCAAGGGAAGCTCCGCTCAGATAAGCGATAATACCTGTCAGAACAATCAGGGCCGCATCTGAGCAGCGCATGAAACCATCGAAAACCGATTTAGAGATGGTGTTGGTGCGCAGGGTTGCTGCCACCTCCAGAGCATCCTTGGACAGGTTGCTTGTTGTGGTATCCTCATTTTTTGTCAAAGAAGTCTGTTGACCATTCGTCCCGGATTGATCATCAGGTGACGGGCCACTCTCAATTACATTGAAGCGATGCTTGACCATTGTGCCGTGCGCCTAAGTGAGTTTGTTTTGTGAGTGCAGCGTGGACTGTTGAGACTGCCGCGAGGCGTCTGCCAGTTCATCTTTTGCACTTTGAACAGGGTGATAAAGTTGGGTGATGCTCTGCGCCATTTGCGGCAGAGTAAAATTCATTTTCAATTGGTTCTGCAGTTGCTGGCTCAGCTGGATTTGCTCATCAGAATGAGAGAGAGCCCAACTGACAGCTTTTGTCAGCGCTTGCTGATCATCGGGCTGAACAAGTGTCTTGTGATGCTCTGCATAAATCTCAGGTATGCCGCCAACGCGAGTTGTGATCAGCGGTTTTTGTGCAGCAAGGAGTTCCAACACGATATACGGCAGAGCTTCTGCTCGCGAGGGGATAACTGCTGTTTTGCCGAGTGGAAGAGCTTGGCTGAGTGGCAAGAACCCATGGAAGGTAACGTAGGCTCGCAGATTTTTATCTCGGACCATTTGCTCAAACAGAGCACGATCTGGACCATCTCCCACAATTGCAAGGGTTGGCTTGGTACTGGAGTTTTTGTGCAAGTCATCCAGAGCATTGATGAGCAGGTCGACGCCTTTCAAAAGACGAAGCTCTCCGACGAAGAGTAGGTCTGCTGCGTTCTCATGAGTTGTGCTGCGTTTGAACTCTGCTTGCCGCAAACCGTTATGTACGATTTTGTGGTGTGGAGGATTACCGCTCAAGCCGATCTTTTGTTGATAAGCTGCTTGCTCAAACGCACTGGTAAACACGAGTGAGTCGGTGAGTGGTCTCAAGAGCTTTTCAAGCGTGATGTAGATTTTGCCTGATATGGTTGAGAAATCGTAGTGCAAGCTGCCGCCGTGAGGGCTGTAAACGCGCTGGGTATTGATTCCCCTCAGCCTCAGTGCAGACCCTACGATGCGTGCCCAGACGCCGCCTTTCGCGCCATGACCGTGCAAGACATCCGGCTTTAAAGGGGTAAGATGTTTTGTGATCTTGTAGAAACTGAAAAGGTCTTTAGGAGCGAGTGAACGCGCCATGGGAACTGTGAGTAAGCCAAGGGAAAGACTAGTCTTTAAGGCTTCTAATTGTTTCATTGATGAGGGAGGGATAGCGTTGGAGGCGCAGACAATGCCAAGCTCATGGCCCATCTCGATCTGCTCTTCGACAAGATCCATAAGATGACGAAACGCACCGCCTAAAGGCGCACGTATGCAATGAACGATTTTCAGCTTGTCCGTAGACATCCGCAGCAAACTCCCCACCGCGCATGCATTGTCTGATGCTCCCCAGCACAGACCGCCGCGCAACTGAGTTTATTGCTAGCTTAAAATACTGTTTGACCTGTTAATCGACAGGGTTAATTAATTCTTAATCGTGGGTTTTAGCCTAATAAAACGTAAAGGCATGTAGGATGCATGCTCTTAATTTAAAAAAGCCTTTCATGCACATAGAGCGTGTCCCCAGGGCGTACAGGCGCTGTGATTGGTGCCGGTCCGCTGGCAACTTCGCCGCCGATCTGACGCGTTAGATCAACATCCTGTTGGCGGGCTCTTGCAGTGAAGCCTCCAGCAGTCGCTACGGCGTTTTGCACGGTCATGCCCGGCAGGTATGCGTATTGGCCTGCGTTTCTGACTTCACCCATGATGAAAATTGGTCGGTAGACGGCAACTTCCACAGATACATCGGGATCGCGGATGAAACCGTTTTTTAGACGGGTGCGGATCATGCTTGCGAGTTGTTTTGGAGTTTTGCCTGTTGCGTTGATCTGACCGATCAATGGGAAGGCGAGGCTGCCTCCCTGATCAATCTTGTAGGTATTGGACAGATTAGCCTGTCCAAAAACGATAATACGGACTTCGTCGCTTGCAGCAAGAGTGTATGGCTGGACCAGTTCCTCATGAAAAGCAGGCTCTGGCTTTTTATAGGATGAACAACTCGTTAACAGAGTTAAGCCAGCAATAACTGCTAGTAGGCGCGGGCGCATTACGAAATCCTTTAAATTCATTGGGAGTATATTTCCGCGCTCAAGGTTAACAGAGTATAAATATTGTAATTATCCTCTAGTTAATTTTACAAGAATTGTTGAGCGCTTTGTCATTTCTTTCCAGCATTTGATTAAGGTGCTTAATAACTTGGTTACCCTGTCTATGCATTCTTGTGATTGAAAATTGTTTCGGGCTTTGTATTGAGTGGGGAAGTGGGCTGTGCCGCAAGAAGATGTCTTTCTTGATATGGGCGTGCTGTTCAAAAAAGTGTTTAAGGGGCTCCTTTGGGTGATCCCTTTTGCAGCGCTGATCGCCTTCGGCACTTTCTACCTGGCCAGCAAGCAAACTGCCAAATACACAAGCGAATCCAAAGTCCTCATTGATACAGCCAAAATTATCCTGCCAGGCCAAATCCGTAACAGCGAGCAGGAACGATCTCTGCTGGATAAAGAAGGCATTGCCAGCCAAGTACAGTTGTTACAGTCGCGTGATTTGGCGCGCCACGTTGTGCAAACACTTGATCTTGCGAACAACAGTGTTTTTGCAACCAAAAGCAAACCGGGTCTTGTTGATCAATTGATGACCCGTGTTGGGCTTGAGCCGACATCTGGTCAGATGAGTGAAGCAGAGCGGCTGCTGAACAAATTCACGAGCAATCTGGATGTGTATCAGGTCGACGGATCCCGCGTTATCGCAGTGCGTTTTACAAGCAAAGATCCTGAGCTTGCAGCGCGTGTTGCTAACACGGTGATCAACGAATATCGCATGCTGCAGGATAATGCGAAGCGCGCGGTGACCAATAACACGGCTGATGCGCTTGCGCCGCAGGTTGCGCGCCTCGAAAACGAAGTTGAGGCTGCGAAAAAGACCGTTGCGGAGTTTCGTGCGGGAGCAGACCTGTTGCTTGGGTCCGAAAATAGGACGCTAAACCAACAGCAGCTGGCCGAGCTCAACTCTCAGGTTTCTTCCGCCATCGTGGCAAAGTCGCAGGCTGAAGCTCAGGCGCGACAGATCCGATCCTTGCTGGAGGATAGTGGGTCTTTGGAAACTGCAACGCAGGTTCTGGCTTCGTCTTTGATCCAGCGCTTGCGTGAGCGTCAGTTGGCGCTGGAAAATCGTATTGCGGAGCTTTCAACTACGCTCCTGCCAAATCACCCACAGATCAAAGCACTGCGCTCCCAGCTGCGTGGGTACGATCGTCAGATCCGTGCTGAGGCGGAGAAGATTGTTATTGGTCTTGAGAATGATGCCAAGATTGCTCAGGATCGTTACCTCGCGCTCAATGAGCAGGTGAATGCACTGAAGGTAGAAGCTGCCCGTTCGGGCGCTGATCAGGTTCGTTTGCAGGAGTTGCAGCGAGAAGCACGCTCCAAAGAAGAGCAGCTGAACCAGTTGCTTGTGAGCCTGCGCGAAGCCGAAGTGTTGCAGGGTGTTGGTGTGCTGAATGCTGACTCCCGTGTGATTTCGCGTGCGTCTGTGCCAAGTGAGCCGTCTGGCCGGAAGCCTTCTGCGCTTGCTGCGATTGCAGGTTTTGCCGCGTTCTTCCTCGGCTGCCTCTGGGTGATTGCACGTGCTTTGATTGCTGGTGAAGTTTTACGCCGCGAAACATTTTCTACGCCAACAGCACCTGCTGCCAATCCGAAAGAAGCGACAGGTACCGCAACCTCTAACGCGCTTGAAAGCGTGGTGGATGCAACGACCCGCAGCCATGCTGTTGCCGCTCCTCCTGTTGAGCTGAAGCCTTCCTTTGTTGAAGAGGAAGATAAGTCTGATGAGGAGCAGGACACCTCAGAGGAGGAAGAGCCTCAAGAGGAAACGACTGAGCTTGCTGGGGATGAAGCTTCTGAAGAAGAGCATGACGAAGCACGCGAAGAAGAAGAGTTTGACGAGGAGTTTGAGGAAGAAGAAGCAAGTGCTGAGGTTTCGTCAATTACTCTAAAAGAAGTCAAGGCTGATAACGCCAATCAGCTGGCAAAGGTTGGCCGTGTGGTTGTGCTCAGTGTTGAGGATGAAAGCCTGTCTTCACGCGTTGCCCTAAGCTGTACGCGCAAGATTGCCGAGCGCGGTATTATGCCTGTGGTCGTCGAGGTGCGGTCTGAAGGCGGTGAAGGGGCTCAGTCCATCCTCAAAGAAACGCCGCTTGAAGAAGTTGGGGATGTGCGTCAAGCTGAAGAGGGTTCTGATGATCCGTTGAAGCCGGGTTTTGCAGAGTTATTGGAAGGCGAGGCGGCCTTTACGAACGTAATCCACCGCGATCCTGTTTCCCGTGCGCATGTGATACAATCAGGTGTCATGCCTATTCGTGATGAAGTGGTTTATGGCGGGCGCTATAATCTCATCATGGAAGCCCTGGATCTGACGTATGACGTAATCGTGGCTGATCTCGGTCTCATCGAACCGAGTTTGATTTGCGCGCAGATGCTTTCTGAAGCGGATCGCGTAATTATTGCGACTGACGGGTCACCTGCTGGCCCTGAACTGGAAAAAGCTCTGACCATCCTTGAAAAGCACACCAAGGCACCCGTTGAGGTGGAGCGAGTGGTCAGCAATGAAGCTGCGGCTTGGTTGCAGGTTGATATGGCAGCGTAAGAGCAGCCACTTACTTTAATATTTCCTGAGTGAGCTTAGTGCTGCATGCGAGCGAAAGTTCCACGGACACGCCTGTAAAGCTGCCAAAAACGCTCGTTGTTTCTGAGTTTGCGCTTAGAGCTGAGTATGACGTTTTCGAGAGCTGCGACGAGCTTTCCTTTGAAAGTGAGTGGTTCGATCCAGTCCTTTAAGTGTTCTGGTTCAGCCCATGCCAGCTTGAAACGCTCTTCGCCCAGTCCAAAGTCAAAGATCTCCATGCCTTCATTGCACATGTCCTCAATGACGTGCTGCATGAGCAACTCGCCGGGACTATGTCGCATCAGTTCGCCATTAATGATGGAGGTGCAGTAGCAATATACACGTTTTCCAGACTTAAGACTGAGGCATGTGCTGATGATCTCATCATCAAGCTTCAGGCTGTAAATCACCGGTTTTGATGGGCTGTCGTCTTGCGAAAGGTTTGTGAAGGCCTCACGCACGAAACACTGGTAGTTGGGAAGAGCGAAGGCGGTTGGAATGCCTGTCTCAGCCTGACGGAGTTCTCGCTGCCTTATCATGGCATCAATGGCAGCGGCTGCGCCTTCTTTTGTGATTTCAGCCGTGAAGCTGAGCGTTCCCAGTGACTGAAGTTTGCTAAGTTTACTGCGGTGCTTTTTGCGAGCACCTTTAGAGCGTTTTGCTTTGACGAATTCTTCCGCAGGGCTTGTAAGCTCAAACGGATAGATTGCATTGGTGCTCGTGGTGTCATCCAAACGGATCAACGGGTTGTCGTAGGTGCCCACACGACTTGCCATGTTGCCAAGGTGGATGAGATCAACGCCCCATGCTTTGAGGGCTGCGACCAGACGAGGGCGGAGAAAATGTGCCTGCGGAGCTTGTAATAGCTCTTGAGACCAATAACCTGTGTTCTGGTTGAAGATTTCCTCTCCGAGCCATCGGGCGGTTTTTGCAAGGTGGCACTGATGGAGAGCGAGAGGTAGCAGGACGTGGAGTTTTGCGTCGATGTACCCGACAACAATCAGTGTGGTGGTTCTTTCTGAGTGAGCAACATGCTCTGCCCAGCTTTTACACCATTCATAGGCGTGATAGGCGCTTCCATTACCTGATGCTTCCAGGGCGAGCCAATCATTTCTCAGTTTTGGCAAATCTGCATCTGAGATGATCTGAAAAGAAAGCTTACTCAAATCCAGCTTGTTATTACAATCAGCACGGTTGGAGCGCTCGCTGTTTGACGTGGATTGTGGAAGTGCCATTGGAAAATGCCCTAAATAAAATACAAGGAATTATTAGTTCCAAGCTCTTAATGAATCTCAAATCTAACTAGGTAGAGCAACCCAAATTGAAATTAATCGTAAATAATTCCCAGTTACAATTTGAGAGATATTCGGTTTGGAACTAGGGGGTCTCCGTGCGGAAGTCCTTCAAGCATTTAGTTATTGATTACGCCAGCTACTTTTTAAGTAGCCGTGGGCCTGCCAGGTTATTCAGGAACATGACCGCTGGTGATGGCATTATTTTTACGCTTCATCGTGTTCTGCCTGAAACGACCGGGTCCTTTCAGCCTAATAAACTGCTTGAAGTTACACCCGAATTTCTGCGTAAAACCGTTGTTCAGGTTCGAAAGGCGGGATACGAGTTTATTTCACTGGATGATGCTTTAGAACGGCTTCAAAGCAAAAGGCAATGCTCTCAGAAGTTTGCGGTTCTGACTTTTGATGATGGTTATAAAGATAACCGGGATGTGGCTTATCCCGTGCTAAAGGAACTCGATGTTCCTTTCACCGTTTTTATCAGCAGTGAATACAGCAAGCATAACTCTGAGCTGTGGTGGATTATTATCGAACAGCTCATTGCCGATAATGACCACGTCTCATTCCGATATGAAGACAAGCAGTTTGATTATGACTGTACCTCTTTGGACCAAAAAGAGGCAGCGTTTATATCAGCGCGCTGCATGCTTATCAGCGAAGTGCCAGAGGCTAAGCAGCGAGCGGTTATTCGGGAGGCTGCAGAGCGCTATGGATTGGATTGGCGAGCGCTTTGCCGCGAGCTGATTCTGTCTTTTGAAGAGTTGCGAGCATTCTCTCAGGATCCACTGGTCAGCCTGGGCGCACATACGGACACTCATCCGATGTTGGCGCGGCTTTCTACCCGAGAGGATATCCGACAGCATATTCAGACAGGGCTGGAGGAAATGACTGCGCAGTTAGGCAAAACGCCGACGGTATTAGCGTATCCTTACGGGTTTGCTGAAGCGGTTGATAAGCGCTGTGAAAGTGTTGCTGAGGAACTGGGTTTTGCGGCGGCTGTGACGACGCAACCGGGAACCTTGACTACGGAAAATCTCAAG
The DNA here is from genome assembly GCF_001623225.1 of Pseudovibrio sp. Ad13. Taxonomy (NCBI): domain Bacteria; kingdom Pseudomonadati; phylum Pseudomonadota; class Alphaproteobacteria; order Hyphomicrobiales; family Stappiaceae; genus Pseudovibrio; species Pseudovibrio sp. Ad13. The sequence continues at coordinate 286,543 of NZ_LMCC01000015.1, read as the reverse complement.
CGACGCTATCATTTGCCGCGTGTCTCATTGAATGGATTACATCAACAGCAAAGAATGGTTGATGTGTATCTGACCGGAGCCGCATTTGCGGCTTACTACGCGGTGAAGCGCGTCCGGTCTTTTTTGAGAAGAGCGTGAGCTCTGATCAGGGCTTGAACCTTTAGGTCCTAGCGCTTTTTATAGGTCCAGCTGATAATCAGTCCCGCCGGAATCACCCAGATCAAACCAGCAATTGCAAAAAAGATAAGCTTAATAGACCAATGCTTGCCCGCCATTGTTATATCGCCAATGACCATTGCCAGGAAGATATAGACAAGAACAAAAGTCACTAAAAATACCATGCCGATGAAACGACGAAATGGCGAAGCCATAGAGTTCTCCTTGAAAGCCTCTTTGCGTAGGGCCTTTCTTTTCCGCGCAAGCCATAGTTCAAAATGCATATATTTTTCAAGAGGATCTTGCTGATAATTTGTAATTTAGATTTTGCAGACCCGCTTTCGTGTTCTCTAAGTCTATGACACAGCAGTGCTATTGCATGACTGACTTTCACCTGAAAAATCTAGGTAATTTGTCTAGACTGCTGTGAGGATCTGCGTATTTTTCCTGATTTGGCTGCTGATCTGACATATATAGGGGCAAACAAGTTCTTCGAATAGGTGTCATGTCTACTCCGTTCTACAGTTCAGATCTTTCTGCTCAAGACCTTTCCAACCGCAGGCAAATTCGCGTGTGGTTGCTGTTTATCTGCTTCCTGATTTTGGCCATGGTTGTTGTTGGCGGGGCGACCCGCCTGACCGAATCCGGCCTTTCCATTACTGAATGGAAGCCAATACATGGTGCCATTCCGCCGCTGAGTGCAGCTGAATGGGCGGAGGAGTTTGAAAAGTACAAACAGATCCCGCAGTACAAGCTTCTCAATGAGGGTATGACGCTTGGCGAGTTTAAGTCCATCTTCTGGTGGGAGTGGGGGCACCGCTTGCTGGGCCGGGTGATTGGGCTCTTCTTCTTTATCCCTCTTGTGTGGTTTTGGGCTCGTAGGCAGGTTAGCTCATGGCTTAAGCCGCGGCTTGTGGTTGCGTTCTTGCTTGGTGGATTGCAGGGGGCGATTGGCTGGTGGATGGTTGTGTCTGGCCTTGTGAACCGTGTGGATGTGAGCCAGTACCGTCTTGCTGTGCACTTGAGTGTGGCCTGTATTCTGTTTGCTTACCTGTATTATCTAGCAGCTGTGTTAAAGCGCCGCCCAGAGCTTGAGCGTGAAGGCTGGAATGTGTTTGGTGATGGTTTGTTTGGTGCATATGCCATTGTTGGCTTAGTGCTCTTTCAGCTGTTCCTCGGAGCACTGGTCGCAGGCCTCAATGCTGGGCTGACCTTTAACACCTGGCCGCTGATGGATGGGCAGATTGTTCCATCAGGTTTGTTTGTCATGTCTCCTTGGTGGATCAACTTTTTCGAGAATGTGATGATGGTGCAGTTCCAGCACCGCATGATCGCTTATGCGCTGGTGATTGCTGTGTTTGTGCAGGGTTTTTATCTGATGCGCGGCAACAGAGAGAGCGTGCTGAAAAGCAATGCCAGCTGGTTGATGGTGGCAATTGTTATTCAGGTGTTCCTAGGTGTTGTGACGCTGCTTGGCATGGTGCCGATGGATCGCGCATTGGCGCATCAGGCGATGGCCCTTATTGTTCTGGCGCTCGCTGTCGAGCAGGTTTGTCTGCTTCGCCGTGAAAAGGAAGCTGCGTTGAGATGATGATTCAGTTTGTCTGACTAAGTGGTTGATGTGGAATCGAAAAAGGCGCCTTGCGGGCGCCTTTTCTTGTTTTATGGTCATTGCTGGTAGATTGATTCATTTTCCAATCATACCGCATTGAAATATATAGGTATTACGTTTTTTCGAGAGCTTGTTTCAGATCTGCAATGATATCAGCGACATCTTCAATGCCAATGGAAACACGAACAACATCCGGGCCTGCTCCAGCAGCAGTTTTTTGAGCGTCAGACAGCTGGCGGTGTGTGGTAGACGCTGGATGGATGACGAGCGAGCGGGTGTCACCGATGTTAGCAAGGTGAGAGAATAACTCCAGACCTTTTACCAGTTCAACGCCCGACTCATAGCCGCCTTTTAGGCCGAAGGTAAAGACTGCGCCTGCGCCTTTCGGGCAGTACTTCTGATGCGCCTGATGGAATGGATCATTGGCGAGACCTGCATAAGAAACCCAGCTGACAGCTGGATGGCTTTGGAGGAACTCAGCGACCTTCAAGGCATTGTCAGAGTGCTTCTGCATGCGCAGCGCCAGTGTCTCGATGCCTGTGATGAGCATGAAGGCATTTTGTGGCGAGATAGCAGGGCCGAGATCACGCAAGCCCAGTACCCGACAGCAGATCGCAAAGGCGATGTTGCCGAAGGTCTCAAACAAGCGCATGTCGTTGTATTCTGGACGAGGTTCGGTCAGCATTGGATATTTGCCGGATGCTGCCCAATCGAATGTACCAGCGTCAACAATTGCGCCGCCCATGGAGTTGCCATGTCCACCCATGAACTTGGTCAGGGAATGCAGCACGATGTCTGCGCCGTGCTTAATCGGCTGACAGAGGTATGGGGTTGCCATCGTGTTATCGACGATAAGAGGCACGCCAGCATCTTTGGTCACTGCTGAGATGCCCTCGATATCCATGATAACGCCGCCTGGATTGGCGACACTTTCGATGAAGACGGCACGGGTGTTTTCGTCGATCTGGTCTGCGAAGCTTTGTGCGTCCAGACCTTCTGCCCATTTTACATCCCAGCCGAAGCTTTTGAAAGAATGGTTGAGCTGGTTGATGGTGCCGCCATACATGCGCTTGGAAGCGACGATGTTACAGCCAGGTGTCATGAGGGCGTGGAAGGCCAGAAGCTGTGCGGCGTGGCCGGATGCCACGGCCAGAGCTGCAGTGCCGCCTTCCAATGTTGCCACACGCTCTTCAAGAACAGCGGTGGTTGGGTTTGTGATGCGAGTATAGATGTTGCCAAATGCTTGCAGGCCAAACAAGGACGCAGCGTGGTCTACATCCTCAAACACGAAAGATGTAGTTTGGTAGATTGGTGTTGCGCGCGCGCCTGTGGTTGGGTCTGGTTTCGCGCCTGCGTGAATTGCAAGGGTATCAAAGCCTGGGGTGTGATCGCTCATAAGGCAGTCCTTTCAATGCGCTTGCAGGATGGAACGGTTCTGCGCAAGGTGCATGGTTTGCAAACCCTTGGAACAGGCGCGTCATTCTCTGCTGAAATTTATATAATTTCCCGCTAGGAACTATGAGGGGGCAACCGGAGGTTGGCAAGCTCAGATGAAAAGATGAGCGCTCTTCACTCTTGCAGAAAGCTCAAGCAACTTGCCGACTATTTGATGTTTGAAATTCTGTTCGCTTCTGCTTGGTGGGATTGGAAAATCGTTCTATTTTATCGGATGTGCTCTCAATTTTCGTGGTATCGAGAGCGCCTGATAGGAGTGTTTAGCTGGCTGTAACTGATGCTAGGCGTGGGATTTCGATCTTAGGGCAGCGGTCCATTACCACTTTGATTCCCTTGTCTTCTGCCCGTGCTGCTGCTTCGTCGTTTCTGACGCCCAGCTGAAGCCAGATTGCTTTGGGGAGCGTTGGCAGGGCTATTACCTCATCAATGACACCTACCGCTGCTTCTGAATTGCGGAAGACATCGACCATGTCGACAGGTTCTGGAAGGTCTGTCAGGGACGCATAGACTTTTGCGCCTGCGATTTCAGTACCTGTCTGACCGGGATTGATTGGATAGACTGTATAGCCTTGTTCAAGCAAATAGTTGAGGACGCGGAAGCTGGCGCGTTCTGGTTTGTTGCTGGCGCCGACCAATGCGATTGTTTTTGTGTTTTCCAGAATGCCCTGAATGTAGTCGTCTGAATAATGATCGTGGTTCATGTTCTTATCAACTTTCTGCAATTTCATTGGCTGCCAGCTGTATTTGTCTGTGCTCTTCACGCAGCTCCTTGCGAATAACAAGCTTGAGACCGGACCAGACAGCGTCAACTGCGCAAACCTTGATATCGACCAGCCCCATAGGCAAGCAAACTTCTCTAACCGTATCTTCTGTCACCTCTGAGGAGACTTTGGATGCTTTCTTAAGCCAAGACACCCAGATCATGCCGTCTGCATCCAGTGTTCTGCGCAGCTTACTCAGCAATTCTGACAGTTCGCTTTGACCTGGTACAAAGATATGGGCAGCACTGATGCCAGTTTCCAGTGCGGGCAGGAGGATCAGATCGTCAACTCCTGCTGCAATTTCATCGGAAGCGGTTTGTGGCATGTTGTGCCACCAACAGCGCATGCCGGGTTTCAGGCCTAGCTTTTGAGCTAGTGGTCTTTTTGAATACCCGGCTGTCATTGCGCTGCTCCTTACATCTTGATCAGCTGTCTTTCCAATCAGGCGTACGCTTTTGAAGGAAAGCGTTGATGCCTTCTTCCGCATCGTTGGCGAGCATGTTTTCTGCCATGACTTGTGAGGTGTAAGCATACGCTTCTGCCAATGGCATATCGGCCTGCTTGTAGAAGGCTTCCTTGCCGGTTTTGACTGTGAGGGCGGACTTGGACGCAATCACTTCAGCGTATTTCTGGACTACGACTTCCAGATAGTCTGCTTGCACCACTCGGTTGATCAAGCCGTATTCTTTTGCGGTGGAAGCGTCGATACTTTCACCGGTCAATAGCATTTCCATGGCCTGTTTGCGGCCAATGTTGCGGGTAAGGGCTACCATTGGGGTGGAGCAGAAGAGGCCGATGTTAACGCCTGGGGTGCAGAAGGTGGCTGTATCCAGTGCCAGTGCCAGATCACAGGAAGCGACCAACTGGCAGCCTGCTGCTGTTGCAACGCCAGTTACAACGCTGATGACTGGCTTTGGCAGGTTCACGATCTTCTGCATGAGCTCAGCGCATTGATCGAATGTCTGCTGATAAAAAACTTTGCCGCCATCTGCTTGTGCGCGTGCAGCGGTTAGTTCTTTCAGGTCGTGGCCTGCGCAAAAGACTTTGCCTTCAGCGCCGAGCAAAACAACGCGCACTTCCGGGTTTGCTGCGGCTTCATCCAATGCGGTGCAGAGTTCTTTCATCATGGCCATGGACAGAGCATTCATACGCTCAGGGCGCTGCATGACGATACGCTGAACACCATTGTGCAGCATTTTGCCAAGCATCGGGCGTTCTGCTTCGTTTTGATCTTTGGTGGTGTCTGCGTCAGACATGATGGTTCTCCATAGTGCTGAAAATAGTCGTTGAGATGCCTTTAGCAGGCTATCGGGCCATGATTAAGTGCTAAATCACAGAGTGAACAAAACTTGAGCCTAGCGCAACGGTATAGAACTTTTGTTCAGCTGGTAAATCATGGAGCCATATATCAGTATGGCGGCTTGCATGAGGAGGAGGGACTTCATGACCAGTGAGGTGGCGGCGCCTGCTGTTAAGTTTAGTCCGGCAGAACTGACGGAGTTTCTGGACAAGGCATTTCCGCAGATGCACGCATTAGGTCGTGCATATTTCATCGATGAAATTCTACCGGGAAAAGCAATTGTCAGGCTCAAGGCCGGGGACGTGCATTTGCGTCCTGGTGGTACTGTTTCCGGTCCTTCGTTGATGGCTCTGGTTGACTATGCGGCCTATGTAGTTCTGCTAGGCAATGTGGGGCTGCATGCGCTTGCTGTGACCACCAACATCAATATCAACTTCCTACGCAAAGCTGAAGCTGGTGAGATGATCGCCACGTGTCGCATCCTGAAGGGCGGCAAACGCCTTGTTGTTATGGATTGCGAAATTACACGTGACGGGAGCGATGATCTGATTGCCCATGCTACCGCGACTTACTCCATCCCGCCGGCGTCGTTCAAGGGATAGGATGCGTGCTGTTTGTTGTCCAACTGCGTGGTTGGGCATCCATCCTGAATTTTGCGCCACATGGGATTGTTGAGTGCCATTTGGCATTGGGCCAGATAGGCGGTGCCGTCTACATACAGGCAGGAAAAATCACCCAGCTCAATCCGCAGGCCACGGTTGGTGCAATAACAATCCGGCTGTTTAAACAGACTGCGAGGACGTTTGCGGAACTTGCTTTCTTGAGCTTGGACATTCCAGGTCCAAAGCAACAAAAGCGATAGGGTGAGTAAGAGATAGCGATGCATTCCCCATGGTAAGATGTGGGGCGTGGATCGCCACCACTGTTTTTCAGGGGTAACTTTGCAGCTCAGAGGTAAATCAACGTGCCTTGTGCGCGCAGGATATCAAACCACTCCGGTTCCTTGCTCAGTCGTGTCCAGCGCAGATCCAGTTTGCGCAAATTCTTCAGGTTACTCATGCTGGCGGGCAGTTCTTCCAATGGATTTGCCCTGAGGTCCAACTGATAGAGATTGGGAAGATCTCCAATATCTTCTGGGAGCTGGGATAATTGATTGTTGCGGAGGTCCAGCACTTCGAGCTGATGCAATTCGTCCATGTTCTCAGGAAGCTTTGTGAGGGCGTTGTCGCGCAAATAAGCTTCTCGTAAGGATGAGAGGTTGGAAAAGTGCAAGGGTAATGCGCGCAAACCATTGCCGTAGAGCCTTAGCTCCTTCAGATTTTGCAGGTTCCCGAAACTTTCCGGGAGATGTGTAATGGTGTTGTCGGTGCAACCGAGATACTCCAGTGCAGACAGATCACCAATGCTCTCTGGCAGTTGCGTCATGACGGTGTTGCTTGCATAGAGCACACGCAGTTTCTTTAAAGCCCCTAACTTTTCCGGAAGATACTTCATTGTTTGATGGCTGAGGTCCAGGATCTCCAGATTTGGCATGTGACAAAGGCTGTCGGGCAGCTGTGTTAGCTTACATCCGTAGATGTAGAGTTCCTTCAGCGCCTGAAGGTCAGATAGTGCCTGCGGTATTTCGCTGATTGGGTTCTGTCCCAGATAGAGGCTTCTTAAGGAACGATGATGCAACAACTCTGATGGGAAACGGTTCAACTCGCACTTTGTGAGCGCGACATCCGTCAGCTTGCCGCCGGACTGGGCTGCGCATGGGGTTCCATCTTGACGGTGTCTGATGCTTTTGAGCTGATGATACTGAAATGAGTCCTGTGTGATCATTGGAACCTGCAATGCACTTAGTGGAGGTACTGCTGTTGTAGCGTCGAAACGACTTGCTCCGAAAGCGTAGTTTTCAGGAGGCCGATTGTTCTTGATGATAATGCCGCATCATTTGCTGCTGCGGCTTCTATTTGAGGCAGAACATTATCGAGTGATGTTCCTGCCTTCTGCAATTTCTGATCAACTGCCTGCCAGAATGCAGCACCTTTCATATAGAAAAGAGGATAGTAGTTGGGGTTATTGTCGCGCGTTACTTTGGTGTGGGCTTCATAAAGGCCTGTTGCTGCGTGAGGGTAGCGCTCTTGAAAGTTTTGCCATTGCTCCATCGGAGTTTCTGATTGTAAACCAGCTTTCTCCAGTGATTTGTAGCCGTAGTATTGAGCGAGGCTTTCAGAAATCCAGAGTGGGTAAGATTGGGTTGTCAGCAAGTGAAAGAGTTCGTGGCCGGAGACCCAATGAAGTTTGGCGAGGCTGTCGTCTGTGGCTGCGCCATCGGTTACTGCAAAATTGGCAAGGAACGCTTGTTTGCCAGCAGCTCCAGCTATTTGCCCCAGTTTCTTGTCAATTGCGACCCACACGAGATCGATATTGTTTGGTGTGCGCTCCTCGGGTGCAAGCAACGCTTTCAGATACGCAAGTTGTTGTTGAATAGCGGGCAGGTTCTCTGCTTTCAAAGCAGAAGTCGGGTCGTCTTTGAACAGCGTGAGCGTTGTTTGTCCGGTTTCCAGTGTTTTGGTGGACTTGCCCCATGTGAGGATCAGAGGTGGTTCGTTTTGGGTGGGCAAGGCGTTGCATTTGATTGCCTGCGCCTTGCCATGAACTTTGCCGCAGATCTCTATTGTCAATATACCTTCGAAGCGAGGAATGTCATCCCACTCCGTCAAGCTCCACCATTCAGAGGGAGAGTAGAGGTTTTGCTGGTTTGCAATGGCATGAGGGGCGGTTTGCACATTCTGGAAGGTGACATTCCATTGCAGCTCACGACATGAAAGTCGCTTTCCATAGGTAATGGATGTCTTTTGAATTCCATCGCAGAAGAACTGAATTGGTGGCGTTTTTGCATCCCCTCGAATGGTGCGGGGCTTCAGTAACCTGAGGCTTTGTGGAGCTGGAAGCGTAACTGTTGCTGTTCCACTCATAGGTGCGGTGGTGCTGACGTCTATGATGATCTGGACCGGTGGATTTTCTGCAAGGGTAGGTTTTATGAACAAGGACGGAATTAGAAAGAGAAAGGGGAGACGCATATGAAAATTTGATACCTGAGAAAAGCAACTTTGGATTGAACAATCGATTCGATGATTTCCGCACGGAAATGTGTTCATCCCATGTTATCCAATGTATGAAGCATATGCTCTACAAGACGACACTGCGTTGAAGTGCCTAAATCTCTCAGCTTATTGAAATTTTTAAATTAAATTTGCCTGAAAGTTGAATTGTCTGTTGATCCAAAAGCAAAAAGCCACTTAAAATTCAGGGACTAAAGCCAAAGGCCGTTTTTTGATGGATGGGAGACCTGAGAAGACGGCGTGTGGGGGAGCAGGCTTGTGTTCTATCGTGCGTTTTTCGGTTTCATTTTTGATTTCCTGTTGGTGCCACTCCGTTTCGGAACTCTATTGGCCACGATCGGCTATATTGGCTTTCTAGCCCTGAATATCCTTTTGATTCTGGCAGTTCCTGCGTTCTTTGATCTTTATGTGGTCAGTGAGCCTCGGGTCTTTGCTGAATTCCGCGAGACGATGTTCTATCTGGATACGGCCTTTATTGGTGATCCAATTGTCTTCGTGAGCCTGGTGTTCTTCAATCTGCTGCTGGCAAATGCCACGTTGACGACACGCCTGACCCGAAGTCGCTGGCGGTTTTTCTATCCGGTTCATTTTACACCCATTAATTTGCGCGAATATCGTGTGGCACTTGCTGGTCTTGGTTATTATGTCAGCTGTTACAGCGCCAACTGGGTCTTCTATGAATTGCAGGTAGATGACCTTATTTTGACTGCTGCACGTGCTGCCGGTGTTTCCTGAGGTGCAAAAACCTCAGATTCATGCGGAAAAAGTGTGGTATTATAATACCTATTTTATATCTATTTGATTTTATTGATTAATTTGCTTGAGTGTGTGTTTTTTTGTTCTTGACGTTGTGCTCAAGCTCGCGTATCTACCCGTTCCTACACGGAGCTATCACGTTTAGCTGCTCTTTCGGGCCTGAACGAATTTCTCCCAAGAATTTTAACCGTCAAAACTACGGTAGATCTTATGAAGACTCATTCCACTAAAGTGGCTGAGGTCGACAAGAAGTGGATCTTGATCGACGCAGAAGGCGTTGTTGTTGGCCGTCTGGCAGCATTCATCGCAAACCGTCTGCGCGGCAAGCACAAGCCGACCTACACACCACACATCGACGATGGCGACAACGTAATCGTTATCAATGCAGACAAAGTTGTACTGACTGGTAAAAAATACCAGAGCAAGAAGTACTACTGGCACACTGGTTACCCTGGCGGTATCAAAGAGCGCACTGCACGTCAGCTGATCGAAGGTCGTTTCCCAGAGCGCGTTCTGGAAAAGGCTATCCAGCGTATGATGCCAGGCGGACCTCTTTCCCGTACACAGCTGCGTAACCTGCGTGTTTATGCTGCTGCAGAACATCCGCATGATGGCCAGTCTCCAGAAGTGGTAGACGTTAAAGCCATGAATCCTAAAAATGCGAAGAGGGGTTAATTATGTCTGAGCTACAGTCCCTTGAGGAACTGGGCGGCGCAATCGCCCCTACCGAGAACGAAGCTCCTGTACATGTACAGAAGCTCGACGCACAAGGCCGTGCATATGCAACCGGTAAGCGTAAAGACGCTATCGCTCGTGTATGGATCAAGCCAGGCACCGGTAAAATCGTTGTAAACGGCAAAGAGTACGCTGAGTATTTCGCTCGTCCAGTACTTCAGCTGATCCTGCGTCAGCCAATCATGCTCACCGAGCGTGATGGCCAGTACGACATCAACGTAACTGTTGCTGGTGGTGGTCTTTCCGGCCAGGCTGGTGCTGTTCGTCACGGTATCTCTAAAGCACTTACTTTCTACGAGCCAGCACTGCGTCCGGTTCTGAAGAAAGAAGGCTTCCTTACTCGTGATAGCCGTGTTGTTGAACGTAAGAAGTACGGTAAGCGTAAAGCTCGTCGTTCCTTCCAGTTCTCCAAGCGCTAATACGCGATACTGGAAACAGTTTTACGGAAAGGGCTGCCATTTGGCGGCCCTTTTTGTATTTGGGCTCTCTGTCTTGCCGTGGGTGAAATTGCAGAGTTGTTGCGCTGGGGTTTACCTGCCACGTTTGTGCCAAACTGTGGTGGGGATGTGCATTGATCCGGTGGTCGCAAAAGTTCTTGTCGGCATTCCTAATGGGGCTTGCCCCGCATAAACGAAGTGGGACGCTGGCTCGTCTTGCTTTGAGGTTGGATAAGAAGAACCTGAGTGCTTCGAGAGTGCTTTATCTGAAAGAGCATAAGGGCTTTTCCAATATGAGGCGATTGGAAGAGTTTTTGCGAGTTGGCTTGGGTGATGAGCAGTTTGCGCGGTTGAGTGAGAAGTACTTTTACTATTGCCGTGCTCAGCGCTTTCAGGAGCTGCATTTCCTCAAACAGTTTCCATTCTACGAGAAGCAAAAAGGTTTTTTTGTAGAAATAGGCGTTGGAGATGGAACGCACCTTTCCAATAGCTTCCTTTTTGAGAGGGCATTGGGTTGGTCTGGTTTGCTTGTGGAACCCAATCCAGATTGCTGGGAGCAGATTTGCTCAAGGCGTGACGCTGATTTGGATAAGAGAGCGGCTTGGAGTTCGGGAGGGGGAGCACTTCGCTTCTTTTGTGCTGATACTTCGGAGTACTCTGGGATGCTCTCCGTTGTAGGCCAAGGAACTAAGCCCGGGCGCGAGATTGAAGTTCCTATTGCTCGGACTGAGGATATTCTGGTTCAGCACAATGTGCCTGATCACATTCCCTTTATATCTATTGATACGGAAGGTACTGAGCTGGAGGTTCTCAAGGGAATAGATTTTTCGCGCAGGACGTTTGACTTCCTATGCGTTGAGCACAATCATAACTCAAAGCAGCAAGATGCCTTAGTCGCCTTTATGAAGTTGCAGGGATATGTGGTCACCCAGCCGGAATTCTCCGGAGCAGATTACTGGTTTGTTTCAGGGCAGGGGCGTGCGTCGTCTGTTTCTGCAAAGCAAGACGGTTATGGTGCGCCCTTGTTGGCCGACTAAGACTCAGCTCGCTTTTGCTTTCAGGCTGTTGTCGTTGACTGGAATGTTTCGCCAGCTCTTGTAGAGCGGATGGGCATTTTTCATATGCTCGAAGACCTTCACCATCACAAACAGTGAGGCGAGCTTTGCGAGGTAGGCGAGGATGCCACCCGTAAGCATAAGTGGAAGATTGTTGGTGGTTGCTGCCCAGATCGCTGTGCCTACTGCGATTAGCCCGATGACAAGAAGAGCGAGTGCTTTTTGATGATAAGGGGCTGGAACTGGAACAAACATCCGGTTCAGCCACATTCTCTCACCCAACATCGCTTTTTGCAGCCAAGTTTTTGCGCCAATTGCTTTTTTGCCAAAGGGTGGAATGACCCAAACCCATGCAACAGCTGCAAGTGAAAGGGCTAAAGCCCAGAACCAGCCGAGTGCTGGTTGATACCACAGAGGTGCAAGCAAGGCAGGAAGCACAAGGATTCTTGCCAAGAGGTTTTTAGGCTTGTTCATGCGCGTGAGGGCCGCGCTTTGTGTGTTCAGGTGCCGAACATGTCGAGGATCCCAGCCGCCGATCTTCCGCGGTTGCATTTGTGATAGCTTAGGATCTCCTGCCACGTTGTCCTCCATTTATTTCGTGAGAACAAGCGTGGCGTCGAGCAGACTCACTGCGTGTTCTCTTTATATGCGCACCTTAACATAACTGCCTGGTGCGTTTTCCAAAATTTTTGTGCGGCGTGCGCCCGGTTTGCGTGCTTTTACCTGATTATCATCCTGAGATGTAATCCATTTTTGCCAGTGTGGCCACCATGACCCAGGGGTTTCAGATGCATCTTGCATCCAGTTTTCCAAAGCACCCTCCGGCTTACTTCCTGTCCAGTACTGGTATTTCTCTTTGGAGGGCGGGTTGACGACGCCAGCGATGTGGCCAGAGCCACTCAAAACGTACTCCACGGGACCGCCAAAACACCCGCAGCCTTTGAATACGGATTTTGCAGGTGCAATGTGGTCTTCTTTTGTTGCCAGATTATAGATCGGGATCTGGACATCGCTCAAGTCGAGGTTTTGCCCGGCCAGTTCCATTTCGCCTTTCGCAAGTGCGTTTTTCTGGTAGCAGTTGCGCAGGTAGTATGAGTGGTTGGCAGCAGGCATGCGCGTGCTGTCCGCGTTCCAATAGAGCAGGTCAAACGGGAATGGATCTTTACCGCGCAGGTAATTGTTGACGACATAAGGCCAAATCAAGTCATTGGAGCGCAGCATGTTAAAGGCCGTCGCCATTTTGGAGCCGTCCAGATATCCTTTCTCGCCCATGCGATGTTCAAGAATTTCGATCTGCTCTTCGTCCACAAACACCTTCAGGTCGCCTGCATAGGTGAAATCCACCTGAGTGGTCAGGAAGGTTGCGGATGAAATGCGATCTTGCTCTCCGATTTTGGTAAGGTAGGCGAGGGTAGCAGCCAACAAAGTGCCGCCGACGCAGTAACCAATGGCGTTGACGGTCGTCTGCTGTGTGGTCTTGCGAATGCGCTCCAGAGAGTTGAGAATGCCGTCGCGCATATAATGCTCAAAGCTTTTTTGAGCCTGCGTCTCATCCGGATTGATCCACGAGACTACAAAGACAGTATGGCCTTGATCGACTGCCCATCTGATGAAGGACTTTTCCTTGTTAAGATCAAGAATGTAGTACTTGTTGATCCAAGGCGGAACAATAAGGAGCGGACGTTTGAGAACTGTTTCTGTCGTTGGTGTGTATTGAATCAGCTGGCAAACATCGTTCTGTTCTACGATCTTGCCGGGTGTGACAGCAACGTTCACGCCAACTTCAAACTTGTCCGGGTCAGTCTGACGGATGCGTAGGTCTCCGTGACCGGCCTTGATATCTTCGGCGAGCAACTTCATGCCCTTCACCAGATTGCCGGCGTTGGACGACATGGTCTCGCGCAGCAGCTCCGGGTTGGTGAGGATGAAGTTGGACGGCGACATGGCATTGGAGATTTGCTTTATGTAAAAGCCCGCCTTATGGCGCGTGTGGTCATCCAGTTCATCGGCGCCTTCGGCAAGTTCTTCAGCCCAGTTGCTCGTCTGCAAGTACATCTGCTTGATGAAGTCGAAGAAGTTGTTGTCGTCCCACTGACTGTCTTTAAAGCGCTTGTCAGTGTTGGTGGGGACGACGATTGGTTCTCTTTCCTTTCCAGCCATGCGCTGGAGCGTGGAGTTCCAGATGTTCATATATCCAGACCAGAGCTTGGTTTGAGCTTCTATGGCGCGGGAAGGGTCTTTCATCCAATAATTGCCGACCTCAGCGAGTGTCTTTACCACCGCGTTGAGTTCTTCGGTGCCGCCGGATGCTGCTTCGCCTTTTTCGCGAGGCTCCAGATAGGCTGCCAGAGCCTTGCCGCCATTTTCGGCGATCTCGGAGAGGTTCTTGGCAAACTCCTCAGGATTATTGAGGATGTACTGCAACATTGGATTGGTGTCTTCACCGGTCATTTGCCTGCTCAGTCCTCGTATCTGGTGTCTGATTAATACGCGCCAGACCCAATAGTATTTGGTGTGCGTGATCGTGCTCAAAAATATGCCACATACACTCATGCGTAATGGGGCGGTGTCTTAGCCTACAAAAACGGCATAATGAGTATATCCCTAAGAATTTTGACAGGCACGTGAAAATCCATGCTGATTGTCTTAGTCCTTAGGTGGATTCTTAGTAGGTATTTAGCAAGTAAAGTGCTCTTGCGGAACTGTGAGAAGTTTTGGGTTATTCTTAAGTTTTATGGATGAGTTCAGCTCTTGAGGAAAACTCGGAATACTCCGAATTCTAATAGTATTTCTTCTTAATATTTATCGGTTATGGTTTGAGTATATCGTGTTCTGTGTTCAGTAAATGACAGTTGCCCTAGAGTAAGAAACTATGTGTTGTTAACAGGGTAATATATGTGGACTACGGATGACGCAACTGCTAAGTGCATTTTTAATAAAGTTATGTGCGCTGCTTTTGTGTCGTCATCAGATAAAACGCGAGGTTCCAGATGTTGCTTAAGTTTCAACGAGTTTGCTGTGCAGTTGTGCTGGCAGGTTTTGTTGGCGGTTGTGCATTTGGCGAATCTTTGACGGTTTACGAGGCCATCGAAAAAGGCAACGGCGCAAAGCAGACTGGTGTGGCTGAACTGCCGCCAGAAGTTTCCAGCGATTTGCTTTCCCCAGAACAGCGTGCGGCTTCTGAAGCCAATCTGCTTGCGATCTCCTCTGAGAGTAAGCGCAGGGCAGGTCTCGGTGGGAGCTTTGAGTCCAGTGCCGAACAGCTGAAAACGATTGCTGGTGAGCAGGCTGGGCAATCTCAGGATGTGCAGGCGCAATAATCTTTCGTCGCATTTTTCATGTGGCGAATACACCTTTAGTTGTGCATTTTGTGTGAAAGCCGTCTAATTTCTCAAGTTGAAATTGTAGATCCCGTTGTTAGCCGCAGAATACTGCGGCTTTTTCTTTGGATTTAAAGTTTCACATCTTCTTTGAAAACTTTAAAAAAATGTCGGTTTTATCCCTCATGAATGATGCGAAAAATGTTCGCACCTGCTAAAAGGCCGTGGAAACTTGGCTGAAATGACTCGGGACCAAGTTTGAACAGAAATCAAAATATAGCTTGAAACGCTAAACTGAAGAAAGTGAGGCTCGCGTCATGGACGACTTTCACAAGACACGCCGGCTCCCGCCATATGTCTTTGAACAGGTCAATCGTCTGAAAGCCAAAGCGCGAGCGGCAGGCGCCGATATTATCGACATGGGTATGGGCAACCCTGATTTGCCTACTCCGCAACATATTGTTGATAAACTGGTGGAGACTGTTCAGAACCCGCGCACACATCGCTATTCCGCATCCAAAGGGATCCCGGGATTGCGTAAGGCACAGGCTGGCTATTATGAGCGTCGCTTTGGTGTAAAGCTAAACCCAGATACGCAAGTTGTTGCGACACTGGGGTCCAAGGAAGGATTTGCCAACATGGCTCAGGCGATTACCGCGCCGGGCGATGTGGTGCTTGTCCCTAATCCATCCTATCCAATTCATGCATTTGGCTTCCTGATGGCAGGTGGTTCGCTGCGGTCTATCCCGGCAACTCCGGGTCCTGAGCTGTTTGAGGCTCTGGAGCGGGCTGTGGTCCATTCCATTCCGAAGCCAATTGCAATTATTCTGTGCTTCCCAGCGAACCCGACAGCAAGTGTTGCTGATCTGGATTTCTATCGCGATGTGGTTGCCTTTGCGCGTAAGCACGAAATCTATGTGCTTTCTGATCTGGCGTACTCTGAAATCTACTTTGGTGATGTTCCTCCTCCGAGCATCCTGCAGGTAGAGGGGGCAATGGATATTGCTGTTGAGTTTACCTCTTTGTCCAAAACCTTCTCCATGCCGGGGTGGCGTATGGGCTTTGCAGTTGGTAATGAACGTCTGATTGCGGCTCTTGCTCGCGTGAAGTCCTATCTGGATTATGGTGCGTTCACTCCAATTCAGGTGGCAGCTGCGTCTGCGCTGAACGGATCAGATGACTGCATTCGTGAAACTCGCGAGATCTATAAGAAGCGCCGTGATGTGCTGATCGACTCATTTGGACGCGCTGGTTGGGATATTCCTGCTCCAGAAGCATCCATGTTTGCCTGGGCTCCAATTCCAGACCAGTTCAAACATCTAGGCTCTTTGGAGTTCTCCAAGCTGCTTATTGAAAAGGCAGATGTGGCGGTTGCTCCGGGAATCGGCTTTGGTGAACACGGTGAAGGTTTTGTGCGTATCGGTCTGGTTGAAAACGAACAGCGTATCAGGCAGGCCGCACGTGGCATTCGGAAGTTTTTTGAAGACGCGGGCAGCAATTCTGAGGAATTGAGCAAATCGGGCGCTTAGGCGCCCGCCCACCTACAGATACTGGGTATTTATGACTGATATTTTGAAAGTTGGCGTTGCTGGTCTAGGAACCGTCGGTGCTTCGTTGGTGCGTATCCTCGAGGCCAAGGCGAATGTTCTTGCTAATCGATGTGGCCGACCTATCAAAGTAGTGGCTGTGAGTGCTCGCAGCCGCTCTAAAGATCGTGGTGTTAATCTGGATGGATTGACCTGGTTTGAAGATCCCGTTGAACTTGCCAAGTTCGACGGGATTGATGTTTTTGTGGAGCTGATTGGTGGTGAAGACGGTCCGGCTGAGGTGAGTGTTCGCACTGCGCTAGAAACCGGCAAGCACGTTGTCACAGCTAATAAGGCGCTCTTGGCGAAGCACGCGGTTGCGTTCTCTCACCTTGCAGAAGCCAAAGGTGTGAGCCTCAACTATGAGGCCGCCGCCGCTGGTGGTATTCCAATCATCAAGACCATGCGTGAGAGCCTTGCGGGCAATGATGTGTCCCGCGTTTACGGCATCATGAACGGCACTTGTAACTATATCCTCACGCGGATGGAGCAGGAAGGCCTGTCATTTGCTGAGTGTCTTGCTGATGCGCAGCGTCTTGGTTATGCGGAGGCTGATCCGACCTTTGACATTGAAGGTTTTGATACCGCGCACAAGCTTGCTCTACTCACCAGCCTTGCGTTTGGCTGTGAAGTGAATGCTGATGCGATCTATGTGGAAGGGATCACTTCCATTACGACGGCTGATATTCGCGCTGCGGATGAGCTGGGTTACCGGATCAAACTGCTGGGTGTTGCTCAGCGTACTGATACAGGGATCGAGCAGCGTGTGCACCCGACTATGGTGCCGAAATCCTCTGCAATCGCTCGCATTGATGGTGTTCTGAATGCCGTTGCTGTTGATGGTGATGCGGTTGGTGAAGTGGTGCTGGTTGGTCCGGGTGCTGGCGGTGATGCAACAGCATCCTCTGTGATCTCCGATCTTGTCGATATTGCACGTGATGTTTCTCTGCCGGTGTTTAGTCAGTCTGCGACAACACTTGCAGATTATGTTCCAGCGCGTATGCGAGCGCATGAAGGTGGTTATTACATTCGTCTGGCTGTGTTGGACGTAGCCGGTACTTTTGCCACAATTGCGCGCTGTATGGCGGACAAAGGGATCTCACTTGAGTCTATTGTCCAACGTGGACCGCATTCCAGAAATGATAAGGATGGTGTAAGCGATCCTGCAGCACCGCGAAGTGTTATCCTTATCACGCATGAGACCACTGAACTGGCTGTACGCGAAGCTCTGGATGCGATTGCTGCTGAAAAAGTAACTTCTGGTAAGCCTCAGATGTTACGAATTGAGAACCTGAAATAATACTTCCTCACGTTTAACGTGAAAACAGGACACCCGAGAGGTTTAAATGGCGGATAGTCATCAGGACGCAACTGACGTTCTTGACCGTATTCTGACACTGGAACTTGCACGCGTTACGGAACGTGCTGCTGTATCTGCAGCACGTCTTCGTGGGCGGGGCGATGAAAAGGCAGCTGACCAGGCTGCTGTGGACGCAATGCGCCGCGAACTGAACCAGCTGCCAATCGACGGTACTGTCGTGATTGGTGAAGGGGAACGTGATGAAGCGCCAATGCTCTACATTGGCGAAAAGGTTGGCACCAAAGACGGGCCAAAGGTTGATATCGCACTTGATCCGCTGGAAGGTACCACGATCTGTGCGAAGAACATGCCAAACTCCATTGCTGTTATCGCGCTGGCACCAGAAGGCGGCTTGCTGAACGCACCTGACAGCTACATGGATAAGATCGCGATTGGTCCGGGGTATCCTGAGGGTACCATCGATCTGGATCGCCCAATTCAGGAAAACCTTGCAGCTGTTGCGAAAGCAAAGGGCTGTGAAGTGAAAGACGTAACCGTCTGTGTGCTGGACCGTCCACGTCACGCTAAGTTGATTGACGACATCCGTGCTACCGGTGCTTCCATCTTCCTGATTGGTGATGGTGATGTCGCTGGCATCATTTACACCACTGACCCTGAAGAGACCGGTATCGATCTTTATGTTGGTATTGGTGGTGCACCTGAGGGCGTTTTGGCTGCTGCAGCTCTGCGCTGTATTGGTGGTCAGATGCAGGGCCGTCTGGTGATCACTCGCGAAGAGCAGGTTGAACGCGCAGGCCGCATGGGTATTGACGATATCAATCGCAAATACACCATGGAAGAAATGGCTGGCGGAGACGTTCTGTTTGCAGCAACCGGTGTGACAACTGGTAACTTCCTGAAGGGTGTGAAGCTGGGCCGTGATAACATCACCACCCACACTGTTGTGATGCGCTCCACGACCGGTACTGTTCGTTTCATTGAAGCGAAGCATACCCAGTTGGAAAAATTCCATCTCGATTGATTTAGCGCTTCCTTCAAGCTAGATAAATAGAGTGGGCGGGTGTGTTGAACACTCGCCCCTTTTGCTTTTATACGAGAATCCGGGCAGTTTCTTTCTATGGTTATGACGTTGGATGCATCCAGTGCCGAGCGGCGTGTCGTTCTTGGTGTCAAAAAGTCTTTGAGCGCACGTATGTGGCGTGAACGGCTTGATGATCAGGGGCTCTCACAAGCACTGGCCATTGCTCAAAGAACCGATCTGCCTGAAGTGGTTGGCCGTGTGCTTGCCGGGCGCAATGTGGCGTTGGAAGAGGCTTCCGGTTTCTTAAATCCTTCCCTTAAAGATCTGATGCCGGATCCTTCCAAACTGGTGGATATGGATAAGGCCTGTGCACGCGTTGCAGATGCGCTGCAGGCGGGCGTTAAGATTGCGATCTTTGGTGACTACGATGTTGACGGGGCGACGTCCTCTGCTTTGCTCAAGCGCTACCTGATGCAGCTTGGAGCGGAGCCGGATGTCTATATCCCGGACCGCATCATTGATGGTTATGGGCCAAATCCAACGGCAATCAATCAGCTTCATGCAGGTGGGGCACGGCTGCTAGTCACAGTTGACTGTGGTTCCACGTCGTTTGAAGCCTTTGAAGAAGCCAAGCGGATCGGACTGGAAGTGGTGGTTCTGGATCACCATCAGGTGGATGAGAGCTTTCCGGAAGTTCATGCTCTGGTGAATGCCAACCGGCAGGATGATCTGTCGGGGCAGGGCCACCTGGCAGCTGTGGGTGTTACCTTCCTGTTCCTTGTTGGTTTGAACCGGGAGTTGCGGCGGCGTGGTGCTTTTGCGCAGCGCGCTGAGCCCCGGCTTATGGACCTTCTCGATCTTGTTGCGCTTGGGACTGTTTGTGATGTTGTGCCGCTGAAGGGACTGAACCGTGCTTATGTGGTGCAGGGCCTTAAAGTGATGGCACGGCGTGAGAACATTGGCCTTTCCTGTCTTGCTGATATTTCCCGATTGAGTGGAAAGCCGACCCCGTACCATCTGGGCTACATGCTTGGGCCGCGCATCAATGCGGGCGGGCGAATTGGCGATTCAGCTCTTGGCATGAAACTGCTTTCCTCTGATGATCGGGCGGAGGGGGAGCGCATTGCAGCGACGCTGGAACGGCTCAACCAGGAACGTCAGGCCATGGAAGCTGTGATGTTGGAAGAAGGCGAGGGGCAAGCATTTCAGAAAATGGAGGTCACTGTTCCTCCTGCTGTGCTTTTGACAGGAGCGGACGGCTGGCATCCGGGGGTTGTTGGGCTGATTGCTTCGCGGCTGAAAGAGCGTTACCGCCGGCCTGCTTTTGCTATGGCGTTTAATGAAAAGGGTTTGGGCACTGGCTCAGGCCGTTCAATCACTGGTGTTGATCTGGGCTCTGCGGTTCGTGTAGCTGTTGAGGCGGGTTTGCTTGTCAAAGGCGGTGGGCACGCAATGGCGGCGGGGCTGACCATTGAAAAGGAAAAAGTACCTGAGTTTGAGGCCTTCCTGAGTGAGCAGCTGAGTGAGGATGTGGAGCAAGCCTCTGCTGACCATGAACTCACCATTGATGGTGTGCTGACGCCTGCCGGTGCAAACCTGAGCCTGCTGGATATACTGGAACAGGCAGGACCTTATGGTGCTTCGCATGCAGAACCTGTCTTTGCCTTGCCATCTGTGCCGATCAAATTTTCCAAGGTGGTTGGGCAAGGCCATGTGAGTGTGACGCTTGGCGGCAATGAGGGAACGAACCTGAAGGCGATTGCTTTTAAAGCGGAAGACCAGCCTCACGGGAAGGCGCTCTTACAAGCTCGCGGCAAGCCCCTGCATATTGCTGGTAGTTTGAGTGTTGATACCTGGCAAGGGCAAGCGAAACCATCCTTGCGCATTATTGATGTTGCAGACCCAACCAGAGGGCAATACGGAGCATAAGTCCGGGCTCATTGGATTGTGTCAGCTTGCGTGAGATGTTTAGTCTTCTCCATCTAAGGAGGCCTGAACTTGAATATTATCAGGGACAGAGCACAGCATATTTCGGAAATGAACGAGGTTATCCTCTCAGCGAAAGGCCATTGGGGTTATTCGCAGGAGATGATGGATGTCTGGCTGCCTGATCTGATCGTTGATGAGGTTGTTTTGGCAAGCAGGCATTTTGGGGTTTTGGAAACTGAGGGCCGGATTGCTGGTGTCTTCTCAATTTCCGTTGATGCAGAGCAGCGCTGTGAGCTTGAAGATTTTTGGGTTTTGCCGGAACTGATGGGCAAGGGAGCCGGGCGGATTATGTTTGGTTTCATACAGAACTGGTTGCAAATTCAGTAGTTGTCTGAGTTGGTGATCGTCTCTGATCCTCACGCCAAAGGGTTTTATGAGCGTATGGGAGCAGAGGAAGTTGGGTATCAACCTTCGCTTCCTGAAGGGCGAAAACTGCCTGTCATGCGATATGTTTTAGAACCAAGACCACCCAGGACAGTGTGATGGACTTTCGCAGGTATCAATCAGCTGATTACGATGCATGCCTTGAGATCTTTAAGGGAAACGTTCCCAGGTATTTCATGGAGACTGAGCTGGAAGAATACAGCCAGGATCTGGAAATGCTTGATGATCCGTACTTTGTCGTTGAGCGAGATGGAGTGATTGTTGCTGCTGGCGGGTATTGTCTGAACGCTAAAGGGGTTGGGCTGACTTGGGGAATGGTGCGCCGTGAACTACACAGTCAGGGAATTGGCAGGAGGCTCGTGCAATTCCGGCTTGCGCGTATTGCCGAAAACTATCCGGATCAGGCGGTTTACATAGATACCTCGCAGCATACACGTCCCTTCTATGAGAGAATGGGGTTTGTCGCTGAGTCCGTTGAAACGGATGGCTATGGGCCTGGATTGCATAAGGTGCTGATGAAGCGGCCTGCTGTTTCAGCTTAATTGCTTGCAGAAAATATCTACTCCATTCACATCGTCTTCAATGCACAGCCAGCCCAAACCTTCATAAAACCCGCGTAGGCTGAGCTTTGCGAAGAGATAGAGGTGCGGTGTGCCCTCGTTCGAGGCGAGTGTCTCCAGCTCCTTCGTCAGCCGGGAGCCGATACCTTTTCCCTGATGCTCGGGAGCGACCCATAGGGACGCCAGCCATGGCGCGTATTGCGGGCGTTTGCTCATATCTGAGCGCACCAGCATGACCATACCAAGGAACCCGGTCTGGTCGTGGGCGATCAATGTTGTTGGAATGGTTTCCTCGCTGAGGCTCGTGCGCAGTTCCACATAAACATCTTCAATCGGATGACCTTCTTCTTCCCACCACTCCAGCCACATGCCTTTTGCACCTGGCTCAAGGAAGTGAGGAACATCAATGAGGTTCGAGATGCTCAGAGTTTTGTGCATTGATTTCTCCAACTGAGCTCCAAATATTTCTCATTAAAACAACAACATAAAGCACTTACTAAGCTTCAGAGTAATCGAATGCAAACGTTATGCATTTCTTGGAGATCTCCAGAGACGATACGCATGCAAAAAGCTAAAAAGAGCTTAGCATGCCATCATTATTTTCAAAAATGCAGCGCGTTGTGCTGACTGGATTGTGTTCGACTACCCTCTTGATATCACCAATTGCTGGTGCATCTGCTTGCACGAGCTTTGTTGTTACGGCCAAAGATGACGGACGTGTCTATGGGAGGACCATGGAGTTTGGCTTTGAAACTGAGTCCACTGTTTCTCTGATCCCACGCAATTATGGGCTCACGAGTTCTGGAGAGCTTAATGGGGATAAACAATGGGAAGGGGCAAAGTGGAAAAGCAAGTATGCTGTGATCGGTATGAATGCAATGAAGTATGAGACCGCGATTGTTGATGGTGTAAATGAAGCTGGTCTTGCAGCTGGTGCTCTCTACTTCCCTGGTTTTGCAGAGTACTCTGATGTGAAGGCGAGTGGCGCAGATGATGAAGTTGCACCGATTGATTTTCTCGTTTGGGTCCTATCGCAGTTTGAGACAGTTGAAGAGGTGAAAGAAGCCGTTAAGTCGATCAAGCTGGTCGATGTTGATTTTGCTCCGCTTGGCGAAGTGCCTCCGCTGCATTTCACTATTCATGATCGTTCCGGAAAATCCATTGTGATCGAGCCCGTCGATGATGGCTTGAAGATCTACGATAATGAGCTTGGTGTGATGACCAACTCGCCACAGTTTGATTGGCACTTAACCAATCTGCGCAATTACGTGAACCTGACGCCTATAAACTCGGCTGGAAAGAAGTTTCCAGAAGGTGAGCTGCAACCACTGGGGCAAGGATCAGGTATGCTGGGCGTGCCGGGAGATGTAACGCCGCCATCGCGTTTTGTGCGCGTGACGGCGTTTGTGACCACAGCTGAGGAACATGAAACTGCAAAAGAGAACCTCAATGTCGCTGGGCATATTCTGAACAACTTCGACATTCCGAAAGGCTTTGCCCAACCGGAAGCGCCGGATGCGGCCCAGTCTGCGAGCTCTCAGCAAGATGACAACCCAGACTACACGCAATGGTCTGTTATGGCAGACCTGAATGGCGCTGTTTATTATGTGCGGAAGCTCAATGCGATGAACTTCAACTCTGTGAGCTTTAAAAACTTTGACCCGGACGGGTCTGCGCTAACAATCTTGAAGCCGCTGGTGGCTGACCCGTTTAGCAATCTAGCGGATGCTGCGAAATAAGTGATGCAGGCTGTAAAGAGCCAATCTTTGCAGCCTTCTCTCTGGTTGAGGAGGGAACTTATTGCTTGTCGCAGGACCAGGTGTTGAGGGACTGCAGCGGAGTGCATGTTCTTATCAGCTATCAATCATGGTGGTGCGTTGCTGAGGGTTTTGTAATTTTTGCTGGCTATCCTATATGCAGTTGATGCGTGTCTGTGTTTCACGCAGTATGTTATTTGGAATAGGGATTTAAGGAGCAGCCATGCCGGATAGTGCAAGTGAAGCGGTGCCTGTTGACCAGCCACGGATCAGACTTGGTCAGGGCCTTGGTCTTGGATTGGCGCTTGGCGGGTTTTGCGGTGTCATTGCCATTTTGACTTCGGCGGCCAGTTCGCACGCGGTCGATAACCAGTATCTGGGTATTATCTCTCAAATCACGATGATGCATGCCGCCGCTTTTGTCGGGCTGGGCGTTGCGCACGGGATTACGGGCTCCAAAGGCATTGCATTTGCCATGCTCTTGCTGTTTGCCGGTGTTGGTTTGTTCTGTGGTGATCTGGCTCAACGATTGTTCGTTGGTGAGAAGCTCTTTGACTTTGCTGCCCCGACGGGTGGCATGCTGATGATCCTGGGCTGGCTGTTTGTATTCTTAAGTGGTCTCAACCGGATGATGAGAGGCTAGCCTTCTTCCTTTGAGTTCTCATGATAAAGGGCGAACTGCATGGTCCGCCCTTTTTGCTATCTGTCTTGGGTGTCTGATGTTTAGTTGACCAGCCCGCGACCTTTGAGAAGCGGCTCAATGGATGGAAGTTTACCGCGGAAATCCATATATGCTTTTGCCGGATCCTGAGATCCGCCTGCTGCGTAGATGAACTTTTCCAGTTTGGCTGCTGTGTCAGCGTCAAATGCATCGCCCGTTTCTTCAAAAGCTTCAAATGCGTCAGCATCCATCACTTCTGACCAGAGATAGCTGTAGTAACCTGCAGAATATCCGTCTCCTGCAAAGGCGTGCAAGAGGTGCGGAATGCGGTGACGCATGATGATCTCTTTCGGCATACCGATACCGTTGAGGATCTTCTTTTCCATCTGAGCCGGATCGAGATCGTCGAGCTTATCTTCTTTATGGATCGCCATATCGACCAGAGCAGTTGCGAGATACTCAACCGTTGCAAAGCCTTGGTTGAAGTTGGCGGCTGCTAGCAGACGCTCCAGAAGCTCTTCGGGAATGACTTCGCTGCTCTGGTAGTGGCGGGCATACTTTTTCAAGATTTCCGGCTGATCCAGCCAATGTTCAAAGAGCTGGGATGGTAGCTCCACAAAGTCCCGTGCCACGCTGGTGCCGGAAACAAGTGGGTGTGTCACGTTGGACATGAGGCCATGGAGGCCGTGACCAAATTCGTGGAACAGGGTGCGGGCATCATCAAAGGTCAGCAGGGTTGGCTCACCCTCTGGTGCTTTTGAGAAATTCATCACGTTGACGATGATAGGGCGGACATCACCCTTCAGCTTCTGTTGTGAGCGGAAGGCGCTCATCCATGCACCGGAACGCTTTGAAGCGCGGGCGAAGTAGTCGCCGATGAAGATACCGAGATGGTCGCCGTTTTTGTCAAAGACTTCAAAAACACGCACATCCGGATGGTAGACGTCTTGTCCCTTCAGTTCTTTGAAGGAGAGGCCAAACAAACGGGTTGCGGTGTAAAAGGCCGCTTCGATCATCTGATCCAGCTGGAAATACGGCTTGATCTCAGCTTCATCCAGATCATGCTTGGCGCTGCGGACCTTCTCTGAATAGTAACGCCAGTCCCACGGGGCGATCTCAATGTTGTCGCCCTCAGATTGCGCCATATCCTGGAGGTCAGCGGCTTCTTCCAGTGCACGTGCCTTGGCTGGTCCCCAGACATTAGAGAGCAGATCATCCACTGCGCCTGTTTTTTTTGCCATGACATCATCCAGCTTGAATGCTGCAAAGTTTTCGAAGCCGAGGAGTTTGGCTTTCTCATTGCGCAGCTGCACAGTCTCGCGGACGATTACTGAGTTGTTGGTTTCTCCCGGATTGTCACCACGGCTTGCCCAGGCATTGAAGGCTTCTTCACGCAGGTCGCGACGTTTGGAGAACTGCAGGAACGGTTCAATGGAGGAGCGGGAGAGGGTAATGGCGTATTTGCCCGGTTCACCACGTTCCTCAGCTGCTGCACTTGCGGCTTTTACAAGGAACTCCGGCAAGCCTTCCAGATCGCTTTCGTTTTCCAAAACGAGTTTGTAGGAGGCCTCATCAGCCAGAACGTTCTGCGCAAAGCTGGTGCCCAGAGTTGCAAGACGCTCGTTGATTTCCGCGATACGGGTTTTGCCATTGGCGTCCAGACCAGCACCAGCGCGATGGAAGATGGCGTAGTAACGCTCCAACACACGGTCCTGTTCAGATGTCAGGTCCAGCGTGTCCTTCTTCGCCATCAGCGTTTCAATGCGTTTGAAGAGAGCAGGGTTCAGGTACTTTTTAGTGCTGTACGCCGCCAGTTTTGGTGAAACATTGCGCTCGACTTGCTGCAAGGTCTCGTT
Organism: Pseudovibrio sp. Ad13; assembly: GCF_001623225.1. Classification (NCBI taxonomy): domain Bacteria; kingdom Pseudomonadati; phylum Pseudomonadota; class Alphaproteobacteria; order Hyphomicrobiales; family Stappiaceae; genus Pseudovibrio; species Pseudovibrio sp. Ad13. Next base: position 260,711 of record NZ_LMCC01000015.1, on the reverse strand, counting down.
GGTATCTGCCGAGGAAAGGTTGAAGAACACGCTTGCAACCTGCTCAAGAGCATCTTCGGCCAGTTCCAATGCTGCAATGGTGTTTTTAAAGGTTGGTTCTTCAGGATTTTGAGCAATGCGAGTGATGTTGTTTTCGCCTGCCTTAAAGGCCTCTTCAAATGCACCCTCGAAGTCTTCCGGCTTGATCTGTGCAAACGGTGGAAGTCCGAACGGGGTTTTCCAATCTTGCAGAAGAACCTTTGCGGTCTCGCTCATATTAAGTCTCCGATGAAATTAAAAATTCAGACTGAGCTCAGGTCTGCTTAAAGGGAGAGCCAGACTGCTTTCAATCAATTGATGGACGCGTATTCCCTCAAGGAGGCAATGCCTCATCATGGGAATGCGCGCTGGAGATGTGAATATGGGTGCTATTTGCAACTGCGTAAAGGAAGCGGAGTGAAAATTCCCCTAATCAATTCTCGACGCAAGGGAAGTTACTGGACCGGGAAGGGCAGTGAGACTGTGGTGAAACCTGTTGCTGTCACTGGCTTTTGAGGGGCAGCGAGAGTCATGACCCAGAAATTCCGGTAGGTGCCGTCTGCTCGGTTGGTGCGGGCGATACCCATATGGGTGACGTTTTTGTTGAGCAGGTTTTTGTTGTGATCGGGAGAGGTTTTCCAACCCGTCATTGCAGCCGAAATGTTCGCGTAGCCTGCGCCCAGATTTTCTGCGCCTGCAAAGGATTTATATCCTTCAGTCTGGGTGCGACTGATGAGGCTGGAGGACGAATGACGTCTGGTTTTGAGCGAATCCAGGCGGGCGATGTGATCGGCCATATCCTGCGAGACTTCGCTGAGGTGCGGGTCCAGCTTGATTGGCAGCAGGGAATGCGTCGCACGCCACGCATTGGTCTGGCGCAATGCTTCATTCTTGTTGATTGCGATCTGAGACAGCTCAACATTCTTTGATGTCTCTATGCCCAAGCCAGCGCAGCCAGCAAGTGTTCCTGCCAGCAGCAAGGCAGCAGTTGCCCTTAATTCCAAACGCACGTGTGTAATCCCGAAATGCCCGATTAGTTCATTTCATCTTAGGCATGAAATTTGGCCGAAACTGTACTGCTCGCGAGTAATCCACGTAATTCCCAAGCTGTTTCTTTATTTTGATTGTCCTTAAAAGGAGCGGCTTTGGCTCTTCGATTGCTGGTCGTGCGGAGCAGCGAGCAGTCATGTGAATACCCGTATAGAGCGATATAGAGTTGATTGCTTAATTATAACATAATGAATTTTATACTTTAAAAGTAATTATTGTCAATAAAGTTGACAAAAATACATTTCCCTCATACTTCTGTCCTTCGGATTTTCAGGTGATCTCAAAGAAGAGTGAAGACAAGCCATGAGTTTTAGAAACCTCACAGAGTGTCAAAAGCTGAAGACACAATTGGAAGGGGCAACTCAGGTGCTCTTCAGCTTTCCAGGCGACGGTGCTGCTTATGAATTTAGGCCCACCGTGCATTTGAGTGGGGAGTTTTGGGGAATGTGTTCCAGATGATCGGCTGCGTATTGTTCTCAGGGGGCGGCAGTCTCTCGGACCATGTTTTTTGGGAGTGTGGAGGGCCTCAAGGCGATTATGTCTGCGCAAATGAATCTTGCAATGTCTCTGAGTGAGGATGAGGTTGAGAAGTCTGATCAACAGGCTATTTGGCTTCGTCTGGTGGCGCGCGACTGGCTGGCCCCGATCATTCTTTTGCTTTTGTGTCTGTGCTTGTACCTGCCGGGGTTGACGTCCGTTCCCCCGCTTGATCGTGATGAACCGAGATTTGCTCAGGCTTCCAAACAGATGATGGAGACAGGCAACTACGTTTCCATTCACTATCAAGAGCTGGCACGAAACAAAAAACCGATCGGAATTTACTGGGCACATGTGGGTGCTGCCAAACTGTTGGGATATGGAGAGCATGCGCCCATTTGGGTCTATCGTCTCCCTTCTGTGATTGGCGCAATTGCAGCTGTGTTGCTGACGTACTGGACTGGGCGAGCATTTTTTCGGGAGCAGGAGGCCTTTTTAGGTGCGCTGCTTGTTGCATTAGCTCTCATTTTAAATGTTGAAGCACATTTGGCTAAAACGGATGCGGCGCTTCTGGCATGTGTGATGTTGTCTCAAGGGGCGTTGGTTCGAGTGTGGATGGCGCAACAAAGCAAAGCGCTTTGGTCTCCTGCCGTGCTCTTTTGGGTTGGGTTGGCGCTGGGCACTCTTATCAAGGGGCCGATCATTCTTATGGTATGCGGCCTAACCATCCTGACGTTGGTTCTTTGGGAAAGACGGATCTCGTGGTTGAGAGGACTCGCTCCAATCGCCGGTTTTCTGCTGTTTCTTGCATTGGTCTCCCCATGGCTTATTGCCATTTACATTGAAACAAAGGGTGTGTTCTTCCGGGATGCGCTGGGCGGTGACCTTTGGGGGAAAGTGGGAACCGGGCGAGAGGCTCACGGTGCTCCACCACTCACGCACCTGTTAATCAGTTTCGTTATTTTCTGGCCAATCCCCTCTTTTCTCCTTGTGGCTTTTAAGGGAATTGGGCAAGAATTGAATAAATATTGTTATAGATTCTTGTTGTGTTGGCTGATCCCGTCGTGGGTCATATTTGAATTGGTTTCAACGAAACTGCCTCACTACACACTGCCGATGATGCCAGTACTGGCGCTTTTGGCAGCAGGTGTATTGACGACTGACAGAGCAAAACAGGCCGGCGTTTATTGGCGATATGCCTCGGCGTTTTTATTCCTGCTGATGCCTCTGGGCATTTTGATTGTTGTTGTTGTTGGACCTTTGCTGCTTGATCTGTGGCCGTCTCCCCCCGGTGTTGTGCTGTGTGGGTTGGCGGTCATCGCAGCGTTATCAGCCACTCGTAAACTGATTGGCGGGGAGCTTGTTGGCGCATTGCCGACGGTGGGGGCTTCCGCTTTGCTGATGTTTGTCGGCTTCTGGGCATTTTCTGGTCCGGCATTGTCGACCATCTGGATTTCCAGCCGTCTCGTGGAAGTTGTTGAGCAGCTCCCGGGATGTGAGCGGAAAGACGTTGCAACAGCAGGTTTTTATGAGCCTAGCTTCGTATTTTTGCAGGGCACGCAAACAAAATTACTTGGCGCAGAAGCTGCAGCGCGTTTTCTGGCAGACGGAAGCCAGAAAGCCGGAGTGCCTAAGGGGACCTGCAGAGTCGTGCTGGTGGAAGGACGGCAGCTGGATCGGTTTGATGCGGAAGCTCTTCGGTTGGGGATGAAGACTTCGGAAGTATCAACTGTATCTGGCTTGAATATTAATGGCGGTAAAGCATTGCTGATACACATTTTTTCTGCGGGTGGGGCGACGTGATGATTGATGACGGCTCCATAGATACCTTAGAGCGTCCAGTTCAGGACGTGGATCAAAAACAAAATAAATCACGCGAAGCGCAGCCTTTCAAAAAGGACGCCATAAGTGCTGCATCTTATGAGCAAAGCTACAAGGAAGATGCTCCGCGGGAAGAAGGTTCCACTCCATCAATTGGTGAGCGTCTGATTGAGACCTTACGTGTTGCTGGCAATAATGCGAGACGGCATCTTGGGCAAACCTCTGCAATTCTGAAAAACCGGAAAGCACGGAGCTCTGTTGCTGTTCCTGATCTTCCATCAGTTATAAAGCCGCAGAATGTAGCGGCATTGTTGATTGGGCTGTGCGGTCTGGCGATGGTCTTTCTGGACCACAGTAGCCCGATTTGGGCTCGGAAACTGCCCGTTGCCTATCATGATATTTTCGAGGTCATTACAGATGTCGGCAAGTCTGACTGGATCCTGTTCCCAACGGGACTATGGATTCTAGCAATGATTTTTGGCGGCTGGCAGCGCCTCCCGTTTCGTAGAAAGATGGCAGTGTCGTATCTGACGATATACGGGAGTTATCTGTTCTTTGTTGTCGCTGTTAGTGGGCTGCTGGCCATTGCTCTGAAATGGAATATCGGGCGTGCCCGACCAACCCTTTTTGATGAAATGGGGCCAATGTATTTCGACTTCTTCGCGTGGGAGGCAAAGCTTTCGAGCCTTCCAAGCGGGCATTCGACAACGGCTGGTGCTCTGATCGTTGCTTTGGCATTGATTGCTCCCAGACTTCGGTGGCTGCTTGCGGTTGTGGGGCTTTGGATTGCTGCCAGCAGAGTGATTGTGGGAGCTCATTATCCCAGTGATGTTGTCGCTGGCATTATCATAGGTGGAGCATTTTCTTATTGCTGTGCTCGTTGGATGGCTCGTCGGCGGATCGGGTTTTCATTTGATGATAAAGGCGGTGTGCAACCGATCATGAGCAGTATCTCTGCGGCTTTATGTTTGAGGTCCTGGCGAGCGGCGCGATCTGACAGTTTTTCTCCCGTACAAAAACAATCGGAGACACTCCGGGCTGATTGAGGTCGTTGTCCTTAGCCTGAGCGGAGTTCCGTCTCAGGGTAGGGGTAACTGGAATGACCAAGAATGCCGGTGTGAATGAGATTGACGTTAGCGTCGTTATCCCCGCCAAGAATGAGAGAGATAATCTTCCTCCATTGCTGGATGAAATTGCGGAAGCTTTGAAGGACTACAGGTTTGAAGCCATTGTGGTTGATGATGGCTCTACTGACGATAGTCTTGAGGTTTTGCGCCGCTATGCGTTGGAGCACAGCTTTTTGCAGCTGATCCACCATAAGCGATCTGGTGGGCAGAGTTGTTCTGTACGAACGGGCTTATTGCACGCTCGGGGCACATATATCGCCACGATTGACGGCGATGGGCAAAATAATCCGATCTATTATCGTGAAATGCTTGAGGCGATGGAGAAGGGGGGCGCGCGTGTTGGTCTTGCTGCCGGGCAGCGACTGGGGCGAAAAGCCAGCCTCTTCAAATGTTACGCTTCCAAAGCGGCTAACAAGTTGCGTGGCGCAATCCTGAAAGACAATACGCGAGACAGTGGATGCGGTCTCAAGTTGTTGCGTCGTGATGTGTTTCTGAGACTGCCGTATTTTGACAGCTGGCACCGGTTTTTACCGGCCCTTGTTATCCGTGAAGGATACGAGGTGGTTCATGTGGATGTGGTCGACCGTGAGCGCGAGCACGGTGTCTCCAAATATGGGATCTTTGACCGGGCGCTTGTTGGGATTCTTGATCTGTTTGGTGTGTGGTGGTTGCGCCGACGTCGAAAAGTCATTCCCGAGGTGGTGATGGTGACAGATTCGGATGTGTCTCCTGCTAAGGAGGACCATTGATGTTCTCGGGTTTGTATGACTGGCTTTATGATGTTTTCGTCGCTCAATGGGATTTTTGGGTTCTTTGGGGATTTGTTGCACAATTCATGTTCATGATGCGCTTTATGATCCAATGGATTGCCTCTGAGCGGGTGGGGCGATCGATTGTCCCGGTGGCTTTTTGGTTCTTCTCAATAGGGGGCGGATCGCTCCTTTTGACTTACGCTATCGTCAAGAAGGATCCGGTTTTTATTGCGGGACAGGGCCTCGGATTGATCATTTATTTCCGAAATCTATGGCTTATCTACAAGGAAAAACGCAAGGACCCGAATTTCTAGGCGATTTATCCGCAATAAATGCACTCTGAATACACCAGTATAGCTGAACGCTATTTGCCCATAGGGAAGATAGACTTCCTTGTGAGATTTTCGTAAAATTGCGTATTATTTGTGCAGTGGGATTGTAAAGGTTAGTGTGAAATACGTATTTTTGAAGAAAATTGCTCAGATTATGCGGTCAGTTTTTAAGGTTAGTTTTTTCGTTGCGCTTGTAGTCTAAGTAATATTTCCTCTCTATTTCAGTATTGTTTGGATTAATTTGTTTGCTGGTGTATAAAGAACTATATTTTGCAATTTTGATTAATGGTTAAAGCGCGTGCAGCTGAGATATAAATTGCATAGAAACTTTGCAGTGGTTGATGAATAGCACCTCGTAGACTAACTTATTAATAAAAACCTCTTGACGTTTTTAGAGAAATATCATCGAATGCTTAGCGAGGAGTGGTTGAAGCCAATAGGGGGGCTTTAAGGACATGCGCTGACATGTCTGTCTTGGGTGTTTTTCTTAGAGGAGGAGAACAGCCTGCTACTTCCGGTGATGAATTTTAAAATTGGACAAGAAAAAGAGGCTCCAATTCTATGAAAAAAATGATCCTTCCAGTTGCGCTGGGTGCAGCGTTCGCAGCGACTGCTCTGTCTGCAGCATCTGCCGGCACTCTCGAAGACGTGAAAGAGCGCGGTAAGCTGCGCTGCGCGGTTTCCACTGGTCTTGCAGGCTTTTCTTACACCGACGAAAACGGCAAATGGCAGGGCTTTGACGTTGATTATTGCCGTGCAGTAGCTGCTGCTGTTCTTGGTGATCCGGATGCAGTTGATTTCTCACCAACCACTGGTAAGACCCGCTTTACTGCGCTGGCTTCCGGTGAAGTGGACATCCTGTCCCGTAACACCACATGGACGTTCTCCCGTGATGCAGACCTGAAGTTCACCTTCCTTGGTGTGAGCTACTACGATGGTCAGGGCTTCATGGTGAAGAAGTCTCTTGGCGTTGCTTCTGCTAAAGAGCTGGATGGTGCAACCGTTTGTATCCAGACTGGTACAACAACAGAGCTGAACCTGTCTGACTACTTCTCAGCTGAAGGCATGTCTTACGAGCCGTTGTCCATTGAGACAAACACTGAAGGTCGTGCAAACTACCTTGCAGACGCTTGTGACGTGTACACCACTGATGCTTCCGGTCTGGCTGCTTCCCGTGCAACATTCGAGAACGCAGACGACCATATCGTTCTTCCTGAAATCATCTCCAAAGAGCCTCTGGGTCCGCTCGTCCGTCATGGCGACGATCAGTGGGCAGACATTGGCCGTTGGGTTCTGAATGCAATGAAGATTGCGGAAGAAAAAGGCATCACCGCTGCAAATGCAGACGACATGGCCGCTAACACCAAAGATCCAGAAGTTAAGCGTCTGCTCGGTGCTTCCGGTGAAATGGGTGCATCCCTTGGTCTGGGTAACGACTTCGCTCTCGTAGCTATCAAATCCGTTGGTAACTACGGCGAAATGTTCGAGCGTCACCTGGGCACACAGACCAAAGTTAATCTGGCTCGTGGTTTGAATGCGACATGGACCGAAGGTGGTCTGCAGTACGCACCTCCATTCCGTTGATCTGATTGAGATCTGACAAAAGGGGCGCTGTTGCAAGATGACAGCGCCCTTTTTTCTAAGCATAATAAATAAGGCGGGCTACTTATGAGCACTTCAACCGTACCAGCCGATAATAGCTTCCAGTTTTCGCAACTGTGGCGAGATGCTCGATACAGATCTTATACGATCCAGATTATCGCGCTTGTTGCTACTCTGTCAGTTGTGATGATGCTCATCAGCAATGCTGTCGAGAACCTCGAAGCACTTGGCAAAGATTTCAATTTTGGATTCCTATCTGAGCCATCGGGATATCCTATTATCCCAGCTCTAGTGGAATATAGTGCTGCTTCGGCGCACTGGAAAGCAGCCCTTGTGGGTGTGCTCAACACGCTGCTAGTTTCCTTTCTAGCGTGTTTGACTGCGACAATCATTGGCGTTTTCGTCGGTGTTCTGCGTCTCTCCAATAACTGGGTCGTCTCCCGCTTGATGGCGGTATACATTGAAGGCGTTCGTAACGTACCGCTGCTGCTGCAAATTCTGGCATGGTACGCTGTCTTCATTCATGTGTTTCCAACCCCCAAGCAGGCTGTTAAAGCACCAGTTATTGAAGGGGCGGTTTATGCAACGAACCGTGGTTTCTATATTCCTGGACTGACTTTCGATGGTGGCTACCAGATTGTTGTTGCAGTTTTGCTCGCTTCCATCGGTGGCATTTTTGTATTCCGTCGTTGGGCGCGTCAGCGTCAAGAAGCGACCGGTCAAATTCTGCCCGTGGGCTACATCACGCTTGGGATTTTGATTGTCCCAACCGTTTTGACTTACTTTGCGTCTGGTATGCCGATTGGTCTTGATTATCCTGTTGCCGGTCGCTTTAACCTGAACGGTGGTGTCAAAGTTGGTGCTCCGCTAGTTGCTCTTTGGTTTGCGCTTTCCATCTACTCTGCTGCGTTTGTTGCGGAGATTGTTCGTGCTGGTATCATGGCGATCAGTAAGGGACAGACAGAAGCTGCTTATGCTCTTGGCCTTCGTCCAAAACGGACCATGAGCCTTGTGGTTCTGCCGCAGTCTTTGCGCATCATTATTCCGCCAATGATCTCCAATTACCTGAACATCACTAAAAACTCATCCTTGGCGATTGCAGTAGGGTATTCGGATCTGGCCGGCACACTGGGCGGTATTACACTGAACCAGACGGGCCGTGAGATGGAGTGCATGTTGCTTCTGATGGCAACATATTTGTTGATCTCGCTGTCTATTTCAGCAGTCATGAACTTTTACAATGAATCCGTAAAGCTGAAGGGGCGCTAACATGAGTGAAAATAATTTCGCCTTTGTCTCGACCTCTGAAAAGCCTCAGTTGCCACCTCCCCAGGGTACAACTGGTGCAATCGGCTGGGTTCGTGAAAATCTGTTCTCGTCTCCGCTCAACACTATTTTGACGCTGCTTTCTATCTTTGCGGTGTATTCAACAGTGCCGGGTGTGGTCAACTGGGCGTTCGTGGACTCTGTCTGGAATGCGAACTCTCTGGATGAATGCCGGGCACTGACAGAAAATGGTGCTTGTTGGGCCGTTATTCGTGAGCGTTATCACCAGTTCCTGTTTGGTTTTTACCCAACTGAGCTGTACTGGCGCCCTATTTTGGCTTTCGTACTGCTGTTCCTAGCCCTTGTGCCAGCCCTTTGGGATGGTATGCCTAAGCGCGGCACTGCGTTGATGGCTTCAATGGCATACCCATTTGTGGCGTTTTGGCTGATTTGGGGTGGTTTTGGTCTTGAGCCGGTTTCCTCCACCAAGCTGGGCGGTTTGCTGCTGACCATGATTATCGGTGTCTCCGGTATCTCGTTCTCGCTTCCGATCGGTATCGTTCTTGCGCTGTCTCGCAGTTCCAATCTGCCTATTGTGAAGTCTCTGGCGATTATCTTCATCGAGTTCATTCGCGGCGTGCCGTTGATCACCTTGTTGTTTGTTGCGCACGTTCTGCTCAACTACTTCCTGCCAAAGGGTGTGAACTTCGACATCGTGCTGCGTGTTGTCATTATGGTGACCTTCTTTGCCAGTGCTTATATGGCTGAGGTTATCCGTGGTGGTTTGGCTGCGTTGCCAAAGGGGCAGTATGAAGCTGCGGATGCATTGGGCTTGAGTTATTGGCAGAGCATGCGTCTGATTATTCTGCCGCAAGCGCTCAAGATTTCCATCCCAGGTATCGTGAACACCTTTATTGGCTTGTTCAAAGACACCACACTGGTTTTGATTATTGGCCTTATGGATCCTCTCGGATTGGTTGCGCCAACGCTCGCTGACCAACGTTGGAATGGTATTTTTGTGGAACTTTATGCGTTTATCGCGTTCATGTTCTTTATCTTCTGCTTTGCAATGTCCCGATATTCGATGTATTTGGAACGCAAACTGCATACCGGCCATCGCTAGTCGCCTGGCGCAAGCCAAGAGAAACTCGGAGAAATAAAAATGAGTGACGCAAATCTCGCTGATGTTCAGGCGGACCGCTCAAAAATGCAGATTTCGGATACCGATGTGGCTATCGAAATCAACGGCATGAATAAATGGTATGGTGACTTTCATGTTCTGCGCGACATTAACCTGAAGGTTATGCGCGGCGAGCGTATCGTTATCTGTGGTCCATCGGGTTCTGGTAAGTCCACGATGATCCGCTGTATCAACCGCCTTGAAGAGCATCAGAAGGGCCAGATCGTTGTCGACGGTATTGAGCTGACCTCTGACCTCAAGAAGATTGATGAGATCCGCCGTGAAGTCGGTATGTGCTTCCAGCACTTCAACCTGTTTCCGCATCTGACCATTTTGGAGAACTGTACGCTGGCTCCAATCTGGGTTCGCAAGATGCCTAAGAAGCAGGCTGAAGAAGTTGCGATGCATTACCTTGAGCGCGTGAAGATCCCTGAGCAGGCCAACAAGTACCCAGGTCAGCTTTCCGGTGGTCAGCAGCAGCGTGTGGCGATTGCCCGTTCGCTGTGCATGAACCCGAAGGTTATGCTGTTTGATGAGCCGACATCCGCGCTTGACCCTGAGATGATCAAGGAAGTGCTGGACGTGATGATCGGTCTGGCGGAAGAGGGTATGACCATGCTCTGCGTGACCCACGAAATGGGCTTTGCCCGTAAAGTGGCAAACCGCGTGATCTTTATGGATCAGGGGCAGATTGTTGAGCAGAATGAGCCTGAGCCGTTCTTCACCAATCCGCAGCATGAACGTACTCAGCTGTTCCTCTCCCAGATCCTCAATCACTGATCTGGAAAGAGTTCCCAATTCAAAGCCTCGCTGTTTCAGCGGGGCTTTTTTCTTGTCTGCTGTCTGCCGTTTTCACAGTTTGCCTGCCGCCACGTCTTTCCTTGCAGAGCAATGGCTCTCAACAAGGAAAAGTAAAAATGGCAGAATTTGACCTCTACGAAGGTATCGTCCAACATTCCCCTAAATCCTGTGGTGCTTACTGTGTGAACGCAGCTCTTGCTCAACTGGGCTTCATGCCCAAAGCGACTGATGTCGATACGCTCAACGCAGCCGATCTCACCAAAGGTTATGATGTCACAACCGATCCAGGGCGCATCAATTTATGGCGACTGAGTCACTTGATCTATCATCGCTTGCAGATTGCTGAGGTGGTGACGACGCAGACTTACAAAGTTTCAGGAAATCTGGAACTTGATCTTACAGCTTCGCCCGGTCCAACTGCACTTTATAAAGAAAATGATGGAACAGTTGATTTGGAGAACAGCCCTTCGGGTATGGTTGCTGTTGCGAAAACTCTTGCCCCGGGTCTGGCAAAGAACATTACTTATTACACTGCATTCGGCAAAGGCTTGTTCAACAACTTCAAAGTTCTGAATGCGGCTGGTGGTTATCTCTTCAATCGTGAGGAAGACCTGATTCAGAACAAGCTCGGCAAGACTGTGAGCCTGTCCAACGTGACCAGTATTCCGTTCCAGACCAATCAGGTGAACCTTATTCTGGTGCAGTATGCGGGCACCAATACGATGCATTGGGTTGCTGGTACGCGTCATCTGACGGATACGGATAAGGCCATGATTTATGATCCTGCGACAGGTGATGTTCTGGAGATCGCGACCACCGGTAACTTCAAACCGCAGACCAGCTCTTCCGCAAAGCCAGCGACACAGATCGGCCCGAACTCCTACGAGTTTCCAGGCATCTGGATACGGTTGGGAGCTTAACGTGGTGTGCTGAGAGTTTAGCTAATGAGAGGTCTGGGTGTCCCAGTCTCTTAATGTTCGAGTTGGCGTACCTGCGTCTTCTCTGCAGGGACTTCAAGCCGACCGTAGTCTCTCAGCAGCTTCAGGTTTCTTAGTGTCACGATCCCACGGCATTCAGATAAAACACCCTCTGATATTGCTGGCCAGTTGATTGGCCAGCCGCCGTCATCTTGCTGTTGATTGACGAGGGTTTCCAGATGAAGCTGAAGCTCATCCTCTGTGAAGAATGAGGCTGCTGGGCTGTTCGGGCTTGTGGCAAACCGCAATGGTGAAAAAACATAGTCCTCGGCATGAGGATCGAAGCAGGTGGCTTGTCTCACTAACTCCCGAATTTCTCGCAAAGGATGTTCTGTCCGTTGAGTATCTGGATGAGCTGCAAGAAAAGCTAGGGCATTTTGGATGGAGTGAGGGCGTGTTGCATCGAGTTTATTCAATTCGTTCCAGCAGAATTCTTCTGCATGTTTCATCCATTCATGAGAGATGCCATTCCTCCAAAGGTAGGAAAGAATCACAGCTGTCGGATTGATTGAACTGGGTTGAGGCTCTTTGCACGCCCACCAAGGTGCATGTGGGGCAGCTTCAACAGTTGGGTGCGAAAACGGCAAGCCGCCATCCGGATTTGTGAGTTTCGGGAGTGCGTCGCATATCGATAGAAACTTGCTGGGATCTGCCCTAATAGTATCTAAGAGCTCCATCGCAATAGCCTGATCAATGGGTTGCGGGTCAGATGCGCGCTTGTCTGGCTCCAAACCATAGCCATAAAGGCCATTGTCATGCTGGTAGGCTTCTAATGCCTGCTCTATCGGTTTTGCTGGTGCTGCCTCAAAGTGAAATGAAAAGAGATGCCTGTCGAGAAGCCTCGCATTGGAGAAAATGTAGTCTCGTGCACGTGCAAGGTTTGGATAAGCCATTATCATTCCAAGTCATTGGTGGGGGCGCAGTTCGATACTGCTGTAATATCGTAGGCCATGATTTGAGAGCACTCAAGATGCCAACAAGGATGCACTTACAAAGCCTGTGCGCTTCTTACTGCGGCGCGCAGGCCTCTGCGGTGGGCGCCGGGGCTGCTCCATGATTTTAGGAGGAAGTCGCGGATGTCGGTGTGGTGGGCTTTGGTGAATTGAGCGGTTTCCAGTGCATCTACGATACGAGAGGTGCGGATGCCCTCGTTGGCTGCGTAGGCGATCTGGTCCGGGTGTCTGCGTGCGGTTGCCCGGCTGATGGGTTGGCCGTTCTTGCCCAGAATGTCACCTTGTGTGTTGGTTTGCGGGATTGCCATGTGGTGTACGGCGACGACCTCCCAGCGACTGTTAAAGACAGGGGAACCGGAGCTTCCTTTTTGCGTATCGCCGGAATACCAGCAAAACATGTGTGCATCAGTTCCATTTTCAATATGAAGAAGGTGGTTGTTATGGACGACCACGGCTTTGTTGCGTCCAAGGGGATGCTGAATGATATTAATCGGATCTCCCTTCTTGATTTTGCCTTGCTGACGGATGAGGGCGTGCCAGCCATAATGGTCCAGTGGAATGAAGCTCGGGTCTTCGTCCACGACGGCCGCGATGGCTATGTCCAGTTCTTCGTTGGCCCAGAAAAAGCGGTCTGGTTCGATGGAGCAGATTTTCGAGGGCGTCTGATTGCCGATGCGGTTAGCTTCTGCGCCGAGCTCGAAAAAGTGCTGGCGTGCTTCGTGCTCATTGGGCAAAACATGGTGGTTCGTCATGATGAGACCGTGCCCAACCAGAAAGCCGGTGCCGAACCTAAGCCCTTCAACATGCTCAATTCTGCCAACTGAGCGCGCGGCATAAAGGCCGTATTCAAAGAACTCGATTGGGAGGAGGTCGTTGCGCGTGCCGATCAAAGCTTCCTTGCCCAGTCTTGAGAGATCCTGCACGTCTTCCTCAAAGATTGAGGGCTGCGCAGAGATGGCGCAGCCTTCTGATAAGGCGAGTGTGGCCTGCCGTTTCTGATAGAGATTCAAGCGTTCCCGGCTATCTGTTTCCGCTTGTGTACCTGCAAGAATTGCACTGCGTGTTTTGTTTAAATCCCCCAGACGGCTTTGTAATCTATGAGTCGCTTTTTCAAGTAATACATTGTTTAAGTTTTGTAATTTAAGGGTCATGAAAAGTACCTTTAAATTGTTATCTGCATATGGCAAGCTTAATCATAAACTCACCTCTTGTGTAAAGTTTATCTGTAAATCTAGGAGGGGGAATACTATGAAAATTACATATGATGAGTTTTTGAAAATTGCTCGGGACCCAAGTGTCCCAGAGGAACAACTTCTAAAATACTGTGATGTGGTTGAGCATTCAGGTGCATTTGACATACAGTTCAAGATAAAGCCTGACATGGTGCAGATGACTGAGGCTGATCAGGAGTTTGAGAATGCTCTTCAGATCGGCAATTGGGCATCTCGTATCCGGCGGTATTGGCGGTTCAAAGATGCGCTCAGGGATCATCCAGAGCGGCCAATGCTGATTTCTGAGGGAGACAGCTGGTTCCAGTTTCCGATCCTGATTGATGACGTCATTGATCATCTCAGCGCACACTTCAACATTTACTCGTTAGACGCTGCCGGGGATACGGCGCAGAACATGGTGTATGGTGCGAACCGGGCGCGGCGGCGTGAGTATCTCTCCGCGCTGCTTGAATACAAGGATCAGGTGTCCGGGTTCCTGTTCTCGGCTGCCGGGAATGACGTGATCGGCGAAGATCCGGATACCGGTGTTGCAGTGCTCTTTGACGTTTTGAGAGACTTTAACGGCGATATTACTGATGTGGAAGGGCACATCGACCGTGTGGTGTTTGATGAGAAACTTGCTTTCCTCAAGGGGGCTTATGAGCGGGTGATCAGCGATATTCGCGGTGTTGCCGAGCTGCAGGAGATGCCTGTCTTCGTGCATGGATACGATTACGTGTTCCCATTCAGATGGGAGGGAGATACGCGTGATCCACTGCATGCGGCTCAGGATGAGTGGCTGGGTGAACCACTGTCAGACCGCAATATTCCGAGCGTGCTTGGACGTAAGATCATCAGCGCAATGCTGGATGAGCTCTATGCTATGCTTGATGGTCTGGCGGCGAGCGATGACAATGTCATTGTGGTTGACTGCCGGGGGGCCATGCCAAACCTGACGGATTGGGTGGATGAAATCCACGGCACGTCTGATGGATTTGCGAAGGTAGCGAGCCGGTTTAAGGCTGCTATTGATCAGGCCCTCGTGGTGCAAGGTGCCATGACCTGATTTGGTTGGGTGAGTGAGTGACTGTAAGTGCACCGGTGTTGAAAGCCGGTGCACTTTCTATTTGCCGATGGGCGACGTGATTTGCTTTGTTTGCATGCAGATGTCATGCAAGAATTTGCTCGATGCCTGCCTTTGCCGTGCGTTCCAGTTCGTCTCGCGAGGTGCCGGATCGGGCGCGAAGGGAGAGGCCGTTCAGCAGGCAACCGAGCAGGTGGCCGGTGATTTCAGCAGTTTGTTTTGGCTGGATTTTCCGGTCTTTGATCGCCGCCTCAACGGTTTCGCGCATAGTCTGGTCGATCCGGTCGAGGACCATTTTAAGGACTTCTTTGATCTCTTCATCTGCACCTGCTTCAGACGGGGCTGTGCAGGTGACGAAGCAGCCCATTGGGCCGCCGTCACTCTTTGCTTTGGGCCGGTAGATCTCCATGGCCTGCATGAAAACTTTTTCCAGCCCGCGTGATATCTCTGTCTCGGACAGGATGGCTGCTTCGGTGCGTTTGCCCATCATTTCGGCAAAGTGCTCCAGGCACTTGATGTAGATGTCCTTCTTTGAGCCGAAGGTGGCGTAAAGGCTTGGGCGGTTGATTTTGGTCTCTGCGGAGATCTGATCCAGACTGGTTGCTGAGTAACCGTTTTTCCAGAAAATCCGCTGAATTGTGGTCAGCGCTTCGTCTTTGTCAAAAAGGCGCGGGCGTCCGCGTGGGCGTGATGGACTCATTTATGTACTGCTTTGCATAAAAATATTGAGCTCTAAATATTGATGCGATACGGTACATAATTATTTTTGTTTTTGGAAGAGCGAGTTATGTCTGTGACAGCAAAGGATTGCAGAGCCTCTGAGCGCATGATGGGTAGCCTGAATTGGGGCAATCGGGACGGGGCGTACAGCAAGGGGCGGCTGACGCCTCTGGAACATCTCACACTGGTTGGCAATCTGGTGCGCACGCAGTTGATTGAGCTGGGTGACAGCGTGAAAGATCGGTTGGGCTTGCTAGCGCCGGTTTCTTCTGGGCTGGAAGCGCTGCTGCCTGCTGAGACGGGATTGGTGCGCGATAGCCTTGATTTTGCTGTTGAGACGCATGATGCGAGATTGCTGCATCACAGCTGGCGGACCTATCTGTTTGGCGTGCTGCTGGGGGAGTATGCAGGTGTGCCGATTGATCGGGAGCTCTTGTTCTCAGCGGCGATCTTGCACGACAGTGGGTTGATCAATGATCGTGAGACTCAAGTGCATGAGTGTTGCTTTGCGATCTCCGGGGCTGAAGTGGCGTGCAATCATCTCTCCAGCTGTGGGCATGGTGCTGATACGGTGCATAGGGTTGGCGACGCGATTGCACTGCATCTGAATGCCTATGTCTCAGCGCGAGCGCATGGGGGTGAGGCGTATCTGGTGAACCGAGGGGCGATGTGTGATCTGTTTGGGGCAGGGCATCGCCGTCTTGCCAAGTCCAGCGTGGATGAAATCATGCAGAAGCATCCGCGTGATGGGGTGATTGAAGCGTTGGAGTTTGAAACAGCACGCCACCTGAAAGGCACGCGGCCTTATGTGTTGACCAAGCTGACAGGTGGCAAAGCACCGAAGACTGCGTTTGATATCTACGGCGTATAGTGCCGCCTAAAGCACCAGTGAGAGCAGCTTTTGAACTTCGGTGTGCTGCTGTTGCGTGTCTTTGTATTCGCCGCAGACACGGCCAATTGCGACGTGGATCATGAAAGCGCGGACGGAGACTGCGCCGAGTTTTGGATCAATTGCTCGAATAGATTTGTCCTGCTGGCCCTTCTCAACACTTGCTTGAAAGAGCGCATCAATGCTGATTGCGACATTGATGAAGTTTTCCGCTCTGGTGCCTTTTTCCCAACCAGCAACGTCGATGAAGATGCGCAGGAATTCTGGTTGTTTTTCAAAGTATTCCAGAATTCCCATGAGAGATTGATTCAATACATCCCGCCCATTGAGAGGGCTGCTTTCTGCTGCCTTGTGAAGGCTGTCCACGCAGGCTTTCAGCTCCTTCAGGCCGATCTCAGCAAACAGTCCCAGCTTGTCGCCGAAGTGGGCGAAGAGCGTGCCTTTGGAAACGTTGGCTTGCTCGGCAATGCTCTCTGTGCTGACCGCATTGAAATTGCCTTCATTGAACAGGCTCGTTGCCGCCACCAAAATGCGCTGGCGGGTTTCCTGTGCTCGTTTTTGTTTGCCCTGAAGCATGGTTCCCTCAATCTGAATAATATGACTATGGTCAAAAAAATAAATTGACTCCAGTCATATTTTGAAAATAAATTGACCGCAGTCAAATAAATGGAGTTTCCATGACAAACAGAATTTTTGTGTTTAGCGGTCATCTCGGAGAGGACCGTCTTGGGCATGCGCTGGCTGAAACATACGCTAAAGCTGCACGTCAATCGGGGGCGGAGGTTCGTGTGATGAACCTGAGCACTATGAGCTTTGAGAGTGCGCTGTTCTCAGGTGATTTCAAAGGAGATCAGGCGCTGGAACCGGATGTGGCTGCATTTCAGGAGAACCTGAAATGGTGCAGTCATTGGACGCCGATCTATCCGCTATGGTGGGGTGGTATGCCGGGGCCTATGAAGGGGCTGCTGGATCGGGCCCTGCTGCCGGGTGTTGCCTTCCAGATTGTGGAAGGGGAAGAGCTGCCTGCCAAACTGTTCAAAGGCCGCAGCGCACGTGTGATCATCACCAGTGATACAGCCGCGCATTATTATGAAGAGCTTTATGACTGTGCGCATGACAAGGTGATGGGACGTCAGATTCTGGACTTCATCGGGTTTGAGGAGCACAGCTTCAAGATGTTCTCGCCAACCTATCTGGCGGGTGAGGACGAGCGCGCTGCATGGATTGCGGAAACCGCTGAACTTGGCAAACAAGATGCGCTTGCAGTGCAGGACGTGTTGGCTGTGGCGTAAAGAAAAGCCC
Organism: Pseudovibrio sp. Ad13; assembly: GCF_001623225.1. Lineage (NCBI taxonomy): Bacteria > Pseudomonadati > Pseudomonadota > Alphaproteobacteria > Hyphomicrobiales > Stappiaceae > Pseudovibrio > Pseudovibrio sp. Ad13. The sequence goes on along the minus strand of NZ_LMCC01000015.1, from coordinate 243,149 downwards.
TGCAGGTCAATGACTTGCAGGGCTTTGTTGCGAATGTGAATCTGGTTTAACTCAGGCTGGTTCGCTGATAACTTCGGTCTTTGAACTTGAGCCCCATTCGGTCCACGAACCATCATAAAGTGCGTTCTTAGTGAAGCCTACTTGCTCCAGAGCTAGCGTGATGACAGCAGCTGTTACGCCTGAACCGCAAGAGGTGATTACCGGAGTGGTGGCATCGACGCCAGCTTGCGCAAAGATGTTCTGCAGGTCTTCCTTAGAGCGCAGCTTGCCATCGTTCAGCAGCAAGCCAAACGGCAGGTTCAGAGCACCTGGCATGTGGCCGGCGCGCACGCCTTCGCGAGGTTCCGGTGCCAGTCCTTTGAAGCGCTCTGGTGCGCGTGCGTCAAGCACAAGGTGGCTGCTGGTTTCCAAGGCATCCTGCACTTCGTTGAGGTTGCGCACCATGTCGTTGTTCAGCATGGCTGTGAAGTGGCGTTCCATGCGGGCAGGCACTTCGTCGGAGACCGGATAGCCTTCTTCCTTCCAGGCAGGCAAGCCGCCGTCCAGCACGAAGACGCTTTTTACACCAAAGGCGCGGAACATCCACCAGACGCGGGCTGCGGAGAAAATGCCCATGCCATCATAGAGAACGATGGTCTGGCCATCGCCAATGCCCATCTTGCGCATTTTGGATGAGAATACGTGTGGTTCCGGCATCATGTGCGGGAGCGGAGAATTTTGGTCGGACACGTCGTCAATGTCCATGAACAGTGCGCCGGGAATATGCTCTTGCTCGTATTCCTTTTTGGCGTCGCGCTCCATTGCAGGCAGATACCAGGAAGCATCAATGATAACTACATCAGGAGCATCAAGGTGGTCTTTGAGCCAGCTTGTCGAAACAATCGGGTCCTGTGCCATGTTTTAGTCCTCCAACTGGATACGGACGCGTCTGTTCTGACGGCCTTTTTTCTCTATCTTAGTGATGACAGCTTTGCCAATCTGTGCGGTTTGCGACACGTGCGTTCCACCGCATGGCTGCAAATCAACATCTTCCCCAATTCTTATCAGCCTTAACCGTCCGCTGCCCATAGGTGGTTTTACACTCATGGTTTTAACAAGGCCCGGGTTTGCTTCCAGCTCCTCGTCAGTGATCCATTCCTGAGTGATGGCATCGTCGTTTGCAATGAGGTCCTGTAGCTTGCCTGTCAGCTCTTCTTTGTCCAGTGCAGCTTCTGGAATGTCAAAGTCCAGACGGCCTGTGCCATCGCTGATCTGGCCACCGGTGACGGGGAAGGGCAGCACGACGGAGAGCAGATGCAAAGCAGTGTGGACACGCATGCGCTTGTAGCGGGTTTCCCAGTCAATGTGCGCAGTAATCTTTGCGCCGCTGGTCAGCCCTGCGGGAAGCTCGGTGCCATCAGCTGGCACATGCACAATCTGGCTGCGGTCTTTGGAATAAACAGCTGTTGCAATTGGAATGCGGGTGTCATCCTCCAGCTCAAGCGAGCCACAGTCCCCCGGCTGGCCGCCGCCATTGGGGTAGAAGCAGGTCCGGTCCAGAATGATGCCACCTTCCGGAGTGATTTCGTTTACAGCGGCTTCGCTGCTGCGCAAGTAAGCATCTTCACGGTACAAATGTTCGGTCATGGAATAATCTCAAATGGATTGAACAGGTGCGCCATGAAATGAATTGGCGCACCTTTAACTGGTGATCTTAAGCGGTGGTGCGTGCGCTGAGCAGCTTCACAGCGAACGCTGCCATGATGCCAGCGAAAGAATAGTCGAGAATGCGCATCACCCGCGGTGAGCTGCGCAGGAACTTGGAGACAGCAGAGGCGCCAAATACCATTACGAGACTGCTTGGCACATTCAGAAGAATGAAGAAGAAGCCAAGGAACAACAGTTTTGAGGTTGCGTATGGATCAGAGGCAGACACGAACTGCGGCAGGAAGGTTACGAAGAACAACACAACTTTCGGGTTGAGCAGGTTGATCGTGACAGCCTTTGCCCAAATGGCTCTGGGAGTTTCGCGGGATGCTTCGCCTTCTTCCAATGAGAGGGCGGACCCGTTGCGCAGGATCTGGAAAGCCAGGTAAACCAGATAGAGCGCGCCTACCGTTTTGAGGACCTGGAAGGCAAATTCAGATGCGGCGAGCAGGGCGGAAATGCCAACCGCTGCCAGAAACGCATGGATCATGATGCCGTTGGTTGCGCCGATGATCGCAACCAGTCCGGCTTTTCGGCCCTGTGTGAGCGTTTTGCTCATGAAGAAGGTCATGTCCGGTCCAGGTGTAATGGACAGGATGAAGGCAGCAAGGGTAAAGCCCGCCATCACGCTTAGTTCAGGCACAAAATACATGCGAAAAGCCCTCTGGGTTATTATTCTCAGTTGGCCCCTAACGTATTTCAGTGCCCCAACGCAAGTCTACTGAAGCGTACTCACTATTTCGGAGGGTGCTCTAAAGTGTTTAGGGCTTATTGGGTACATCATTGCTTGCAATGATAGCCGGACGTATGTCCATGCGAGAAATTGAGAGGTTGCCTTTAAGCTGCGCCAGAAACAAAAGTGCTTCAGATACCGCTTCGTATGATGTGGCGGCTTCCTGAGACAGTTCTGTCATGTCTTCTGTTTCCCGAAGATTGTCTGGGATGATGACATGGCTTTGCATCCCGTAGGCATAGAGATCGCCTTGCAGGCTTTCAGAAAATCGAAGTATTGCTGCTTTGGTTGCTGAATAGGCTGCCCACTTACTGGTCGCGCCTCGGTTGGTGAGGCCTGCCGTTGAACCAATGAAAATGATTTTCCCAAATCCTTGGTGTTTTCCGTGTTTCATGAAAGCTTTGGAAAGGAGCATTGGGGCTTTAAGTGTGATATCTGTTTCTGCGATGATCTCATCATCAGATAGCTCATCGAATGGCATGCCGCCGGTGTAACCTGAGGCGTTGTTTATCAAGATATCCAGTCGGCCATATTCAGCAAATGCGTCGGCGATGATTTCATTGCAGGCTGCGGCATCTTTCACGTCCAGCGGTCTCCAATTAAGGCCCGCTTTATCCCGCTTCTCAGAGGTGTCACGTGCGGTTGCTATGACTTCATAGCCTGCTGCCATAAACGCAACTGCTGTTGCATGACCTAATCCGCGGCCTGCTCCGGTAATCAAAACAACTTTTTTCTGTGCTTGGGTCATTCAATCAATATTCTAATGTTCAGGGCGAGCAATCGCTTCTGCAAAAGCAATCGGTGGCCAAGAAAAAGATCTACAAAATGGGTGAGAACAGGCGGGCGGCCTGGGCGAGGACGCGGAAGGCGTAGCGGCGGTTGTTGAGTTCCAGGCGATCAGTTTGCCGGGCGCCTTTGAAATCCTGCAGCAGCATCTCTTCGGTTTTCCTGATCATGTTCTGGCCTGTGAACCAGAGGGTGATCTCGAAGTTGATGTTGAAGGAGCGGTTGTCGAAATTGACGGTGCCAATGCCTGCCAGTTCCTCATCGATGAGGATGACCTTTTCGTGCAGGAAGCCTTCCAGATAGCGATAAACCTTGATGCCATGGCTGGCGAGGTTATCTGCGTGGGCATAGCTGGCGAGCCAGACGAGCCAGTGGTCGGCTTTTTCCGGCAGGAGGATGCGGACATCCACGCCGCGCAAAGCGGCTGCGTAGAGGGCTGTGAGGACTTCAATGCCCGGTACAAAGTAAGGGCTGACGATCCAGATGCGTTCCTTGGCTCTTGAAATGCTCTCCACAAATGTGATGGCGCAGTCTTCCTGAATGTCTGCCGGACCTGTCGGCATGACCATGACGCTTTCCCCACCCGTTTGGGAGAAGGAGGAGGGCAGTTCCAGCTGTAATGTCTTGCCCGTTGCAAATTGCCAGTCTTCGCTGAAAGAGAGCGTGGCTGCGAGCGCTGCCGGGCCAGTGACTTTGACATGGGTGTCGCGCCAGTGACCGAACTCTTTTGACAGCCCCAGATACTCCTCACCGATGTTGTGACCGCCGATCCAGCAGTGTTTGCTGTCTGTGACCACGACTTTGCGGTGGTTGCGGTAGTTGAGGCGCATGGGGCCGAGCATACGCATGAGGCGGTGGCGTCTGTTGAACGCGCTGACGAGGACACCAGCGTCTTGCAGGCGCGTGAGGTACTGCGTGGAAAGAGAGCGGGAGCCGATGTCGTCGTAAAGCAGGCAAACGTGCAGGCCCGCTTTGGCGCGTTCTATCAAGGCATCTGCCAGCTCCAGTCCCGCGCTGTCTTCGCGGATGATGAAGAACTGGACAAGAACATGCCTTTCGGCGGTGCGGATGCCTTCAATGATGGACGCAAACATAGCTGGACCATCGATGAGCAGGTCACACTGGTTATTCGCGAGAAAAGGCACCGAGGCTACACGGGTGTGCACCGGCCACTGCTTGTTGGCTGCGCCGTCTACATACGGTGTGTGACGATTGAGGACGTCTGCCTCAATCTGGGAGATATCATCGCGGACCTCGATGTAATCATCCAGCCGCTTCCATGCGAAGACGAAGTAGAGCGGGACCGTTGGCATGGGGATGAAAAACAGGGAGAGCAGCCAGGCAATGCTGCCTTGCGAGGTGCGTGAATACATGATCTCGCGAATGGCGCAAATGACTGCCAATGCATAGAAAAGAACACTGAAAACTGCGATCAGGGGAAGAAGGCTAAATGAGGATTCCAAGCGCTACAACTCCTGTAATGCGAGGACCTACTTATAGCTGCGCCAAGAGGAATGGTCAAAACCTCTTGGCATATTGTGCAGTGCTTTCCGTTAAGGTTAGGCAGCTTCAAATGGAATGGCGATTTCGGACTTGCGTTCCATCCATTCTGGCACTGGCAGGCCTTTTTCGCGCAGGAAGGTTGGGTTGAACATCTTGCCCTGGTAACGGGTGCCGTAGTCGCACAGGATGGTCACGATGGTGTGGCCGGGGCCGAGTTCTTTTGCCAGGCGGATTGCGCCAGCGACGTTGATGCCGGAGGAGCCGCCAAGGCAGAGGCCTTCGTGTTCCAGAAGCTCGAAGTTGATCAGTAGGCCTTCTTCATCAGAAATACGGTAAGGAATGTCGATCGGTGCATCTTCCAGATTGGCGGTAATGCGGCCTTGACCGATGCCCTCCGAGATGGAAGAGCCTTCGGACTTCAGTTCGCCGTGGGCGTAGTAGTTGTAAAGCGCTGCGCCGTGTGGGTCTGCGAGGCCGATCTTGATGTTCGGGTTCTTTTCCTTCAGGCCGATGCCGGTGCCGGCAAGCGTGCCGCCGGTGCCGACTGCGCAGATGAAGCCGTCCACTTTGCCGTCGGTCTGCTGCCAGATTTCCTGAGCAGTGGTTTCAATATGGCCCTGACGGTTGGCGGTGTTGTCGAACTGATTGGCCCAGATAGCGCCATGCGGATGGGTTCTGTTCAGCTCTTCAGCTACGCGCTGCGAGACTTTGATGTAGTTGTTCGGGTTTTTATAGGGAACAGCCGGAACTTCGATTAGCTCAGCGCCTGCAATGCGCAGCATGTCTTTCTTTTCCTGAGACTGGGTCTCCGGAATGACGATCACGGAGCGATAGCCCAGAGCGTTGCCGACCAGCGCGAGGCCGATGCCGGTGTTGCCAGCTGTGCCTTCTACAATGATGCCGCCCGGCTTGAGCGTGCCACGTTTGACAGCGTCATTGATGATGAAGAGGGCGGCACGGTCCTTGACGGACTGGCCCGGGTTCATGAACTCGGCTTTGCCGAGGATCTCACAGCCGGTTCGCTCGGAGGGGCCTTTGAGGCGAATAAGTGGAGTGTTGCCGATGGCTTCGATGGCAGAGGCGCGCGTATCCATAGTTTCTCTCAAATAATTCGTATGACCAAAAAATCAGAATGCGGGTGTTTACCCCTTTTGAGACCACGCTACTGCGCTGACCTCACGAGAACAAGAAATGGGCTGCCAAAGGGTGCGTCAGACTAGGATATTATTCTCTTTACGATGGTGCGTGAGAACAAAATTACTCACGGGGTGCGTGGCTTTCGAATGAGTGCGCTAAATGCGATTTGAGAGAGTATCGATTTGCGCGCAGTCCAGCCTTTGTCAGGATCTGCTTTCCAGCCAGGTGATGGCATCCTTGGTGGCTTTCCAGAGGATCTCGCCGTTCTCACCTGCGCGCAGCATAAAGGAGTTATGGACTTCCTTTGGGACGGGCTGCACCTCCAGCAGATTCACCTGCGTATCCAGTGCCGGGGCAAAAGCTTCCTTGCGGGTGATGACAAAGCGTTCATCAGTTGGCACGCGGGACTGGTCTTTCTTCAGGCTGGCAGATTGTAGTGCTTTGTTGTGAGTGGCGGGTTGCATCACGGTGACGGCAATGGCTCTGCCATCAGGCAACAGATGCGTCTCGTTTTGCTGGACCTCGGAATTGTAGATGACCTCGCCGTGGTTATCGATCAGCTCGACCCATAGGGTCTTGCGGCCCTCAATTTCCACTTCACCAACCCAGATGGACAAATCGCTCTCTAATGGATCGGCGTAGGGTGTTTTGGAGGGCGGAGCAACGGTGACGGCCAGATAATCCTCTGGCATGGCGTAGGTGTTGCCATTGTCGGATTTTTCGATGAGCTGAGGGCCGGATGTTGTGGCTGGCGCGGAGGCTGGGGGCGTTTCTGCGCGCGAAGGCTCTGCCATAGCGAGTGGCGCAGCGATGCAGGCGGCAAGAAAACCTGATCTTGTGAGGTGCAACTTGAAGGTTTGCGGCAGACCGCAGGATGGCAACAGACTACTCATTTATGGCTCCCTGACTTTTACGCAGCAACTTTCCCAGAGGGGGCGCCTTATTATGTGCACTTCACTAGTCATCACTTAGTAGTGAGTATGATAATATGCACTAGATATATTAGAGGTATACGCATTTACTTAGAGTATCTATGCCATAATAATTGTATATAAATTATGTTTCGCGTATTTATACTTTCAGGTTATTTAAATGCTATTATGTAAAATTTTCATTGTGTTGATTTGCTATAGGATTTGGATAGATCTGTGATGTAGATCGCAGTTTGTACATATGGCAAAAAAATCTAGTATTTTTCCGCATGAGCTAAGCTTTTGAAAGAACAGGGCTTCATTTCGGCCAATTTTTTGTGGGTGCCAAGGGCTGTCGGACGGTATTGGGGCTCGTGGCTGATATGCACAGCTCTCCCAACTTATGAACTCCCTGAAAATTTAAGGAGCCAATGCTGCGTCAGTGGGTGGCCATGTGCAGGATCAGGGTGAGTTTTAACGCAAAATGGAACGCCTCCGCTTTTGTGCGGAAGAGAGTTCTACCCAAATGGACTTTATGTCTTCGGCCAGCGGCACTTGATAGTGCTGCACCTTCGCTTCGCGTGAACATGGTTTTCTACCCATCATTTTTCTTGTTTTCTGGATAGACGCGCACGCACGTGCTTTGTGAAGAGATAAGCTATTTAAGAAGAAGGGGAGGATATAAAGAGAAGTATGGCTCCCCGGGCCGGATTCGAACCAGCGACCAAGCGGTTAACAGCCGCTTGCTCTACCACTGAGCTACCGGGGATCATACTATGGCTGCCATTGGCGGCGATCGATAAAGAAGTGGCTCCCCGGGCCGGATTCGAACCAGCGACCAAGCGGTTAACAGCCGCTTGCTCTACCACTGAGCTACCGGGGATCACGATGATCTTGCCGTATGGCTGCAAACGAAAAAGGATGGCTCCCCGGGCCGGATTCGAACCAGCGACCAAGCGGTTAACAGCCGCTTGCTCTACCACTGAGCTACCGGGGATCATGACACCCTTGCGAGTTTGCCTCGCCGTTTGCGTGAGGAGGCTTTTACAGAGGCATGTTGTGTTTGCCAAGTCGTTTTTTGCGTATTTTTCGATTTGTGGACAGTTTCTCTATTTTTTTATTGAGATATCCAAGGGGGTTAGCCAGAAATCTCCAAAAACCGCGGATTTTGCGGGTTTGATTTTCCGGTGATGTTGGAATCCTCACAAAGACAATTGACAGGAGAGCTGATTGCGTCCCACACTTAAGGCCAGAACTCCAGTTTCTTTTTGTTCCGGCTCAGGCTTTGGAATGACAAGATTAAACGGGAATGCGGTTCCATATATTATGGAGACAAGCCGCAGCTGCCCCCGCAACTGTGAGCGGTGAGACCTTAGCGAAAATCCCACTGGCCTTTTAAGGGCTGGGAAGGGGCTATGGTCGGTTGAGCCGCAAGCCAGGAGACCGGCTGGAGATATGATTTGACATAGGACTGCTGTCGGGTGGACGGCGAGAGGTGCTCATGACGCATATTTTCCTGTCTCCGTGCGAGACAGTTGCTGTACTTTCATATTCTTTGATTGAAGCCCCGGCTTCTTTGCGCGCATTTTTTCGTTTCTCTGGGACCAGCTAACCCAGATGGCTGAACAGAGAGGCGACCTTCGTGTTCGCCATTGCTTGGTTACGGGTGGAGCTCGTTCCGGGAAAAGCGCATATGCGGAAAAGCTGGTTATAAGCAGCGGGCGGCGCCCGACTTATATCGCGACAGGACAGGCCTTTGACGGTGAAATGGAGGAGCGCATCGCGCATCATAAGATGCAGCGGGGCGATCTTTGGGACACCGTTGAGGAGCCGCTGGAGCTTGTGCGCGTGCTGGAAACGCATGCCAGCAGCGATCGTGCGATCCTCGTTGATTGTCTGACACTTTGGCTTTCCAACCTTATGCACGGGGCGCGGGACTGGACCGTGGAGCTTGAGCGGCTTGAGGCGGTTCTTAGCTCTTTGCCATGCCCCGTTGTGTTTGTTGGCAATGAAGTGGGCATGGGCATTGTGCCTGAAAACGCCATGGCCCGCGCCTTTCGAGATGAAGCTGGCCGCCTGAACCAGCGTATCGCCGACCTTTGCCATTTTGTGATGTTTGTGGCTGCTGGACAGCCTTTGCAGCTGAAGCCTGCTGTTTTTCCGGAGATTTCCCTATGACTGTTTCTTTTGCTGCGCCTTCTAAAAAAATCCCTGCTGTCATTATCACTGGTTTTCTGGGTGCCGGAAAAACAACGCTGGTGCGTAACCTGCTGATGAAGGCACAAAACAAGCGCATCGCGCTGATCGTCAATGAGTTCGGCGAGATGGGCTTTGATGGCTCACTGGTGAATGGCTGTGCTGACCCGGACTGTTCTGCTGATGAAGTGGTGGAGCTGGCCAACGGCTGCATTTGCTGCACGGTAGCTGATGATTTTCTGCCGACCATGGAGATGCTTCTGGAGCGCGAGCAGGTGCCGGATGTGGTTGTGATTGAAACCTCTGGCCTTGCTCTGCCACAGCCGTTGGTGCGTGCGTTCAACTGGCCTTCTGTCAAGCCGCGCGTGACCGTTGACAGTGTGGTGACCGTGGTGGATGCACCGGCTGTTGCCGCTGGCAAAGTGGCCTGCGATGAAGAGGCCGTTGCTGCGCAGCGGGCAGCGGATGATGCGCTGGACCATGAAAGCCCGGTGGAAGAGCTGTTTGCGGATCAGCTGACCTGTGCTGACCTTGTTGTGCTTTCCAAAGCGGACCTTTTGAGCGAGGCAGAGCTGGCGGCGGTGAAGCAGACGATCCGTGGCCGTGTGCGTGATGGAGTTGAGATTGTGGCTGCCTCTCATGGCGAGCTGGCGCTGGATGTTCTGCTTGGGCGTGATGCCGGTGCGGAAGACGATATGGACTTGCGTCTGTCTCACCATGAAGCGCAGCATGCTCACGACCACGACCACGACCACGACCACGACCACGACCACGACCACGACCACCATCATCACGATCATTCTCATGATGATTTTGAGAGTTTTGTACTGCCAACCCGCCGGTTTGCCTCAATTGATGAGGTGAAGGCTCAGGTGGAAGCGGCCATGAAGGTTTCTGGTGTGTTGCGCATTAAGGGCAGTGTGGTGGTTGAGGGCAAGGCCGCGCCGGTGCTGGTGCAGGCGGTTGGGCCGCGTGTGGAGGCCTGGTTTGCGGCTGGCAGTGAAAGCCACTCCAAACTTGTTGTGATCGGTCTTGCGGGGCTGGACAAACACAGTGTGCAGGCTGCGCTGAGTGAATTTGAGTTGGTTCAGGCCTGATGCACGTACTTGTCGGGCAATCACGCCGATTGGATGATGGTGAAGAGGCCGTCGACCTTGAGCAGGCGCCTGCGGATGTTGTGTTTTTAAGCGCAGCAGACACAGAGCTTGCCGGGCTTGCGGCGGCGCATGCCCAGCATGAGGGCTACTCTCTTCGGCTTGCCAGTTTTCTGGCGCTGTCGCATCCGTACTCCGTTGATCTTTATGTTGAGCAGACCATTCAGGCTTCCAAGCTTGTTGTGGTGCGCCTTTTGGGCGGTGTTGAATACTGGCGTTACGGCGTTGAGCGGTTGGAAGCAGCTGCCCGCGCTGACGGGGTGAAGCTGGTTCTGCTGCCCGGTGATGACAAGTGGGACGAAGAGCTGGCGAAGCGTTCCACTGTGCCGTTTGAGAGCGCGCACATGTTGTGGCGATACCTGATTGAGGGCGGAGCGGAGAACCTTTCTAACGCTTTGCTTTATGCCGCGCAGAGTGCCGAGTTGCCTGTTGAGACACCATCGGAGCCAATGGCGTTGCCGCGGGCCGGGCTGGTGCTGCAAGGGCATTCGCTTCCTTCCTTAGATGATGTGCGGGCGAGCTGGAAAGATCCAGCCCGTCCGGTTGCGGCCATTGTGTTTTATCGGGCGCTGTACCAGAGCGGTGCAATCGAGCCAGTGCAGGCCTTGTGCCACGAGCTTGAGGCACAGGGGATAAACCCGCTGGTGCTTTATGTGGCGAGCCTGAAAACTGCGGAATGCGCTGGTGTTGTTTCCAGTGTGTTTGAGCAGTGCCCGCCGGACGTGGTTTTGAATGCCACAGCCTTTGCTTTGTCGAGTGCAGGTGCTGTTCATTCCGGCACGGTGTTGGACAATCCAGGTGCATGTGTTCTGCAGATCGTTTTGTCATCTTCCTCGGAAGAAGGCTGGGCGGAGAGCGATCAGGGCTTATCCCCGCGCGACCTTGCCATGCATGTAGTGCTTCCTGAAATTGATGGTCGTCTTTTGACGCGGGCGATCTCGTTTAAGGAAGAAGGTGGGCGTGATGTCAGGACCCAATGTTCGCTTGTTCGCTTTGTACCAAAACCGGACCGGATTGAGTTTGTGGCGGCGCTGGCGGCCAATTGGGCGCAGCTGAAACACAAAAACGCAAATCAACGCAAAGTCGGCATAGTGCTCGCAAACTATCCCAACAAGGATGGGCGTATAGCAAACGGGGTTGGGCTGGACACGCCTGCCTCTTGCACACACCTGCTTTGTGCCATGAAAACAGCAGGTTATGGAGTTGCTGAGGATGCGCCGGAAGCTTCCGAGGCGTTGATAGAGGACCTGCTGGCTGGTCCTACCAATTCACTTAGCAACGCAAACCAACGCAAAGGCGGGGAAGTGTTTGCGCTTGCTCGTTATAAGCAGTTGTTTTCTCAGCTGCCTTTGGCTGTGCGGGAGGGGATTGAGGAACGTTGGGGTGCGCCGGAGGACGATCCGCATATTGTTGACGGCTCTTTCCAGCTGGCGCTGAAGACTTACGGCAATGTGACCGTCGGCATTCAGCCCGCACGCGGCTATAACATTGATCCTAAAGAGACTTATCACGATCCGGCGCTTGTTCCGCCGCATCATTACCTTGCCTGGTACATGTGGCTGCGCGACAGCTTTGAGGCGGACGCACTTATTCACTTTGGCAAACACGGAAATCTGGAATGGCTCCCCGGAAAAGCATTAGCCTTATCAGAGGCTTGCTATCCGGAAGCCGTAATTGGACCTGTACCAAATATCTATCCTTTCATCGTCAACGACCCCGGAGAGGGATCGCAGGCAAAACGGCGGTTATCCTCGGTGATCATCGATCATCTTACCCCTCCGCTGGCCCGCGCTGAGAGCCACGGTTCTGCGCTGGAGCTGGAAGCATTGCTGGATGAGTATTACATCGCAGCAGGGGTGGACCATCGCCGCCTGAAAGCGCTTGGAAAAGAGATACTTGGCGTTGCTGCGCGTGAAGGCATGGACAAAGACATCGGCCTGACATCCGAGATGGATGAAGACACCCGTCTGGCGCGACTGGATGCTCATTTATGTGATTTGAAAGAGCTGCAAATCCGCGATGGGCTGCACATTCTGGGGCAGTCGCCAACAGGAGAGCAACGGGCCGAGTTACTGGTGGCTTTGCTGCGCGTGCCGCGTGGTGAAAAGCCTCATGAGAACAGCTTGTTACGCGCACTTTCTGAGGATTTGAATCTGGTGGAGTTTGATCCACTGGATTGTGCCTTTGAGCAGGCGTGGGCTGGTGAACGGCCTGTGCTTTTGCAGGAGCTTCTTGACGCGCCGTGGCGCAGCTGCGGGGATACGGTTGAGCGGCTGGAAGCGCTGGCACTGGCGTATGTCTCAGGTGAACGGGTGGTTCCGGCTGCGTTTACAGCGACTTGTGCCGTGTTGGAGGCGTTGGAGCAAGAGATTGCGCGCTCAGTAGATGCCTCTGGCGCTGCTGAGGTGGATGGGGTGTTATCCTCTCTGGCTGGGAGATTTGTCCCCCCGGGACCGTCGGGTGCGCCGTCGCGTGGTCGCCCTGATGTGCTGCCAACCGGGCGTAACTTTTATTCTGTTGACGTTCGCTCCGTTCCTACAAAGGTCGCCTGGAAGCTTGGTGAGAGAAGCGCTAGCGCATTGATTATGCGGCATTTTCAGGAGCACGGTGAGTGGCTGAAAAGCATCGCCATGAGCTGCTGGGGAACCGCAAATATGCGCACCGGCGGGGATGATATCGCTCAAGCGCTGGCGCTGATTGGGGCTCGCCCGGTTTGGGAAGAAGCTTCAGGCCGCGTTACCGGATTTGAGATTGTTCCACTTTCCGAGCTCCAACGCCCCCGCGTTGACGTAACCCTCAGAATTTCCGGCTTTTTTCGCGATGCGTTCCCACAACTCATACATTTGTTCGACGCTGCTGTTGCTGCTATCTGCGACCTTGATGAGCCAGATGATGCCAACCCACTGGCGGCGCGGTACCAAACTGAACTTGGGGAATTACTGGCCAAGGGTGTTGAAGAAGGACAGGCGCGAAAACGGTCCTCCAGCCGGATTTTCGGCAGTAAGCCAGGCGCTTACGGCGCTGGTCTGCAAGCTTTGATCGATGAGAAGCTGTGGGATAAGCGCGCCGACTTTGCGGAGAGTTTTCTTGAATGGGGCAGTTACGCCTATGGCCGTTCGCAAGAGGGCGAGCAAGCCAAGGACGATCTGGTAACCCGCCTCACTCAAGCAGATGCTGTCGTGCACAACCAAGACAACAGGGAACACGATCTCCTTGATTCTGATGATTATTATCAGTTCGAGGGCGGGCTTGCTGCCACTGTTGAAACGCTCAAGGGTGATGCTCCGCACATCTACCATAACGACCACTCTCGCCCCGAACGCCCTGTCATTCGCAGTCTTTCTGAGGAAATCGGGCGGGTTGTCAGGGGAAGAGCTGCCAATCCAAAATGGATCGCAGGTGTTATGCGCCACGGGTATAAAGGTGCTTTTGAGATGGCGGCCACGGTCGACTATCTCTTTGCTTTTGGGGCGACGACCAACGCCGTTTCTAACCATCATTTTGATCAGCTCTATGATGCATATCTTTATGATGATGAGGTGCGGGACTTTATTGCAGAGAAGAATTCTGCAGCGCTTTTGGAAATGACAGAGCGATTTTTAGAGATCATTCAACGAGATATGTGGGTGCCGAAACGAAACAGCGCCTTTGAGGACTTAATAGAGCTGCGACGCGCGCTCATGGATGGAGGGGAATAAGAATGGTTACCAAGGCTGACATGAGTGAAGAAGATCTGGACGCACGCCACGCTGAAAAGATGCGTAAGAAGAAGGCTGCGCGCGATAAGATTATGGCGACTAAGACCATCGAGAAGGGGTTGCTGATCGTCCATACCGGCAAGGGGAAAGGCAAGTCCACTGCTGGTTTCGGCATGATCTTCCGCAGCCTCGGTCACGGCCATAAAGTGGCTGTCGTACAGTTCGTGAAAGGTCGCCTGGAGACTGGCGAACGCATGGCATTGGATCGTTTCTCCGATCTCGTCACCATCAAACGCATGGGCGAAGGCTTTACATGGGAGACACAAGATCGTCAGCGCGATATCACAGCTGCACACGCTGCCTGGGATGCGGCAAAGGAGCTGATAAGCTCTCGTGAGCATAAGATGGTTTTGCTGGATGAGCTGAACATCGTACTGCGCTATGAATACATTCCGCTTGAGGATGTCGTGTCCTTCCTTCGTGATGAAAAACCTGATGATGTTCATGTGGTTATCACAGGTCGCAATGCGAAGGACGAGTTGATTGAGATTGCTGATCTTGTGACTGAGATGGGACAGATCAAGCATCCGTTCCGCTCTGGCGTGAAGCCGCAGGAAGGCATTGAGTTTTAAGTTGTGACGTCATCTGTTTCGCAGAAAAGAAAGCCAGCCCTGATGATACAGGGCACTGGCTCTAACGTTGGTAAGAGTGTGCTTGTTGCTGGACTGGCGCGTGCTTTCACGCGCCGTGGTCTTTCCGTTCAGCCGTTCAAACCGCAGAACATGTCCAACAATGCTGCTGTCACGGCTGACGGCGGTGAGATTGGGCGGGCTCAAGCCTTACAGGCACGAGGTGCAAATGTTGCGTTGAGTGTGCATATGAACCCTGTGCTGCTGAAACCTGAAAGTGACAGCGGGTCTCAGGTGATTGTGCAGGGCAAACGGTTTGGTACGTTGCGCGGGGCGGAGTTTGGTCGGCAAAAAGGCACGCTTATCCAGTACGTTATGGAGAGTTTTGCTGAAGTTGAGTCAATGGCTGATCTGGTTCTCGTTGAGGGAGCTGGCTCGCCGGCTGAGATCAACTTGCGCTCCGGTGACATTGCCAATATGGGCTTTGCCGAGGCAGCAGATGTTCCGGTGGTGTTGTGTGGTGATATTGATCGCGGCGGCGTCATTGCCTCGTTGGTCGGAACGCATGCTGTGCTGGAAAGTGGTGAAGTAAACCGCATAAAGTCGTTTTTGATCAATAAGTTTAGGGGCGAACCCTCACTGTTTGATTCAGGTGTAACGGCTATTGAAGACAAAACCGGGTGGCCCTGCAATGGTGTGGTGACGTGGTTTGCGCAGGTGATGGACCTGCCCGCAGAAGACGCGCTGGACCTGTCTGAGAGCACCAGTCGCGGTAAGTTGAAGGTTGTGGTTCCAGTCATCAGCCGAATTGCAAATTTTGACGATCTAGATCCACTGCGTATGGAAGCGGATGTTTCGCTGGAGTTTGTGCTCCCGGGTGAGGTGCTGCCAGCTGATGCGGATGTGGTTTTGCTGCCGGGGACCAAGTCCACCATCGGGGACCTTGCCTTCTTCCGCGCTCAGGGGTGGGACATCGACCTTCTTGCACATGTGCGCCGTGGTGGGCAGGTGCTTGGTATCTGTGGTGGTTATCAGATGCTTGGTAAAACCATCACTGATCCTGAGGGGATTGAAGGTGATGCTGGCACCGTTGACGGGCTTGGTTTGCTGGATGTTGAAACGGTTTTGACAGCCCATAAGGAAACAACTGAGAAGACCGGGTTGCATGTCCCGAGTGGTGAAAGCGTCACAGGCTATGAGATCCATGTGGGGCGGACGTCTGGCCCGGATTGTGAGCGTCCCTTTGTTGACCTTGGAGACCATGTGGATGGGGCAATCTCGAAAAATAGTCAGATTTCAGGGTGTTATATGCATGGCATCTTTGGTTCAGATGCGTTTCGCGCAGCATTTCTGAAAGGGTTCGGGGCTGTTTCTCAATTGGGATACGAGCATCGTGTGGAACGGGCGCTGGATGCGCTGGCTGATCATCTGGAGCAACATCTTGATCTGGATGCGCTTTGGGAAATTGCTCAAAGCCGTATTAAATAGCTAAGGTTGCTGCGATCAGGAGCGCTAGGAGGGCGCTGGAAATTGCCATCAGTTTCAGTGCACCATCAATATCATCTGCATCCGCTATTTTGCGGCCTTTTGCGTTCATGAAGGGATCTTCAACACGGTATTCAGCGTACTGGCGTGGGCCTGCTAGAGCTACACCGAGCGCCCCTGCCATGGCAGCCTCGGGCCAGCCTGCGTTGGGTGAACGGTGTTTTTTTGCTTCCCTGAGAATGGTGGAAAGTGCTGTTTTATAAGCTCTGCCGGAAAAGAGTGCTGCGAGCACGATCAGCAGGCCGGACAGGCGAGAGGCTGGTAGATTGATCAAGTCGTCAAATCGTGCTGAAGCCCAACCAAAGTCTTCATAGGTTTCGTTTTTATGGCCGATCATGCTGTCAGCTGTGTTGACGGCTTTGTAAATGAACAGCCCAGGTAGACCGAACACGGCAAACCAGAAGATGGGCGCGACCACACCATCTGAAAAGTTCTCCGAGCATGATTCAATGGCTGCTCTGCTGACGCCTGCTTCATCCAAATATTCCGGGTTGCGGCCAACGATCATGGAGATTTGTTTGCGGGCCTCGGTGAGGCCGGAGTTTCGCAGAGCATCGCGTACTCTTGCCACGTGTTGGTAGAGGCTTTTTTGCGCAATCAAGGTCATGCCGACCAACGCAATCAAAATATAGCCAAATGGCAGAAAATCGAGCAGATACTGGAGTACCAGTCCAGCAACGCCAGCGCTGCTGATCAATAAGGCAAGCGTTAGAATACCATTGGTTTTGCGATTTGAGCGTTGGTATTCCGGTTTGTTGTAGGTGTGATCCATATAGGAGATCAGCTGGCCAATCAGAGTGACTGGATGTGGCAGTCTGGACCACAGCCAGTCCGGATCACCAATCACGGCGTCAAGACAAATGGCAAGCAGAACGATCCAGAGCGTGTTTTCAAAGAGCAGCATGGTTTTCGACCGTCTGTACTGCGTTCTTGAATGCTAGCGTGAACCGCTGCCGGGCGGATTTGGATGCAGGCAATCCAAGGCGCAACCAGCTTTCGCTGTAATCGAACACGCGTGTCCAGATTTTCTCTTTCGCCAGTGCTGTGTGGAGCTGGTGAGCACAAGGGTGGTCAATCAACAGATAGAGATTGGTGTGGCCCATGGCTGATGTACCTAGCTCCTGAAATGTTGCCCTGAAGATGGCCATTTCCGTTTTCAAAAACGCACGCATTTCTTCTTGCCAGTTCATATCCGAAAGTGCGACGCAACCAATATCCAATGCGGGGCCGGAGACCGCCCAACTGCCCAGCTGGTTCTGTAGTTTCGTTGTGATTGCTTTGGGACCAACAAGAAACCCTAGGCGCAAACCTGCGAGGCCGAAGAACTTGCCGAAGCTGCGCAGGACCAGAATTGGAAGGTCATCAAGCTCAGGAATGATCGAGGTTTCTGGATAAAGATCCATGTAGGCTTCGTCGATGATCAGATAGCCGCCGCCTTTTCTCCTCTTAACTGCAAGTTCCAGAAGTTCGGTTTTTGAGAAAAGATGACCATCCGGATTATTCGGGTTCACAAGCAAAAGGTGATTAGTCGCAGCGGTATGGGCTTCTTGAGCGGAAATGCATTGAACGGTCGCACCAGCAGCTCTCCAGCTTTCTTCGTGGGAAGCATAGGTTGGACCGACAATTGCGATTGAAGAACTGGCGCCCAGTAGATGCGGAAGTGCGGTGATGATTGCTTGCGTGCCGGGTGTTGCAGTGATGCCTGAGTGCGGTGCGACCTGATAAGCCTTACGTGCAGCTTCAATCAGCGCGACTTCGGCTCTTTCGCTTGGCAGCTCTGCCAGACCGCGGAACGTGATGTGTTCTGCTGCTGGATAGGCAACAGGATTGATGCCGGTGGAAAGGTCCAGCCAGTCGCTGATCTCGCCGCCAAACTCAGCAATTGCCTTTGAAAGATCACCACCATGTTGCATTGGTCTAACCCCGCTTTAAAACTTGATCCTGTTTTAGCGGGGCGACAGTGTGATTGCCATGAAATGCAGTGGCATTCTGCGTGTTTCAACAGATGTTCGGCGCAGAGAATGCAACAGGCTCATACCCATCAACACGATTGACCTTGTTGATGTCTCCGCCAGCCCATTCCAGAACTTTTGGGTCCATTGTTTTGAACCACAGTGAGGGGATAGCCGCCAGAGCAAAACAACCGGGATATCCGCTCGGAAGGCAGGGTAAGTCAGGGAAGTTTCGCAGGGTTTGATAAGGGCGCAGAGGATTGGCGTGATGGTCTGAATGGCGCTGCAGGTGGAACGTGCTCAGGTTTGAGAAGATGTGGTTTGTGTTCCATGAGTGGCGTGGCTGGCAGCGCTCGTATTTGCCATTCTTGTCCTTCTGGCGCAGAAGGCCATAGTGTTCCACATAGTTTGCCTGCGTCAGGCCATACCAAGCAACCACGCTTTGAATCGCCAGTAACAACAGAACCTTCCAGCCAAACAGGGCGGTGCAAATGCCAAAGACAATCAAGGTGATGGCGTAGCCTTGCAAGATATCGTTTTTCGCTGAGAAGGTGCTGAGGCCTTTCTTGTGCAGGCGTTCCTTTTCGTTTTGCCAGCCTCTGACGAACGCGCCGGGCATCTCGCGCCAAGCGAAGGCGTAGATGCTTTCTCCCATGCGGGAGCTGGCGGGATCTTCCGGCGTTGCCACATACACGTGGTGGCCGCGATTGTGCTCAATGCAAAAATGACCGTAGCCGACAACTGCGAGGGCAAACTTGGCCAGCAATTGATCTGTCTTGTTGGTTTTGTGGCCGAGTTCATGGGCAAGCATGATGGTGCCAGAGCCGAACAGACCTTTGCCAAAAGCAAACAAAGCAATCAGCCAGAGAGGCAGGTCGTAGGTGCCGACAAGCCAGACACCGGCAAAAAGATTGATCCAGGCATATGGTACGAGCCAGCGCACAAGCCGACTGTAATAGGGGTCTTCCGCCATCTGGATCAACACATCATCAGGCGGATTATACGGGTCTTCGCCAATCAGAGCGTCCAGGCCGGGAATGACGATGAAGAAGTAAACGAGGGGAATGAACAGAGTTGCTGTGACGTGCGTGTAGGCATAAAGCGCGACTGTGATGAGTGTGACGCTGCTGCTGGCATAAGCAATTAGCCAGTAATATCGCTTTGCGTCCCTGAATGTTTTGAATGTGCCCGTCTCATCCTGCGTTTTGAAAACCATCGCTCCCTCCCAGATGCTTGGTTTACCTAAGGGTAATCTAGCAGCTATTTAGGTCAAGTGAAACTCTGTTGTTTCGGGGGAGTTGTTCTGCATGCAACAACAAAGAACTGTTTGTTCGCTCATGAAGCGGGTTCTTTTTCGGTTTCCGGTGCGAGGATGCCTTCCATCGGCAAGGTCTTAACCCATGTTTTGTAACGCTTTTCCAGCTCGTTGTAGTTCTCTTCGCACCCTATTCTGAAATCGGGGAAACTGGGGCCGCGTGTCCATGCACCCCGTTCTGATCCCTTCAGCATCCAGCCATTGCCGGAATGAAGGAAGAGTGTCGTGCTGAGGTTGAGGGCTTTGAATAGTTTGCGCGTAACCACGCCATGCTTTTGCAGCAGAATATCAAGCTTGATGGCTTTGATTTTCCACGGTGTCAGCTTGATGGGAGAGGGCTTGCCAGCTGCAACAATAGGAATGATTTCAGGGAGTTCCAGTCGCTCGGTGGGATAGAACTCTTTGAAGTTTCCTGCCGGGGATGCGCGATCTGGATTGGGGAGTTTGGGCCGATACCAACTGACGGTACTTGGGCTTTTAGAGGTTTCGCTTTCAATCTCAATGATCTGCAGAGACAGTATGTTGCAAACCGGTTGAAAATCGAGATTGGAGCCTTTTGGAATCAGGATTGCTCGGCAATCAGGCCCGGGTTTGTCGCAGTGATAAGCGGTTTCGGCAGATTGAGAGATGACTTTTGCGTTGAGACGCAACTTGGCCTCGATGCCAACCTGAAACCCGTCTTTCTTCCTGACAAGTAGAATATCCCAGTTGCCCCACTCCGGGTAGGCGACCCACTCTTCGGGAAGCTTGTTGATGAAATGGGAGCACATGTCGCTTTCGGAGGCAAACTCGGCTTTGCGAAGCCTTTTTTTGCGGCGTTTGGGAGTTGAGCGCTTAGTCGGTTGATCAAGTGTATCGCTCATCGAAAATTGCCCTTTAAATCATCAGTGCTGCAATAGCCTGCTTGATGAGTTTAAATGGCAAATGGACACAGGAATACGTAGTGTGTTTGTTATTGCACAGGTTCTGGCGGTTTTGTCAGCGGAGTGGGGGCTCGTGTGTTGCGAATTTTAAAAAGTCCTATCTGGGCTCTTGATGCTTTGATGGGTCAAAAGTCATTTAAGAAGAATCCGATTATCGGAAGTCGCTGGTTAAATGAGCGTGGGTTTTATCTGAAGCGTGTGGCGTGGGCTGAAAAAATGGCTGCGCTGCGCCGTCGTCAGATGGTGCGCTTTCTGCCAGAGGGAGATAAAGCGTTTTTTCATCGCAATGGATATGTGGTGAAAGAGAATTTCCTCTCCAAAGATATTTTTGCGCAAGTTCAGGATGAGATTGCCACGAATGCGTTTGCTGCAAGTGAAATGCGGCAGGGAAAAACGGTGACGCGGTTTATTGGGTTGCCGCCTTCGGTGCTGAAAGACCTACCGGGTTTGAGTAGGGCGGTTCGCGACCCTTATTTGCAAAATGCGATGCGTTATGTGGCGTCTTACAATGCGGATCCCATTGTGTTTTTGCATGCCGTTTTGTGGGATTTGGAAAAAACGAGGAAAGACCCGCAGACTGACTTTCATATGGATACGTTCCACGCCACATCGAAGGCTTGGTTGTTTTTGCGCGATGTTGATGTCGCTGATGGGCCTTTTCATTACGTGCCGGGGTCTCATCGTTATACGCCGGAGCGGACTGCCTGGGAGTTTGAGCAGAGCTTGAATGCGGTGCAGCACCCAGATGGCATGCATGCAGCGGGTTCTTTTCGAGCCAGTGAGGAAGATATTTTGAGGATGGGATATGGTAAACCCGTCTGCTTTGATGTGCCGGCAAACTCACTGGTGATTGCTGATACACATGGGTTCCACCGCCGGGGGATTGCAACGCGCCCAGGTGCTCGTGTCGGCCTGTTCGCAGATTTGCGCCGTTCGCCCTACTTTCCATGGTCTGGATTGGACCCGCGCTCACTGCCGGGTGTGAAAGGGCGGCAGTCAGAGATCTATACGGGTTATCTGAGTTTCAGGAGCAAGTTGACAGGAAAACCGAGCCATCACCGGGAGGTTGGCCACGTAAAAATAGACGCGCCGCCAGTGCTCTGAAACGCGAGACATGGCTGATCGCAAGGCGCAATTCTTCTGCGCCCCAAAGGCGAAAAGGTTTTTGCTATCAATGTAAAGGGAGAAAAATGGAGGCCTCTGCCGGAGCGATTTATATTTGAATAGACAAATTGTTAGGTGCTAGGTGAGGGAAAACCTATAGACGCAAAAACAACAACTTAGCGAATGTGGTTCCCTCACTTTTTGCAAGAGTGGCGGTTGACCTGAGTATATCCTGCATGCTCACATTCCACGTAGTTTAGCTCTCTAATCATTCATGCGCTGGATACTCGTGATGAAAGACCTCCAAGACGTAACCGGAATGCCTACCAAGAAACACAAAGCAGGATCCTTTCTCAATAACTCGAAAAAGGCACTTAGTGGTAGCCTGGGAGCAGTGCCGGGGATTGTGACGCAAGATCCGGTTTTGCTCCTTGGAGGTGCTGCAGCTGCTTCAGTTGTTGTGGATATTGCCGCTGATTTCTGTGACAGGGTGTTAAGCCCCAAACAGAGGCGGCGGTCTGCTGAAGTATTGTCTCTTGCAATTGAGGATATGAGCTGCCGTATTGAGAATGGAGAAAAGCCGCGAGAGGATTTTGAGTTTCGCGAAGGCTCTTCTGACTTGCTTGAAAGCATTTTGCTGAAAGCGCAAAATGAAGTGGAGCAAAAGAAGCTCGTTCATCTCGCCAAAGTTTATAGCAATATCGAGTTTGATGATGAACTGCTACCAGAAGATGGGCTGCATCTAGTCTCCGTCGTGTCAGAATTGTCATACAGACAGCTGTGCCTCATAAAATTGCTAAAGGGCCTTGAAAATGGGAAGCACGCTTTTCTCAGTCGGAGTAATTTGAAAAAAACTCCGAGATTGGCAACGTTGCTAAAAGAATATCAACAACTAGAGACCTTGGGGCTTTTTGATTATACTTTGCAAGGTGGATACCTAGGAGATCAGGTTCATTTCCCGAGCACAATCGAGCTTTCTGCATTGGGGGACTTAATCTTCAAATATGGGGAGTTAATGTCGTTAGATCAGAGCGAGGTGCAAACATTGGAAAAAGCTCTAACTACTGAGTAGGAGTTGGGTTACTCACTTCTTGATTAGCTTTATTGCGCCTGTTTGGCTCAGTCTTTTTGCATTTGCTTTTCGCGTATAGATTTCGGCGGTGCTTAGTTTTTCCCAGCCGAACATGCTCAGTAGTTCATGAGCAGTTGCGCCTTGTTCTGCAGCTAGAACGGCATCAGCTTTTCTGATTCCGTGAGCTGAACAATGAGGAAGATTTGCTTGATTGCACCAAGTGCTGAAGCGGTTGCCAAGACTTTTTATGGAGTACTGTTTTCCCCACTGTGTCTGGACAAACGTTGCCTGTTCATCGAGGTCTTTGATAGCCAATGCTAGTGGTGGGAGTACTGGCATATCAATCACCTTAGAGGTGTTGTTCTCATTTTTTTTGGTTGCAATCTTAAAGTGAAGCAAGCCTGTTTCGCGATCAGTGTAGAGATGTTTTGGTCCAAGCCGAGAAACGTCGGATATGCGCAAGCCAGTGTAGCGTAAAACTGTGAAGCACAGGTGGGCTTTTGAACCTGGGCTATGGTGAGCAGCAAACTGGTCCATCTCATCTTGTGTCCAAGTATGGTGGCCGGTCGTGTTTGACTTGAACTTCTTGACCCCATGGACAGGGTTGGTTTCGGCAAGTTCAGCTTCTCCGCAAGCCCACTCGAAAAGGGCTGATAGAGCTTTCACACGGTGGTTTGCTGCTTCAGGAGTACCGGCTTTTTGATCGCGCAGTTTAGTGACGTGTGCTTTGGTTAGTCCGCGATAGTCCATATCTCGCAAAGCTGACGCAGAGGCGCTCAAGCACGTTTCGTCGCCAATAGCGGTGAGCACTCGGCGTTTTTGGTCTACTGTTGACTTTGCAAAGGTGGGGCCTACTCGACTGAGATACTCCTCTGCCAGCCAGCCGAATGTTCCTTTTACCTTTCGAATAGTCTTCTTCGGCTTATCTTTTGCCAGCGGTGCAGGCTTTGTTAACCCAAGCTGAGCGCGGGCGATCTCATCAAGAAAAGCTTGTGTTCCGGGCTCTTCTCTAAGGCGGATTCTGCGTGACTGTCGGTCTTTGCGAAAGTACCTGCGAATTTTTCCGTGTCGATCTCGTTCGGTATGAACGCCTTTGAACTTTGTTGTGCTCATGGTTACACGAAGTCGCTTGGTAGGTTGCTGTTTGTTGTTGCTGATTGGTTGGAATGCGGGAGCTCATCGAAAGCTCTGTCCAGCTCTCGGATATCCCAGACTTTTCTGGTGTTCATCATTTTAGGATCAGGCATCAAACGTTTTGCAACCAGCTCATCGAAAAGACTTGCGCTTATGCCAATGTATTTGGCGGCATCAACTCTACCTAAACCGCGAGGCGGGAAGTTCAACGGATTGGTTTTGCCATCTAACATTTATCACCTCATTGGTTTCAGGTTGAGATTGCGATGAGTAGTTTCTCAAGCAGGTTGGATGTGCGGTCGCGTAGGGCTTCCGGCATATGCTCGTTGACTTGCTCGGCAAGCTCAGAAGGAGCGTTAACAGCAATGGCGGTGAGTAGCTCTGCTAAAGCTTCCGGCTTGGTTGTCAGCATGATGCCGATATGGATCGGGTTGACTTCTGTTTCCAATCTCATTGCTGTGCCTCTTTGAGGTTAGGTTACGACCAGTGTTGAGAAGGATGGGAAGCGGCTCAGGTGCGCCTTTCCTGAGCCGCTCATGTCGAGGCGACGCATTCGCGCTTGGGAGGAGTAACCTCGGCAATGCTAATGGGTGTGGGTGACGTGCTGGAATGCTGCCAGCTTGCCCTCCTCTTCAGTGAGGAGGTTGCTGGCGGGTGTCTGCGGTAACCAGCCTTTGTTGTTGCAATGGTCGCAATTTGTGCGAGGGAGCGTGCAGGTGCAGTAATCCTCTACGCAGTCGCAACGGTTTGCTTCGCCAGAGCAGAAGGGGCACGGGGTCTTGTCGGCTGTGCCGGTTATGGCTTCCAGCATATTCGCCACCATCTCAAAGACCTCGCTGCAAACTGCCTCCAGGTCGATAAGTTTCAAGATGTGGTCGCGATGGTACTTATTGCAGGCAGCTTCTGCATCTTCGAATGTGCTGTGAGGTTTGTTGTCTGAAGAATAGATGCCGTTGGCGTGCTGGAAGTATGCGAGCCAATCGGTTTTCCCGTTGTACCAGTCCCGACGCACGATCATGTAGAGCATAAGAGGCGGCTTGGAGTAGAACTCGAAGGTCTTAAAGTGAGTGTCCTGAGGTGGGCGAGACTGCCGTTCTGACCAGCGAAGCGGGTAGATGAACTCCTCAATGATCCGCTTGAATGCAGGCATAGAGTAGCCAGCGGCTCTGGCTGTTTCTCTGATGGTCTCGACTGCTGACGCTGTGGTTCTAGATGCTAAGACCGGCATGATTAGCTCCGTGTTTCTTTTTCGCTTTTTTGGTAAGCGAGAATGACCTTCGCGGCGTGCCAAGAAAGATCGGTTTGATTGCTTGGGGTGAGTTCGTCGAAGGGCACTTTGTTGCTCGGAGACTGTGTTTCCCAATAAGCTTGCGAAGCAGTTCTCAGGGCAGATGGTTTGAGGTCTTCAATCGGTAGGTAACCGGTGCCGTCGCAACGCTCACACTCGCTCAGAGCAAGGTGATAGAAGTCATCGCGTCCGGTGCCAATGCAGGTGGGGCACTTCATTGCTCGATCTCCTCCGGCAGGTTTGAGCCATAGTGAATCGGCTCCTGACCAAACCAGTAGAGCTGCCACATGCGGATTGTGTTCACTGTGAAGATGAGTGGGAGGAAGGTCATGCTGCTTCCTCTTGAAACTCTTGCTCCCAGATTTCGAAGGGTTTCTTCGTAGAGTGTTCCGTCATCTTAATCGGCATGACGACTCCGAACGCTTGCTCGACTCCATCAAACGTTACCAGAGCAGGGTGGGGTTCGCTGTTAGGGAGGATCTGGCAGCTGGGCGCATGAAGAGTTTTCGCGATTTTGCTGAAGAGTAATATGTACTTAGGGTCGTACTTTGCGAACGCTTTTTCATAACCGTCGCTAGGTAAAACGCGGCGCCAATTGGGATAGTCGATCTTCTCTGGCTTCCAGCCGAAGCTCAAGTCTGGCCCTTGTGCGCTGCTTTCTGAAAGCTCGTAGAGTTCGTCACGGTTGCTCTTGGTGGCTTTGGGAAGCTGATCGAGAACCTTTCGAGGAATGGTGAAGCTACCTCTGCCGATTTCAGCATCGAGATCTATGGATTGCACGAGCATGATGCTGCCGTTTGTGGCGATCAGGAGAGCTGCATCGTCTTTGACTTCGACCTGAAGGCAATTGATGTAGTAACGATGTTCCTCGACGGTTTTGAGTAGCTCGTGAGCTGCTTTGATCATGTACAGTGGAACAGGAATAGAAAAATCCATGATAGCTTCCTTCTACAAGTTGAAATGTTGATTTCAAAGGCTTGTCGCCGGTTGGCTTTAGGCGGCCTTCTCCGCTGTTTGGAACTCTGTCAGCTGCTGAGACCACTCCGGGAAGAGTTGCTCCAGTTCCGCGTAATTCGCTTCAAAGCCCTCTCTAAAGTCTGGGAAGTTGGGGCCTGCTCTCCATTGACCTTTGGCGCGTCCGCGTCTCATCCACTCATTCTTGGAATAGAGAAACAGCGTTGCGCTGAGCTTCAGTTCATCGAAGATTTTGCGGGTCACGAAGCCGTTTTTCTCCAGCAGAATGGATAGCTTTATTGCCTTGACCTTCCACTCTGTGAGGCGAGTGGGGCAGGGCTTGCCAGCGTCTACAGTCGGGATGATCTCGGGGAGAGGCATTCTGGCGACAGGATAGAACTCGGGGAATTTTGAGAAGTTGCGGCGCTTGGGATTGGGAAGCTCTGGTCGGAACCAAGGATCATACTTAGCGTTCCGTGGCTCATCACTTACTTCGATCACTTGCATGTTGAGTAGTCCGCAAATGAAAGTCAGGTCGTTTCTGTAGCCTTCAGGAATGAGGATGGCGCGGCAGTCTGGTCCCGGCTTTGCGACCTCATAGGCGCGCTCTGCGGCTTGGGTGATGACCTTGGCGTTTAAACGCAGCTTGGCTTCTATGCCGATTTGAAAGTCATCGCAGTCGCGGACCAAAACAATGTCCCAATTGTTCCATTCCGGGTAAGCGGTCCAGCCTTCCGGCAAGTTCTTTAGGAACACTGAGCACATCTCGGCTTCAGTCTGGAATTTCGCTTTACGTTTCATAGGCGCATGAACCTTCTAGCGTTCGTTTAGGACGTCAAAAGAGGAAAGCTGGGTGCTGATGAACTCAGAGGAGATGCTCTGTTTTGCCTCGATTACTGTTTCATCAAGGGCGGGGGCGAGGAGCAGCAGCACTATGGCGAAGGCCACCAGAACGGATAGCTTCGCGGCCTCGTTCACATGGAACAGGATCTCGCGGCAGAGATTACTAGATACGACTTTCTCAATGCTATTCATGGGACTGTTCCTCGTGATTGAGGGGAGCGAAGAGGTGAGGTATTGGAGGCCCTAAAGAGTGCCTGCTGGAGTTGCGGTTTCCATTTGCTGAAGCATCTTCACCAGCGCGATATCGGCGTTGGTGAGTGTTTCGTGCATGGCGAGGATGCGAGCGCTGATCGCGCGGCGATCCTGCGGGGTCTCTTTGACCATGAAGCTCAAGTCAGAGAGGAACGTGCAGAGGTCTCTATGAGCGTCCTTCGTCTGGGTGAGCGCTTCTTCACCCACTTGCTGTACGGTTTTGGAGGGTGCTTGAGCTGGGCTCTGTTTAGTCGCAGGGAATTGAATGATTGTGGCGCTATGCATCGAAATACTCCCTTTTGGAGATAGAGAGACAGAGCAGGGCCCTCTCTCTCTATTTTGTGTTAGGCGGTGGTGTCTTCATCTTCCTTTGAGAGTGTCTCGGCGAACTGGTTCACCAAGATCTCTTCTGCAACGTTTGAGACGATTGCCTTCCCTGCACGCAAAGCGAGAGTTGCTTTATCTGTGTCAGACACCGCGGCGCTTTTGATCTGGCTGGTCAGGTTGTCAATTCCAGGTTGTAGATCGTCGCGTGTGTCCCGCACCTTTTTGTCATCAATCTGAGATGTCATCTCGTTCACCCTCTGCGATAAATAAATCTGAAACTGCTGCTACTGCTTGCTGAGGTTGGTTGTTGCTATCGATGTAGAGAACGACCACAGCACTAAGGGCTGCATCTCGTTGCACAATACCGATGTTGCATCGGCCTAAGTCTTCAGGCGGGCTCCTTCGAAAACGGACTAATGAGCCAGCTGGAAGTCGAGACAGTTTTCTTCGATGTTCACGAAGAAGCTTAATTGCTTCAAATTCGGTCATGATATTCAAATCCACACAGTCAGTGTAAAAAATATGCTCTGAGTATACGCTGTTGTCAATGCGTATGGCATAAATATTATGCTCTGCGTCCGAAAAATGAATTTAGGACACGAGTCAAACTATGTTGATTGTTAGATTTAAGGGGTAATTTCGTTAGGTTTTATGTGGATATCTGCATCCAATTGCTCTTTGGGTATTTGGAGGTACCAATATGGTGGCGCGTTTAGTGCTCTATCAGGCAGCTGCTAAGCTGATTTCTGAGTTTGAGAAAAACGGCTTTGAGATTGTTCAGGGGGAATCGTTTGCCGCTGCTGAAGAAGCTTTGCCCGAGGCTAAGGGCGGGCTTACACCGCATTTTGCATATTCTCTCAACGCACAGAGTAAAGAGAATGTTGCATGGCTAGGCCTGAGGTTAGTTGGTGAGAAGCATTTATGTGGGTTTGCGGCAATTAGGCTAGAGCCGCTGCAAGGGTTGGCGTTGTCGGAATTCTTGGCCACTTATTGGCGATTGCGATATGTTGATGTTGATGGCAATCCTGTACAGGTGACGAATGTTCAGCCAGAGATCGCGAAGCGTATTTCGGGGCAGGTTGGATACCTGGGCGATCTTTGGATAAGGCCAGATCTCAGGAAGCGGGGGTACGCGCGCAGATTGATGGAGTTCGCGCAGATTATGGCTTTTGATCTTTGGCGACTTGATTGGATTTATTGCTGGATGCGTCCCGCTGATTTCTTGAATGGAAATGGAGCGCGCTGGGGATGGTTGGTGGGTCAGTCAGATGGCATTCGCTTTGAGGTGCCGTCTCGAGACTTTCCAAAGGGGTTGGCGTTTTGTGCAAACCCTTCATACGCTCTGAATCAGTTGATTAGTGATATAGCGCGAGATGATTGATCAGGTAGCTCTTTCGTGAAAACTACAAGTTGCGAAATTCCTGCTCGTGAATGTACGGGCAGGATTAGTCTGCAATACTCGCGATAGTTATTGTCGGAAAGGTTTGCGCCGATCAGGTCAAAAATTGGCTTGTTTGACTGGTGGGCATTCCAATAACTGCTTGCCACCAATTGCCGATATGTCAGTGACATCGCCTTTCTGGCTCTGGTTGGGTGTTGAGCCCAGTCCGCCCCGAACACGTGACGTGCGAAGCTGTCGTTGCCTATCATTAGAATGTCAGGGCTGTCGCTGGGGGTGGCAGGTGGCGCCATGAGTAGTACTTTGCGTGCGTAATCGATGAACTCGGGTGAGAGGTGCCCATTGGATTTATTCCAGATGTGCAAAAGCTGTGCACCCGTTGTGCTCAACTCTTCGAGTATGAGTGCAGTAGCGGGGCGCCTCTTGGTGTACTCAAGCAACTTCCTGCTCCTGTTTCTGTTGTGTGTACGCCAGAACCAGCGCGGGGCGAAAGGCGTTGATTACTTCTTTTTGCTGCTTTTCGCTTAGTAAATCGATGTAGGGGCAATCGTAAAGATTAACACACATCATCTTAAGTGGTGTGATTAGGTCGTACTTTTCGGCGGTCTTAATAAGGTCCAAAACTTCCTCTTTGTGTGAGAAGGTTGGACGATGCCAGATCAGTGATAGTGCGCTTTCGTTGTCCATATGGTCTCTCTTTAGGTACTTATGGTTAGAGCGCGTAGCGAAACTTTAGGACAGTATCCTTCAGTTAAAAAATATCACTTATCAGTCTTTTTCTTCTTTGCAGCGTTATAAATATTTTCAACTATAATAGATAAATCTCTAATGCTACCCCTGCCATCAAGAATTTGCTCTTCAAGTCTTATTCCTTCTTCAAAAGACTTTAAGAATAACTCTAAGTCAAGCTTATCCGTTTGCGGTCTGTCAGAATTGTTCGCCATTTCACCCAGCAGGCTGTGTGTTAGGTCATCAGCGTCTGGTTTTGCATCATCGGGTGATCGGCCTTCTCCATACAAAAGGAACTGGGGAGATGTTTTGAAGCGGCGGGCATAGTGAGCGGCCTCTTCATGACCGAATGCCCTAGAGCCGTTCTCGTGGCTTGAGTAGGTGCTAACGTTGACGCCAAGAGACTTGGCGGCTGCTGTAGCTGTTTTGAAGCCTGCATTGAAGCGGGCTGTTCTAAGTCTTTCGTGTGGTTCCATAGCTCCACAGTGCCAATCGGCTTTATGCATTGGGTGTTGACTTTGGACTATGCATCTGGCATTGAAAATACACGTGTCGAGTAAATATTATACCCACGGGATTTTATAGCGATGCTAGAGCCTACCGAAATTCGAATGAAAGCTAAGCTTACTCAGTTGGAGATGGCGCGTGCGCTTGGATGCTCTCAAAGTTGCATCTCTCGCGTTGAACGGGATGGTTTCTCTGAGAAAACTGCCGTTCTTGAAAGGTCTTATCAGCTTTTCATGTTGGAGCAACAGCAAGTCACTGAAGATGAAAACCTTCCTACTGCCAAGAGGTGATTGGTAGAAGTTGGCTGTATTGAGAGATGGTTCCCTCAATGCAGCCAATCTCGTCACGCAGCGCATTGTTTGGGGGAGGTGGTGTAGTGTTCAAATCTGATAAACGTCGTGTAACTTTTGCACATTATGTTGCGAGAGGTTGCTGCATGACCTTTCCTCATAATCTGTTGGCAGAGCAAAACCCAGTCAACAAATCAAAATTGACTAAGCTAGTTCTTCTTCTAGGCGAGGTTTGCAACCACTTTGCTTCTAGCGGAGGTATCGAATCTGACGGAGGTATTGATAGCAAACTTCTTCCACGACTTTGCAGTCATCGTCGTTGGTGCGATCGCCATATTTCAAGTTTCTGGCATAATGTTCAAATTGTCCTACAGCAGATTTTCTTTGCTCAGGTGTTAGGCTTTCAAGCACTTTGCACAGTAAGACAAATAGAACTTCATTATGTGCTCTCTGTTCTAAATTCTCTTCTGGATGTACTTCAATTACGGCTTCTTCGAATACTTCATCACTCATGCTGGCTGTTCCTTTCCTCGGGTTGCCAGTGTGCGCAGAGAGCTTTGCTATGTTGGCGCATCCGGCAAGGCTCTCTGCATCTTTACGCGATGCCGATTGCAACACGCATTCACCTGAACGTCGATCTACGGAATTCCTCGGGAGGGTTGCTGCATGAGCTCTCCTAAGAACTCACGAGCGGTTATGGCGTCTCGAGTGGAGCCTGAGAAGTTTGGTGACTATTTCCCTACGCCACCATGGGCAACGCGTGCTCTGTGCGAATTGCTTTTGCACCTCAAGCGAGTGGGAGAGGCGGGTTGGGAGCCGTTGAAGGTTTGGGAATGTGCTTGCGGTGGTGGGCATATGGCGATCCCGCTCCGAGAATACTTTGATCTGGTTTGGGCGTCCGATCTGTTCAATCGCGGGTTTGGCGATGCACATGGGGAGTTTTGGGACTTCCTGACAGTGCTCCCTGAGTGGCAATTCCCTAACGGAACCTTTGATTGGATTGTCACCAATCCGCCCTTTGGCATGTTGGCTCAGCAGTTCGTGGAACGTGCATTAGCCCATAAGCCCAAGCGAGGCGTTGCTGTGCTTGTTCCATTGAGGTGGCTGGAGACAATCGAGCGTGTTGCAACACTGTTTCTTGCTCATCCACCTGCAATCGTGGCGGTTTTTGCTGAAAGGGTGCCGATCCATAAGGGGCGATATGATCCCAAAGGGTCCACTGCAACGGCGTATTGCTGGATCATTTTTCGGACAGACCAAGAGGCAAGCTCTACCCAGCTCATCTGGGTGCCTCCCGGCTCCAAAGGGCAATTTTCAAAGCTAAATGACCTAGAACTGGCTACTGGCCCTGAACTTCAGGATCAACCTGGCCCTTTGTTTTCTCTCCCTGAAACAATGGAGGCTTGCAGTGCGTGAATTTCGAAACATTGAAGAGTGGCGGCGCGAGTTTTCGCAATACCACATGGAATCCGGCACCTGCTTGGTGCTGCATACGCTGAGCCTGTTTGTCGGCGGTGTTGGTGAGGTTTTTACGGTGCCTGTTAGCGATCTGGCAGAGCGGGCCAACTTGAGCAAACCGGTGGTGACCAAGCACCTTAAGAGGGCACAACGGGCTGGCTGGGTCGGTGTGCGGCGCTACGATGCTGCAGGCGCAAAGCTCAGGCGAAACGACTACATGCTCAAGTCTCCTGAAATGGAAGTGGAGGGCTGGACATGAGCGGAGACCGAAAGGCATGGAATTGGCGGCAAGCCTTCTGCCAGTCTGAACTTCCGGCGACCACAAAGCATGTGCTGCAAACCTTGAGCATGTTCATGAACACGATGGGGGAGAGCTGCTATCCGTCAATTGAAGATTTGATGGAGTATAGCGGGCTGAGCAAGCGGGCAGTTCTCAACCATATCGAGACGGCTCGTGCAGCTGGTTGGATCAAGGTCAGCCAACATGGTTTCAGAGGGCAAAGATGGAAGCGCCATGAGTACGTGGCGCGGTGGCCTGAGCGTGATTTAGTTGCGCCCAGCTTATCTGAGCGGATGGTCAAAACTGCCGAGTTTGAGGAGGAAGGCGGTGCACCAGATGCACCAGCTCACTCAAAAAAGGTGGTGCACGAGGTGCATGAAGGTGGTGCACCTGATGCACCTAAGGCGGTGCACGACGTGCACCAAGATAAGAACAGTCCATTTAACAATCCAATACCAGTCCAGAAGAGAGAGGGCGCGTGTAAGAGCGAGAATGTTAAAAATGACAATAAGGGCAAAGTCACTCGTGAAACGTGGGTTCGAAGGCTGAAAAAGGTTCATGCTGGCTGGTCGACAGGGGCAGGCGACAGTGTGGAAGCTGCTGAGCGGCTGTGGTTTGGACTGACTGAGGAAGAACGCAATCAGGCTGCAAAGCTGGCGAAATCTTACGAGAAACACATCAGGGATTTAGGTCGCACCAAGATTTGCTCTCTGCTGACTTATCTCAAGGAAAAGCGGTGGGAGCTGCTGCCCAAAGGCTCTGGAAATGAGGGTGGCGAGGTGCAGGTAGCCAAGCCCTATGGCAAGCTTTGGGGCGTTTATCGGTTTTCTGAGTTGCTCAAACCGCCCCTTGCGCCTGAGCACTTTCCTAAACCACCTTCGATAATCCAAGGGCGATTAACGGCTGGGGGAGATATCGAGAAGCAAGAGAAGCTGGACCGGTTGTCGAAATACGGTTGGCGCTCGGTTGTTCTCATGCATCAAGCTGCCGAACGGAAGCGAAGTGGCGGAACTGTCCCGAATGAGCTGTCTTCGTTGGGTGATGAGTTTGAAGTTGTGAAGGTTGGTAGCGAGATCTGGCAGGCTTGGAAGCGGCTTCACCAGAAGCGTGGCTGGCCTAGGTTTGCTCCTGATCATGCTCTGCCTGAGTGGGTCTGGATGCCGAGGCTTGTTGGTGATGAACACGAGACTTTGCTTGAGGCTGTGACAGCAGCTCTTGAGAACTTTGAAGCAGCGCACAATCAAATCACAAACACCACAACGGCTACTCAGGAGGCTGCTGAATGACGATGACTGCTCCCAACGAGGAAAGACGAGCGCTTGAGCGCAACTATCAGTTCATGCGTTCGCTCATCAAAGGCAGCTCTCTTGAGTGGGTTGTGGTTCGCACCAATCCGAACTGTGAGGATCGAGCTTTTGAAGGGATCAATGCGGCTGGCCTGACTGCCTATCTGCCAATGATGACCGAGGTTCGAACCGTCAAGGTTATGAAGAAGCGTTTCGTGAGAAGCTGCTTGATGTTCCCTCGTTATCTGTTCGTCGGATTGAATGCGAATGCGGGGCAGAGCTGTGATCTAGTTCGGAAATGCGACGGTGTGGAAAAAATTCTTTCGACAACCTTAGAGGGCGCTCCTCATCGTGTGCCTATGCGCGAGATGCTTCGAATAGTCGATACGGCTTGTGAAGCTGAGGTTGGGCGGAAACTGATTAAAGGTCAGATCTTTAGTATTGGTGATAAGGTCATGCTTGTGGCTGGCGTTGGTGCTCAGTTGGTGGGGGAAATTCGTAGTCTCAGGCAGGGCGGCGAGCTGGCTCGCGTGGAGCTTGAAGCATTCGGTCGGACTACAAAAGCAACAGTGCCGGTTGACAAGCTGGCGTTACGTTAACCATGATGCGCATCAGGATGATCACGTGAATCTCCGGGGCCTGAGCGGCTAGAACCCGCTAAACCAACAGAGCGACCTGGACACGAGACCCAGTCAACATAAGACGCCGAGAGGCGGAGTTGGCGCGAAGAGTTTCTATGGAATTTTAACACGCATGCGGAGTGCGTTAACTGGTTCGCTGAGAGGCGGGCCTTTTTTCTGTTTGAAGGCTGCTTCCTTTGCCACTCAAATCCATCACACCTCGCTTGAACACATTGGGCTCAACGCTGCGCAAAGCGCCGAAGGCGGTCGATCCATTCTACCTCACGGCTGAATGGAAGACGCTCGCCAAGTACATCAAGCAGCTGCGCGGCTATGTCTGCGAGATGTGCGGCAAGGACTTCTCGAAGCGGCAACACAAGCTCATCGCTGACCACATCGTCGAGCGCAAGGATGGCGGCGCTGACCTCGATCCGGGCAATATCCAGTGCCTTTGCACGTGGTGCCACAATCGGAAGACTGCGCAGGCGCGGCGGATGCGTTGCCAAGTTGTTGATTTATAAGGTGAAAATCAGTTTGAGTGAGTTGCTCGGGAGCTGTTGAGCGCCTCTGAGGCGGCTGTGAAGGCTTTAGCGGCTGGACTGCCAAGTCATTGATTTTCAACGGAAAATGGGGGGTGGGGTGAAAGTCCGGGGGCTGAATGGCCCTTACCCGCCCCAATATAACTGAGAGATTTTTTTTTGGCCGACTTCGAATTTGACCTGCTAGGCGATCCAATCCCTGAAGGATTTGGAAAACGAGGGCGTCCACCTCATGTGGTGACAGACGAAAAGCGTAGACTTGTCATACAGTTACTGGCATTCGGAAAAACTCAGGATGAAATTGCAGCAGCCTTAGGGATCACAGCTCCCACTTTGCGCAAGAATTATTTTCGTCAGCTCAAGGTCAAGGATGATGCTCGGGCGAGAGTGGAAGCCAAGCTTCTGGGTAAGCTCATGGACATGGCGGAAGCGGGGAAGGTGTCAGCGATCAAAGAAATCTTCTCGCGGCTTGAAAGTTCTGATCGTGACAAGCTGGCGGAAGCGATTGCTAACCGCGGAAAGAGTGTTCCTGCTGCATCTGAAAAAGCGCTCGGCAAAAAAGAAGAGCGCAAGAAAACAGCAGAAACCTATGACGGAAAGTATGCACCTCCCCAAGCTCCTCAACTGATCAACTGAAGAAAGATCTGTCTTGAAAATTCAGCACTGGTCAACAGCCTGCGTGGATTGGGAACAACGCATTGTTCAAGGGAAATCTCTCATTCCCTTTGATCCCTTGTTCTCAGCAGAAGCAGAGGCGGCTTTGAATGTCTTCAAGTCGCTCAAGGTGGTTGATGTTCCGGGCATGCCGACATTTGGTGAGTGCTGTGATCAGTGGGTGTTCGATTTTGTTGGTGCGATCTTTGGAGCCTATGACGCGGGAGAAGGACAACGTTTGATCAGTGAGTTCCTGCTCCTGATCTCAAAGAAAAACGCCAAGTCCACCATTGCAGCCGGGATCATGGTGACGGCGCTCATTCGCAACTGGCGTCACCTCAATGAGCTGCTGCTGTTGGCTCCAACCATTGAGGTGGCCAACAACTGCTTTGATCCAGCTGCGGCGATGGTCTCCTACGATCCGGAACTCAAAAGCATTCTTAAGGTGATCTCGCACCAGCGGACAATCAGGCATGAGACCACAAACTCAAATCTCAAGATTGTGGCGGCTGACAGCGACACGCTCTCTGGCAAAAAAGCTGGTTTTGTTTTGGTCGATGAGTTGTGGTTGTTTGGCAAGAAGCCAAAGGCGGCGGCCATGCTACAGGAGGCCACTGGCGGATTGATTGCTCGTCCTGAAGGATTTGTTGTTTATCTGACCACGCATTCCGATGAACCGCCAGCTGGGGTCTGGAAGAGTAAGCTTGAATACTACCGAGATGTGCGTGACGGGAAAATTCACGATCCTGAGCGGCTTGGAGTTCTCTACGAGTTCCCGAAAGCAATGCTCAAAAGCAAGGATTATCTGAAGCCGGAAAACTATTACATCACCAATCCCAATCTAGGGCGTTCCGTTCGTAAGAGCTGGCTGGAATCCAAACTTCGCGAAGCCATGGATGGAACGGGTGAAGAGGACAAGCAAAGCTTCCTTGCCAAGCACTTGAATGTGCCGATTGGCATGAACCTGCGAAGAGATCGGTGGGCTGGGGCTGATCATTGGCAGGCTGCTGAGTTCACTGTCATCCGTGATTTTGATGAGTTTTTAGATCGATGTGAGGTTGTGACTGCTGGCGTTGATGGCGGCGGTCTGGATGACCTTCTAGGGCTTTGTTTTATCGGGCGCGAAAAAGAGAGCGAGACCGAGAAAAGCAGATGGCTGCTTTGGACCTGTGCATGTTGCCATGAGAGTGCCTTAGACAAACGCAAGCAGATTGCGACGGCGCTTAGAGACTTCGAGAAGGATGGCGACTTGTTCATCTGTGAGAACATCGAAGACGATATTCCGATTGTTGCTGACTACATTGAGCAAGTTCTGGATCGTGGTCTGTTTCCGAAAGAACATGCCATTGGACTAGATCCAGTCGGAGTGGCCGCAATTGTTGATGAGCTGATGGAGCGGGAGGTCAAACAAGAGCAGCTTGTTGGTGTGCCTCAAGGCTACAAACTCTCAGGCGTAACCAAAGGCATGGCGCGAAAGCTAGCAGATAAGTCTCTGGTTCATGGTGGTTCTCGGCTGATGGCCTGGTGTGTTTCCAACGCCAAAACCGAGAAACGCGGCAACGCTGACTATGTGACCAAGCAAGCATCCGGCTCCATGAAGATTGACCCGCTCACAGCAGCGTTCAACGCGTTCGATCTCATGAGCCGCCATCCAGAAGCAGAAGGCAATGGCCTGGACGACTTCCTCAGCAATCCGGTGATGGTGATATGATCAGATTTTTAAAGGCAGCAGCTCGCGGCATTAAGCAGGAGCTACGTGCAGGCGAGTCTGGATGGATCAACCTCAATGGGGGAGATGCATGGGCTGGGGGTGGTCACTCTTCTTCGGCTGGCAAAACCGTTAATGCGTCCTCTGCTCTGGCGTTTTCTGCTGTTTGGGATTGTGTTCGCAAGACTTCACAGGTGATCTCGACACTGCCTCTCGCGCTTTATGAAAAGGGTTCAGGAAACAGTAGGGTGAAGATTGAAGAAGACCTGTCCGAGATCCTTTGTAAAAGCCCCAACCCTGAGCAAACTGGGGTTGAGTTCTGGGAGGGTATGACAGCGCATGCAACTTTGCGCGGCAATGCATGTGCGGAAAAGCTCTTTGTCGGATCAAGACTGGTTGGGTTGCGCCCTCTGCTCAATGTCACACCCAAACGCAATCGGGATGGCAAGCTGGAATACAGTGTCTATGACCGGAGCAAACACAGCACGTTGCCCGCTGACAAGGTATTCCATCTGCGCGGGTTTGGGGCTGGTGATGGTTTGGGCATGTCAGCCATCAAGTACGGGGCGAATTCAATTGGGGCGGCTTTGGCTGCTGATGAGACAGCGGGCAGCGTTTTTTCCAATGCGATGATGGCTGCGGGTGTTTTGACTTCTGATCAGAGCCTCAATGATGCACAGCGGGCCCAGCTTCAGACCCTGCTGGAAAAGTTCATTGGATCGAGCAGAGCAGGTAAGACTCTAACGCTGGAATCTGGCCTTAAGTTCCAGCAGCTCCAGCTCAACCCTGAAGATGCTCAGCTTTTGGAAACCCGGCGCTTTAGCGTTGAAGATGTATGCAGATGGTTTGGAGTTCCTCCCATTGTGATCGGCCATTCAGCAGATGGCCAGACCATGTGGGGCAGCGGTGTTGAAGCGGTGATGCTGTCTTGGCTCTCGCTTGGTATCAATCCGCTGCTCATCAAAAACGAAGCCCGTATCCTGAAAGATCTCATTCCCGTTGAAAAACGCGGGCGTTGGTACGTGGAATATAACCGCGAAGGCATGTTGCAAATGGACAGCAAGGCCAAAGGCGACCTTTTCCTCAAATTGCGTATGGCTGGCATCATGACTGGTGATGAGTGTCGCGACAGGATCAACCTGCCACGGCGCGGCGGTAACAGTGATGAGCTGGTGGTTCAAACCTCACTGGGACTGGTTGACTTGCTTGGAAAGGACGACAAATGAGCATCCGTAATTTGCCAAATGTCCCGGTACTGGCTGGGAAAGGTCTTCAAAGTGCGATTGCTGAAAGTGTACAGCAGCGCTGGAATCCCGATATCAAAGCAGCAGCTGGTGAGGACGGCGAAAGCACCATTTCCATCCTCGATCCTATTGGCGAGAGCTGGATGTATGATGGGGTGACTGCCAAGCGAATTTCAGCGGTGCTGCGCAACATTGGTGAGAAGGATGTGGTCGTCTCGATCAACTCTCCGGGCGGCGATTTCTTCGAAGGGTTGGCGATTTACAACCTGCTGCGCGAGCATAAGGCCAAGGTAACTGTGAAGGTGCTGGGGTTAGCAGCATCGGCAGCTTCTGTCATTGCAATGGCAGCAGATGAAATCCAGATTGGGCGAGCGGCGTTCTTGATGATCCATAACACGTGGGTTTGTGCATGCGGTGATCGCCATGCGTTCCTTGAGGTTGCCGATTGGCTAAAGCCGTTTGATGATGCGGCAGTCAGTATCTATCACGCACGCACCAAGATCTCGGAAAAAGAGCTGAGCAACCAGCTCGACAAAGAGACCTGGATCAATGGTGAGAGTGCTGTTGAACAAGGGTTTGCAGATGCGCTTCTTCCAAGTGATGAAGTTGAGCAGGCTCCAAGCCAAGCTTCCGATAAGCCCTCACCAAATGCTGCGCAGAAGGAGCTTGATATCCTCCTTGCGCGTCTCAACGTACCAAAATCAAAACGTCGCTCACTTTGTGCGGCTTTGAAAGGGAGCACGTCTGGCGCTGCTCCATCCGGCAAGTCTGGCGCTGCCGTTCGAGCAGGAGTGCAAAGCCTCCTCGATAAATTGGATTCCATGTAAATCGGAGAACATTCATGAGAACGAAATCACTCATGCCCGCCATTTGCTTGGCGGCACTTGCTCTTGCTCGCCCTGATGCTGTTGTCGGGTCGGTGCGCAATGACAACATGACGACAGAAGACCTGCTGAAAAAAGTTAGTCAGCAGCTGGATGATGTGACTGATAACGTTAAGGGCACGGCGGAAGAAGCTCTGAAGCAAGCGAAGCGCTCTGGCGAGGTTTCGCAGGAAACCAAAGATAAGGCCGACAAGCTTTTGACTGAGCAGACGGCTTTGAGCAACTCGGTCACTGAGCTGAAAAACTCACTGGAAGGCATCAAGAGTCAGGCGCTGGAAATCTCGCAGCAAGTGGCTGAGGGGATCGGCGGCGGTGGCTCTACTCCGGTGATGACACTTGGTCAGGCATTCGTGGCAGAAGATGACCGGATCAAGGCGTTTGCCGATGGTGGTGCACGAGGCAATCTGCGAATTACCGTCTCGAATGCAATCACCACTGCTGCAGGCTCGGCTGGTGGTTTGATCTACCATGAAGAGGAACGTGATCCGATCCGTATGCCTCGGCGTCGCTTGCTTATCCGGGATCTGCTGACCAAGGGCAAAACCAGTTCTGATCTGGTGAAGTACCGAAAGCAGACAATACGTGACAATAAGGCGGCGATGGTTGCCGAAGAGGGAACAATGCCGGAATCCAGCTTTGGTTGGGAGAAGGCCACCTCTGAAGTCAAAAAGATTGCCCACGTTACCAATATCACAGAAGAAGCTCTGGCAGATTCCGACTTCCTGCAAACGGAGATCGACTCCGAGCTTCGTTATGGTCTGGATCTGGAAGAAGAAAAGCAGATCCTTGCTGGTGATGGGCAGGGTGAAAACCTGAAGGGGCTTTTGACTGAGGCTGTGGCATTTGCTGCGGCTGCTGGCCTACCCAATGCCACGCGGATTGATCGTCTGCGTCTTGCCATTTTGCAGGTCGCATTGGCGGATTACGTTTCAACATCCTTTGTGATGAACCCGACTGATTGGGCGGCAATTGACCTCCTGAAAGATAGTCAGGACCGATACATCTTCGGTAACCCAGGTTCAATGAGCACTCCAATGCTCTGGGGTAAGGATGTGGTGGAATCCAACACCATGTCTGCGGGCGAGTGGTTGACTGGCGATCTGGCGATGGCGGGAACTTATTATGACCGTCAGGAAACTGAAGTGCTCATTTCTTCCGAGCACGACACCAACTTCATTGAAGACATGCTGACCATGAAGGGTCGTAAACGGGTTGCTCTGGCGATCAAACGTGCTGCGGCGATGGTGAAGGGCAACTTCGTCTTCGCGTAACCCGAATAACCGAGGCCACCAACTGGCTCTGCGATCTTCTGATTGCAGAGCCTTTTTCAGGAGAATGAGCATGTACGTCAAAGTGAACTCAACCCGCCACACCATCCTTGGCACCTTCCGGTTTGGGTGTGTCTACAAGGTCAATGAAAAAGATGCCAAAACCCGAAAGGTCACCAAACCGCTGATGGAAGGCGATGATGCGCCTTTGAAGCGACTGACTGCCAAGCAAGTGCAGGCGGAAAGTATCAAGTATCTCGATCTGACTGGACCTGCGAATGAAGACGCAGGGGAGGAAGAATCCGAAGAGGATGGAGACTAACTTTGCCTTTGATCGAGCTGGAAGAGGCGAAGCGTCATCTGGCCATCTCACACGGTCATGATGACGATCTCCTCCTGACGTTTATTCGCACGGCTGAGGTGTTTGCTGCGCAACATCTGCGGCGGGATCTCAAAGTCGACTTTCCCAATGGACTTCCTGAGCCGATCAAGACGTGTTTGAGCATGCATGTGTTTGCGTTCTACACCAGCCGGGGTGGTGATGCTCCTCCACCTCCTGCTTATGAAGTCATGATGGCTCCCTATAGGAACCTTGCCGGATGACCAGTAAATCAATGCGGGAGGTCGTCTCGTTCGAGGCTTTGGTGTCGAAGTCTGATGGTTATGGCAACCATGTCTCTGATTACGAGCCGCGCTTTGAAGAGCGTGCGCACTTCAAGTTTCTACGCGGCGGTGAGCGTGTGATCGGTGCCCGCCTCGAAGGTATTCAGCCGACTGTGGTTACTATCTGGCGCTCTCCAGATACTGAGGCGATCCAAACCAGTTGGCGTATGAAAGATCTTCTCTCAGGTACCATCTACGCAATTCGCAGCAAGATCCCGACAGATGACCAGCTCTATTTTGAGCTGACCTGTGAAAGCGGTGATATCGATGGTTAAAGGTGAGCAAGAGTTTCGGCAGTTCATGCGCAAAATCTTGCCTGATGCCGTTAAGAACGCTGCTCGGCAAGCTATGGAGGAAGGGGCAGAGCGTATCGTCCAGTACATGCGCCTGCTGGTTCCCAAAGATGAGGGGGCACTGCTTGCAAGTATCGGTTGGACGTGGGGTAAACCACCTGAAGGTGCCATGGTGGTTGGGAAAGTGAAATCATCTGAGCGCGGTCTTCGCATTGTGATTTATGCAGGCAACGCCAGCACAATGGTCACCAACAAGCGCGGCATCAAATTCCAAAATGCTTTAATCCAAGAGTTTGGAACCAAAGATCGTAAATCCCATCCCTTCTTCTATCCCGTTTACCGCTCGCAGCGCCGTGCTGTGAAGTCCCTGATCACGCGGCGTATTAACAAAGCAATCAAGGTACTGAATGATGGCTAATCCAGATCTGGAGCTTCAGCAAGCCGTGATTGCTGCTTTGGCGGGAGACGCTGCGCTCATGGAGGTGGTGCACGGTGTTTATGACAGCACTAAAGCTTCCTCTGATGGAGCGCCTTGGGGGGATCAGCAAGGTTATGTGAGCCTTGGCCCTGAAGATGAATCTGAGGATCATCACGACTGCTTCACCATAGAAGAAATCACAGTTCAAATTGATTGCTGGTCAAAGAAACCCGGCAGAGTGCATGCAAAGCAGATTTTGCGAGCGGTGCGCAATGTACTCAGCGGTGCTGAGCTTCCTCTTCCTTCCTTTGGCAACGTGCTCACCGAGCTAGAGCTTCAGCGGATTGTTCCAGATCCAGAAGAGGGCGTAACGCACGGAATTTTGCAATTCACATTCGAAATCCAAGTTCACTAACGAAAGGGGTTTGTCATGACTAAGCCGACAACAGAGCGTTTTGAGGAGATGGTCCTTGAGGTCGATTTTGCGGAAGATGGTAACTACGCCAGAGTTTGCGGCCTTAAGGGTGTTACGATCCAGCGGCAGGCGAATGTTGATGAGACCGAGGTCGTGGATTGCGATGATGAGAGCAAGCCTAATGAGATCTTGAGTGATGTGCGTTCTGTGAAGGTTTCTGTTTCGGCAGAAGGAACCTGGGCGCAGGAGTCTCAC
This sequence comes from Pseudovibrio sp. Ad13, assembly GCF_001623225.1. NCBI lineage: Bacteria > Pseudomonadati > Pseudomonadota > Alphaproteobacteria > Hyphomicrobiales > Stappiaceae > Pseudovibrio > Pseudovibrio sp. Ad13. The sequence goes on along the minus strand of NZ_LMCC01000015.1, from coordinate 201,097 downwards.
GGCAAGATGATGAACTGGTTTTATTCTGCAAAGCATCTGCCTGTGCGTCTTGGGAACAAAAAAGCGGCATCTGGCGATCCTGAATGGGAGAAGGCTCCTGCAATTTTGTCTCAGCTCTCTCAGGCGCGTTCTGATGGTAAGGGGCGCGTTACGAAAACTATTGAGATCAATATGGTCGGCACTCCTGAAATTGAAAACAAAGCTTGAGGCTAACTTATGGAAGCCAAAAACATTGAATGGATCGGTGGTCAGCACGAGTTCGTGCTGAACATCGGCCAGCTTCGTGCGTTGCAGAAGAACTGCAACGCTGGCCCTGAAGTCATCCTCCTGCGCATCACGACGGGGACCTGGTTTATTGATGATCTGATTGAGACCATTCGCCAAGGCTTGATCGGTGCTGGGATGCCAAACAAAGAGGCGGGGCCCATGGTTCTGCATCTGTTTGAATTGCATGGGGTGCTTGAGTTCAAACCTGTTGCGATTGAGATCCTGACCAATGCGCTCGTGGGCGAGGATGATGATCCCGTGGGGGAGCAGGCAGGGGTGAGGCAACAGGAGAACTCTGGCAGTTCTCCAAGTTTTACAAACGAGGAGCCGCAATAGGCTTCACTCCACGAGAAATCGATCAGATGAGCCTATGGGAATATGTGGCCTGCGTAGAGGGTTACAATGAGGTCCATGGTGGCAAATCTGGGAACCCCAGCGGTGAATTTTCAGATGAAGAGCTTCGGGAACTGGGCATTGAAGGGTTTTGATTGATGGCAAAGAATTCTGGCCTGACTATCCCTCTTGAGGTCACCTATAAGAAGTTCCACGATCAGATGTCTCGTTCCGCGGCTGCTGCGGTTAAGTCATCTAATCGGATGGCTGCGGAGAACAAAAAGCTTCAGAAGCAACTGGAGCAAACGCAACAGAAATTCGCGAAACTTCAGGCATCTGCTGGCGGGATGAACGATAATTTTGGCAAGATCGGGAAAGCCTCTCAAGGTGCTGGTAAGGAGATGCAAGGCTTCATCAATGTCTCCAAAGGTGGGCGCTTTGCCATCCAGAACACGTCCAATCAGATTGCTGATATGGCGGTGCAGTTCGAGATGGGCACTGATCCCATGCGGATCATGGGGCAGCAGATCCCGCAGCTTGTAGCTGGTTTTGGAGCTTTGACTGGTACTGTCGGCTTGTTAATGCCTGTTCTGGGGGTGATTGCGGGGATTGGTTTCCCTCTTGCTGGCGTCCTCTTGAGCATGGGTGACAATGCAGAAGGTTCCAGCAAGAAAGTCGATGCTTTCACCAAGGCGTTCAATGAGGCTGAAAGCGCGATCTCAAGAGCTAACAGCTCCATTGCTGATTACTCAAAGAACGGATTGGAGAACATCAGAGACAAGTACGGCGAAGTTACAAGCGCTGTGCTCAATCTTGTGGCCGCGTTAGCAGAGCTGGATTCCAAGGCCGCACAGACAAAAACGGATACGGCTCTGGATTCTTTCTTTGATGATTTTCTGGGCGGTAACAATGCGTTTGCTGAGCTGGATCTCCAGCTTAAGAAGTATCAGGCTATTCAGCATCGCATTGCGCAGCTGAGCGACCCTTTCAGTCAGTCCCGATCAATTGACGCTATCGGGCTTGAAGGTGTCGAGAGCACACTGAAAGATCTCAACCATGAGCTGGAAGCTTCCTCAGATCTCGTGAAAATCTGGGCTGCTGAAATGGCTGCTCTTGAAGATGCAAGAGCAAGCGGGAATATGGAGCGTGTCTCTGAAGCGCTTGCAAAAATGCGTGAGATCCTGACCAGGCTTCCTGATGAGAAGCTTGCAGAGGTAGGCAAAGAACTGGCGCGGGTGGAAAGCATCGCTCGTCAGTCGGTCAGCACAACCAAGCGTTTGAAAACGGCGACTGATGGGGTGAAGCTTAAAGGTCTCTCAGCTGATGCGACCACAATGGCCAATGAAATCAGCCGCGCTGCTGATGCGATGGAGGCCATGAAACGCAATGGTTTGACTTCGCTGGAAGATGCTCAGGTGCGCTTAAAATACAAAGATGATCCGGTGTCTCGGGCTGGCGCTTTGGCCGCTCTGGAATTTGATCGCACTGTCAATCCGCTTGCCCAGCAGGTCGGGCCAACAGGTGGAACTCAGCTTGCTAAAGAGCGCGAAGAGTACATCCGTATGGCTCGTGAACAGGCTCGGCTTCAAGAGGCTGCACGGCCCATCACCAACAAGGGGCCGGATGTTCTTGGGCTGGGTGATCAGGATGTCACTGCTCTTGAGCGCAGAATTGAGATGTTTGGTCGTACCCGCGAGGAAGTTGCAGCGCTCACCACAAAATACAAGCTGCTCGATCTGGCAAAGCAGCAGGGCCTTGATCTTGATGAGCGCTCTGTGAAAACAGGACTGACGCTTCGCGACGAGATCGAGGCGCGGTCAAAATCAGTCTCCCAGCTAACAGGCAAGATTGAAGAACAGACACGGCAAAGCCGCATGATGGCAAGCGTCAATCAATCCATCACCAACTCACTCACGGATGTGATCTTTGAGGGCGAACGGTTTGTTGATGTGCTTGGAAACATGGGTAAGGGGATTGCCAAGATGCTGCTGCAGTCATCTGTCTCCAGCATGACAAGCTCAGTTGGTGGGGGCAACATGGGCGCGATGCTTTCAACCTTGCTTTCCAGCTTTGGTGGGTTTTTCGCAGAAGGGGGCAATCTGGGGGCTGGCAAATGGGGCATTGCTGGTGAGCGCGGTGTCCCTGAGCTGATTGAGGGGCCGGCAACAATCACTCCGTTCCACAAGCTTCCTCAATCTGGCGGTGGGGGTGGGCAGATGATTTCTCGGGTGATCCTTGAAGTTACACCTGATCTGGAAGCGCGGATCGAGAGTGTGTCTGGGAATGTAGTCAAGGAAGCTGCGCCTATGATTGTTGATGCAGCCACCCAGAAAAGCCGTGAGCATATGATTGGCGATTACAACATGCACGCGCAAAACCGGGGAGGTGGCTTCCGTGACTAATGTGATCCATTGGCCTCATTCTTTGTTCGCAAGCCAAGGCAAGCCTACTTTTCAGAAACGGCCATTTAGCAGATCTGGTGGAATGACGCTTGGCGGGCGTGAGTTGGTAACACAGACGGATTTAGGATTCTGGAGAGCCAGAATTCCAAACATTGTGTTGCGCAGGCGAGACCTGCGCCACGAAGAGGCCTGGAACGCGATTGAAGTTGCCTTGCACGGGCAAGTAGGTCTGGTGATCGTTTCTGTCTCTCATGTGGGCTCACAAGTACAAAAGCTTGCAAAGCAAGCGCGATCCTATGTTCCCCATGCTGATGAGACCGGGTTTAGCGATGGCACCTTTTACGCCAGTGAGCCTGCTCTGGTTCAATTGGAAGAACAGGCGACATTGGGCTCAACGGTGCTCAAACTGCGTGGTCTGCAGAGCGGGCTGAGGTTGAGCGGGATACATTTCAGTTATCTGCATGCGCTCTATAACACCGGGCCAATTATCGAGACTGAAGGTGATGTGGTGCGGGTTCCAATTTTCCCTGCGATCCGGGCACCCATTCCAGCAGGGACATTGCTGAATGTGACAGAGCCCAGCTGCCTCATGAAACTTGCCAGTGACAATGAAATGAATCTGGATTTTGGCAGTTCAAGCTTTACCAGAAAGAGCGTGAACTTTGTCGAGGCGATCGACTATTGGGACAAGGTGTCTGCGCCATGACCTTTCGCAATATTATGATCCTTGTGGCAATGCATTTCCCAACTGGAACTGCTCGCTTCTGGTTTGGTTCTCATCCCTATGTTGACAAGGATGGAAACCACTGGCGACCTGCCGGAGTGCTTCCAACCTCTGCCTTAACCACCATTCAATATGCGTTTTCTGGTGAGGCCACCACGATGGATATGGGACTTTCCGGTGTCGATCAGGAGATTGCCGATCTTGCCTATGAGGAGACACAGGAGAGCGATGTCATCGGCTCAAAGGTGCAGGTTCTCTTGCAAACTTGTGACGAAAATTTCCAGCCTTTGCCTCCAGGTCCCATCGTCAAGTTCACGGGTAGGGTCATTGACCTGAAGTTCCGCAAGCGGGCAGTGATTGATCCAGATAAGCCTCAAATTCTGCATGATGTGACCTTGGTCGTGGGCAATGCTTTTCATGCTCGCAAATCCCGGCGCAACGCAGTGCTGTCGGATGCTGATCAGCGAGCTTACTCGCTCAAGGTCAATCCAGATCTGCCTCCCGATCTGTCGTGTGAACGCATTACCTTGATGAGTGAACAGACAATCACATGGCCGCGATCCTAGATCTTTTAAAGACCTGGCTGGCAGATCGGCAAACTCTGACTTTTGATCCGGGCAGGGCTGATTGCTGTCTCGTTCTTGCCGATTGGGTGAGTGCCAACGGGTATCCTGACGGGGCCGTTCATCTGCGCGGAACCTACTCAACACAAGAGCAGATGAAACAGCTGATTATTGAAGCTGGCGGTGCTTTGGAGCTGGTTGGCAGATGTGCCGATATTGCGGGCCTGAATGAAGTCCAAACCAGAAAGACTGGCGACATTGGCGTGATCGGCAGTCTTCATTCTCCTCTCAGGCAGTGGGGCGCGATCTGGGATGGTGAGCATTGGCAAGTTCACTGGAGTTCGGGCTTTGAAGCCATTCACGCGCCTGCCTTAAAAATCTGGAGGGTCTGATGCCTGCTACTGCTGCGCTTGGGATTGCATTCGTTTTGTCAAATGGCGCGGCCTTTGTTGGGGCTTCTGTCGCAACACAGGCAATCCTCGCAGGGGCTGCTGTTTCTTCATTGAGTGTCGGGATTATTGGGGTTGGCATTTCCGCTGGTGTTGGGCTGGGTGTAAATGCGCTGCTTGGAAGCCAGCAGCGAAAAGACAATGCAGCGCCTATTCCAAGTGCTGCGGATGGCAAGGTGGTGCAAAAGCAAAATGTGCCGTCGCGCTCCTATCAATATGGCATCGTGCGCGTTGCGGGCGACATGGCGTTTTTGGAGGAGCGTAGCGGCACAGCCTATATGCTGATTGCTTATGCCTCTCATGAGATTGATGGTTTTGTGGAGCACTTCCTCAGTGATGATCCGGTTGAGATTGATGCAGATGGCGATGTCACCAAATCTTTGAGCAATGATGAGGATGCATCCAAGTATTATCGTCTGAGCGGTGATGCCAAGGTGATGCTCATTGAACGCGTTGGGACGCAGGTTGGTGTTCCTTATTCGCAGCTGGTGAGTAAGTTCGATGATATCTGGAGTGAGGATCATCGCGGTGACAATATCGCCAGTGTCCTGATGATGTGTAAGAGCGTGAGTGCCCGGCGTCATCGAACGGTCTTCCCGCAAGGCTACCCGACGCTCTCCTCCACCATTCGTGGAAAGAAGATTTTCGATCCCAGAGACGGACAGGTCAGGTTTAGCGAGAACCTTGCTCTCATACGGCTTGATTATCTGCTGGCTCCCTATGGCAGTGCTCTGGATATCTCCCAGATTGATCTCGAAAGCTGGGCTCATGCTGCGGACGTTTGCGATCAACAGGTTGAGAACATTAAGGGCGAAATGGAGCCGCGTTATCATGGCGGGTTCCGTGGCCGTGAAAACAACGACCCAACCCAGATTGGCCGGATGATTGATGAGGCAGGCGAGCTGCTTCTTTACACTGATGCGCAGGGACAGATTGCGGTTCATGCCGGGGAGTGGGTTGAACCTGATATTCATCTGAAAACAAACGATATCATTGATATTGAGTTCTTGCCGAACCGCAATGCAGCTTCCAGCGTCAAGTCAGTGCGCGGGCTTTGGGTCAATCCTGAGCTTCACTATGTGGAAGACGATGCGGTTATTGAAGGCGATCCATATGTTCAGGAGGATGATCCCAGATCGCGCACTGTCGATAATGATTGCGTGCAACGTCACAACCATATGCGGCGCTTGCAAGCGCTTAAAGCTATTCGGGTGAATGCACCTCGTGTGCGTGTGAAATGCGACTACTTCGCATCCCAGAATGTACCGCTCAGAAGGTTCATCAAGATCAGTGACCCGCCACACCTTGTTGATGCCTATCTAGAGCTGGACGGCACCCCCACACTGGATCTGACAACGTTCCAGCATGTGTTCGAGGCGCTGGTTATTCCGCGAGACCCGTTTGCCTATGAGCCTGAAGATGAGGGCGAAAAGGGCGATCCTCCCAAGCGCATTGCAGCTGAGGCCATTCCAAGCGTTGATAGCTTCTCAATCCAGATGCAGCAGCAAGGGCAGAGCGTTATCGCGGTAGCAAGTTTTACACGGCTCTCTGAGGCGCTCACCTATGAGCTGGAATATGTGAAGACCAGCGGCGGTGCTGCCAAGTATGCGCAGGCCAATGATGGCGAAGAAACCATTGAAACAGGCAGTCTGACATCGGGTGTTGAATATCGCTTCCGCATGCGCACGCGCTCGGTCTTTGGACAAAACAGCGATTGGTCCGGCCCAACGGTTGTTGTGGCTGCGGTTTAAGTTCCCCTCAAAATGGAGTTGGCTATGAACTTCCTCACCAAGGAATACGTTTGGCGTGCGCGAGAGACCCTCGGACTTGAAAGCACAGATCCGCACAAGCCCAAAAAGGAAGAAATAATCGCCTACATGGGGCAGGTGGAAATTGCAGCAACGCTGGGTGCGGTGATCGTTAAGACCAAGGCTGAGCTGGATACTGTCACCAACAAGCCAGATTACACACCTGCCATTGTCGGAGCTGACTCCAACCATGCCTTAAGCGGTTACTATCAGTGGCTGGGTGGTACCTGGCACTATGTGCGCGACCTTGCAGACAGCATCACGAGACTGGTTGAGATTGACGGGACGGGTAATGCGATCAGAGCGAAGCTTCGATTGGGCGTCAGCCTCTCGGCGGTTGAGTTTGCAGTCTTCGTTCCCATTGACAACAACTCGGGCGCAGTGACCATCAAGGTTGATGATGTGCTGTTGCCTATTCGAAATGGTCTCGGTAATGAGCTTGGTCCTGATGACTTGCAAACAGGATATCCGGCGATGCTTGCAGTGATTGAGGGGCAGGAGGGTTATGTGCTTCTCAATCCGGCAAATGTTGAAGCGGTGGTTCTTGCGGCCAAAGCTGCTGCAATAGCCGCTCGCAATCAGGCACAAACAGCTCAAGGCAAGGCAGAGGATGCTTTGAACCAGTTAGAGGCAGCGGTTGAGCAAGCTTCTGATCTGGCGTTCAAACGCTTCAATAAGCTCTATCTGGGATCATTTGATGACGACCCGGACACTGACATTGAAGGCAACGCGCTAGAGGACGGAGCGCTTTACTTCAAATCGCCAGACAAGAAGTTGAAAGTCTACTCTGATGTTGATGGGTGGGTGCTGGCAACGCCTGATGCAAGCGACTTTGTGCAAGCGGCAAATAATCTAAGCGAAATTGCCAGTGCCCCGCACGCTCGCCAGAACCTTGGTCTGCAAAATCTGGCGGTGTTAGACAAGGTTGGAACCGCAGAGGTTGAGGACAACTCACTCACCACTCAGAAATACAAAAACAACTCTGTCACTGATCAGAAGCTCAACTCAGCAAAACTGAATGCGCTGAATGGGCTCCCGAAGATTGTCGCTGCTTATTCAGATCTGAAGGGCTCAGCGTCTTATAGACTCACTCGTTCAGGCAATACATTTACATTCGAAAACGAGCAGCCGGATACAGATTACATTGTTCAAATTGTAGGTGGGACGTTGATACAAGGCTCGCTCACCACCGTGGACAATATCGGTATCAGAGGCAAGACCGAACAAACTTTTCAAATAGGTGGTCTGGGCCTGCGAAGTTCTGGAGGTGTGGTTGGTGCAACTGGCAAAGTAGACGTCGTTGTCTATCGGGTTTGAGCTTAACGCAGTGATGAAACAAAGATGATCATCTGGTGCGCGTTCTGCTGACATGCATTGAAGTTGATCTGACAACACGGCTCCCATGGGGAGCCTTTTTTGTGAGGTGATCATGGGACGGATACCAGACTTTGAATCTCAGGAAATGCTGCAGGATCTCGGGTTCAATCCCGGCAAGCCCGATGGAGATTGGGGCAGGCTATCTGAAGCTGCTTATCAGGATTGGCTTAGCTCCAAAATCAAGGCGATCAAAAGCAGTGAGCCACCATGGTTGGTTGAGGCGCGTCGACTGCTGGGAACCAAGGAGATCTCGGGACCAACGCACAATCCAAGGATCATGGGCTGGGCGAGCAAATTAAGTATCTCCTACCAAACCGATGAAACCCCATGGTGCGGCCTGTTCGTTGCCCATTGCATGAGCCTTGTATCTGATACCCAGCCCACCAACCCTTTAGGATCTCGCCAATGGGCTAAATACGGCAGGCGTTTAGATAAACCAGTACCAGGTTCCATCCTCGTGTTCTGGCGTGGAAGTCCTCGCGGCTGGAAAGGGCATGTCGGGTTTTATGTCTCCGAGAGTGCAGGTCACTATCACGTGCTTGGTGGGAACCAGTCCAACGCAGTCACAATCACGAAAGTCTCAAAGCGGCGGCTCTTGGATATCCGGTGGCCGAACAGCTATCCCGTGCAGGGAGAACAGGCGTTTGTGCAGCGTGAGGGCGCTGTCTCGACTAACGAAGCTTAAGGCGTTCTAGTTTGGAGTTGTGACCACAGTTTACTCACCAGAAGATCCATATCCTTGAATGAGGCTAAGATGCAGAAATCAGAGACAGGCACAGCACTGACCTTTCTAGCAGCTTGGATAGCCCAAAACTGGGCCAACTTCCTAGAGCCGTTCTTTCAGGCACTGCTCATTATCCTGACTGTGGTTGCTGCGTTCTTCATGGTGTGGAACCGAGTTTTGGACAACCGCATGAAACGAAAGCAACTACGAGACTATGAACGCGATAAGTCGTGTGCTGATTGACCGAGCGGTACTGATCGTCCTTACTGGAGATCCGAGAGTTCTAAAAAAGAGATGAGACAATTCCATTTGGCTGGCGCTGTGATATGCGGCTGGAGGATTGACAAAAAAGATTAAAATCGCATGTTTGCTTAAAGAGCCAGAGGTGAATTGGATCGTGTCTCAGTAATCGTCCGGCGATCTACTTAGCTCATAGATGATTACGTGCGGATCTTCCAAATATGTATGGGTTCTCTGCATATACTGGTCCATCACTTCTAGTGTTTCTGATGAGATTTCTCTGCCAAATACGCACTCTTGAGGGCTATCATCAGCATGAAACATCAAGTCTGCTTGATGTAATTCAACCAGATAAATGATTGCAGTCGCCGCACAAGTTGGTCTGGTGAAGTTATACATAATTGACCTCAAAGGTGATGACGTTTGATCGGACAATGTTGGTCTGAACCAATTATCGCAAGCTGCTCTTTTTCGCTAAATAATAGCTAAGGGCAATTAATCTCATAGGTTGTGATGTATTGAATAACTCGCATGACGTGATTTGAGGAAACGGATTAGTGTCTATCAAAATAGAGAGCAAATGAATCCGCCCTATCTCGCCTCTTATTCTCACCAGTAACTTAATGGCTGCGATCAGTTCCTAATGCATACGTGTGAAATTTTTTACACGTTATTTATAGGAGTTTTTCATGTTTGTTGCAGTTTATAGAACGTCTATTCTGGGACTTGGGGCAAATGAAGAAGAGGCAATCAATCATGCCTTGGTCATTCTGAGAGAATTGTCTTATGAGGAGAGTGTGCATGTTTGCAATAATTTGGAGGTCAAGCCGATAACAGAGCAAGCATGTGATCAAATCATTTACAAAGAAAGTCGTGCTTTGAATTTAAGGAATGGTGCAATTGTAGTTATGTAAATATAGCGCTATCCAGCGGCGGGGATAGCATTAACTCATGCAAAAACCTAATCTAACTAAGCTTATCTGATATTTGGTGGTCAGTTATGATTTAGTATTATTTGTGTATTTATATAATATATAAATAACGTAAATGTGAATATTGTTGAAATCTTAACAATATCTAGTGTGAATATAAAATATATCTTATGAAATCTATGGGTTTATTTTTTGAGTAGTGCATCTCACAGTAATAGTAGGACATTTATTAGGGGGGCACTATGCAAAACTCATTCTTTCGAAACACCAGTGTTTTTGCTCCTCATCTATCTAATCGGTTTTACGGTGTAACAAGGCATGCTTGGTTCTGCTTTGTTGTTTTGGTGACTGCGGGCTCCATCTGTTCTCTTCTTTTCGCGTTTGAAGCGGCGACTGAAGCGAATGGAGCCCAGTTCTTGATTGCCTGGACTGGCTTCATTGGCTGCCAAGTCTCGTTATGGGCAGCTCTTCGGGTGCGACGTGCCTCGCGTCTAGCTAGTTCCATTTGGGCAGATAGAGATTAATTTTTGGCATCTGCGGCGTAACTCAAAAACAATAACGGCGAGCCACAAGGCTATAGTAGTCAACCAACGTTGTGTTGAACTTTGTGGGCGTAGCGAGATGTTGAGTGACTAAATCTAGAGCGAATGTCCGCAGGTATCGCGTAACTGGGCCAACAGCCGCCATTCGGGTGGTTCTATCGAGGGTTGAGACTGTTGCTTAGAGGGTTTTGATCGTTCCCTTCTAACTGACCTGTCACTATTTCTAAGGCCATAGGTTTCCGTTGGATGAAGTGTGAATCGTATGGCACTGTTTTGAAAACAGTCGTTGACTGTCAGCATCATAGCAAAATTATAATTTCCATACCTCACTGCAGAGGACGGCATAACGATCCATTCATGACCCTATTTGGGGAAGGTGATTAAATGTTCGAACGGTCTAAGCCTCATGTCACAGCCATCTGGAAACGTTTCCGTAGCTTTCCAGTTTTTATTCAGCTTCTCTTAATTGTTCCAATTCTGTGTGCAATAGCTCTAACTCTACTTGTTGGGAACATGGGTCTAGCATTGATGGGTACTGCCGTAGCAATAAACTCATTAATTGCAGGTTGGATAGGTGGGGTGATGATACTCGTATTGGGCAAGGCAGGCATTATTGTTGCGAAAGATCGCAATAAAAACCGTTAACTAGACAGCATGCTATTTTTTGCTGCATTACACACCAGAACATCAAATAAACGGGCCAACATCGGCTATTCGAGTAGTTCAATCAAGGGTAGATATGAGATTTGATTGGCGGACAAAGGAAGCCATTAATTTTCCTAGCCGTTACATATAATTGAGTCTATTTTATAGGGGAATAGAAATCAGTCCCAAAAGGAGATTGAATTGCCAAAACTAAAGGTGGTGAAGGCGCTACGCAATGATGTTGGGCGATTGATTGTGCGGGTTAATATAGATCACAGAGACCACGCAAAACGTTACGATGTGATTGAGATTGAATGTCAAGACACTAGCAAGCGAATACTGGCTTTAGCACTTGGCCAGGACTGCAAGACATCGATTTCCATGCCTTATGACGTGAGAAATGAAATGGGCGTGGCAAAAAATGAAGTGTACGATTTTACGATCAAGAAAATTGGTATCATCGGCGCTTTGTGTTGGTGGTTGAAATCCCGGGACCCAGCTGTGCGTCTACCGGCATGGATAGCCGTTGGATCGCTTGCATTGGGGATTTTATCTTTAGGACTAGCTATTTTGGCATCTGCCAAAGGCTAGGCCCAACAAAGAAGTTTAGGTGTGAGTTGGGAAGTTGAACTGCGATATTGTTTTGGCGAAAAGGATCAATAAAATTGCATAATGAAATTCCAACTTTACCGATTGAGCAAGCGATGATGCTTCAAAGCATGCTTACCTCACGTGCCACCGGTGATTTAAAAGACTACCCTGAATATATGCATCTTCGTAGTAGGTTTATGGCTGACCCCTTTCTTTGCAACCTGCTCCCATCGTTCGTAAGAAGTTGCCCGACACTACCCGCCTTTTGGTCTTATATCCAAGGCAAAGCAGAAAAATATGCGGAACGACGTAAGATTATTAATGAGGGCTTTATCCCCCTCATGGAGTTTCTTGAAGGGCGGAATATCGCCCCTAGCGACAAGCTGGCATCTGAAACTTTGGAGACGTTCGACGTAGAGGGCGTTCACTCTGTTTGGAGCAAAGCCATTGCACGCCGAAATTCCGATCCTGAAGGTGCAATCACAGTAGCGCGCACTCTACTTGAAACCGTCACAAAGCGTATCCTCGACGAGTGTGACGAAACATATTCAGACAGAGATGACTTGCCGAAGCTATATGCCAAGGTTGCTAAGACACTGAACCTTGGACCGAGCCAGCATTCAGAAGAACCAATCAAGACCATAATGGGAAGTGCAATGAATCTCGTTAGTGGGATTGGCACATTGCGCAACCGACTATCTGATTCCCATGGTCGCGGAGGCAAGTGGCCTGATAAGCCATCACCACGTCATGCCAGCCTTGCGGTCAATACAGCAGGAGCGATTGCTACTTTCCTCGTCGAGACCTACCAAGAGATATTGCGATAGCCATAATTTGAATAGGACCTATGTTATCATGAATTTAGACGAAGCTATTTCCAAAACAATATCCGCAATTAAAAATAATGGAGCCAGACATTATGGATATGATGTCCATCCCTCTTCAGTCTGTTACCACGCAGCTGACAGAGAAGCTTCAAATGATCACAACAAAAAAAATAGGCTGGAAAAAGAATGGTATCCGCTTTTTCAAGAAGCCGCATGGGAGCTAACAAAGCGCGGTTGGCTACGACCAGGAGTAAGTCACCATGGCGCACAAGCGGTTGCTGATGGCGGCTACTCGCTTACCTCATATGGTTCTGAACAGCTAAGCTCACTTGATGAAAACGAGATAGTTTTACTTCAACCCGGGTCACTTTCAGCAGCACTCAAAAGCTTTAACAAGACTTTTGGGGATGGGTTTTATCAAAGATCACAAGAAGCAATCAAATGTAGGAATGCGCAAGCCTGGTTCGCTTGTTGCGCCATGGCTGGCGCAGCAGCAGAGTCAGTACTTCTTGCGGTAGCAATTGCAAAAACAAGTGATGAAGAAAAAATCATTAAGCAGTACCGCGGTTCTAATGGTCGAAGAGCTATTTTAAATCTGGTAACAGGGAACACCAAACAACATATCCGTAAAAATATGGAAGCGTTTTCAGGGATCATTGCCATTTGGCGAGATGAAGCCGCTCATGGCCTTGTCAGTGCCATCAGTGTTGCTAATGCCGATGAGGCAATGAGAAGCCTATTGCATATGTGCCAGTTTGTAGAGAAAGAGTGGGGTGCATTGACATCGCAAGAACTGTCCAACTAAGGAGCATCAATCGAGCACCCCCGAAGAGAGCGACATTTTTGAGGTTATTAATTTGACGACAAATAACAATACGTTACCTATACTCACTACTAATGTTGACTTCATCTTAACGTTTTTAAGAGCCGTTAATCGAGGAACGAAACAATCAAAAATTAAGGAGAAAAACCCAGATATCGATGTCGATCATTTCTATAAGACGCTGACAGAATTGGGGCTAATTGAACATATTGCAATTGCTTCAATTCGCGGATCGAAAGGCAGCGTATATTTTCTAACGGACAAAGGCCAGAAATGGTTACACACATACGGTTATTGGGAGCATTGGAGGTACAAGCTGTCCAAATGGCAAGTACTAGGAGGTGTGATCTTGGCTATTACAGTAAACCTTATTACCAACTGGATCTGGCCCTTTATATCACCTGACCGCGCATCACAATCAATTGACGAACAAGTAAGAACAGAAATGCAAGTTAAAAATTCTTCAACTACTCAAGATATGGGCGGCAAAAAAATTCTTGAAGAAGACTCTGCTGAGTTGGCTAGCATTCAAGAAGTTACAAGTGTTTCTGAAGCATTCTTTTCTGGTTTTTCAGACGGGATGGAGTTCTTTGGCTTTGCTTTGCCATTTATTGTAACAGCAATCTTAGTTTGGATTCTAGCGATAGAATTTGGTCCAGCTCGCATCATCAAACTTAGAGCGAAACTGAAGGACAGCGCTAAAAATAACGATTAATTAGCAGTCCATATAAGGAGCATTGAATGCATAAGATACTGTGTTTCATAGGAATATCGGTTTTAATATCCGCGCTCCAACTCTACCCTGCAAGAGCTTCAAATTACAAGCTTCTAGCACTGAAAGGGGAAGCCCAATGGGAATGTTCATCCTTGTCGAGGATCTTTGATAATGGCAACCAAGACAGCTTTTTCTTTTCAGGATTAAGTAAATTGCAAAAGGCATACCAAGCAGCAGTTACTGATAAAATAGCCGAGCAAGACAGAGATCACTTTTCATGGATATTGAAGAACCATGACTACGGTGTTTCCATTGATTTTATTTTAGGTGGCGCATTCGTGAGGGTACGGAAGTCAATTGAAGAAGACTTACCTCGGCGAGATGCGACTACTCAGAGTATTGAAGACTGGCGGATTTTGAGAAGACTGGCAGCTCAGGAAGAATACGAAAAGAGAAACTGCGATTTGCTTAAGCCCAACTAAGGAGCGCAGAGCATGTTGAATGAGTATCAACGGCAATTTGTTGCATGCCTAACTGACTTCAAAGTTGAGTACCTTGTTATTGGAGGTATGGCGCTAAAGCACCATATAGAGAGACCTACTCGTGATCTGGATCTATGGGCACCATTAGATGGCGGCAATCGATTCAAGCTTGCAAGTGCATTAAAACAATGGGGCAAACGTTACCCGCTTCATGGACAAGTTGGGATCGAAGTGTGCCACTTAGAGGCAAACTTGCAGATCCATTATCCCGAAGATGAAGTTTATTTTTTTGACAGCCAAAACAAACCTTTACCAATCTTACCTGACGATGGCATCGACATTCTGACGAGCGTCCATGCTGACTTAATCTTCGCAGATGCAATCAGTCGCGCCTCGAAGTGGGTGCACAACAACCTCACAATGCAGATCGCCTCATTGAAAGATGCAAAGCGTCTTAAGAGAGCCGGAGAAAATCAATCCAGCTAAGAAGGCCTGCTTTCTATTTCCGTTAAGAGCATAGTAAGACCAATCAGCAATTGAGAATGTTCTTTGATATAGTGATCGCAAATAGGCGTCTCAGTGTCCGCTTATGGTCACCAGCTACATGCTGCTCTTGCGAATGCCTATGCGCCGACGAACGGCAGCAAAGGGCTCATTCGGTATGAATCTTTATTACTCAATAAGCAATCGCTGGAAGAGCGTCTATTGCGACAAGTATGCAACTCTATTTTTTGTTTGGTCACTCATATGGGCTGATTTCTGCTGCTTGGAGTGCTTGTCAGTATGAAAGTTTATTACTCTCCCACAACTGCCCCACCTTTCATAACATGCGTTAAAAAAGGCGAGACAGCCAGGTTATGAGTTGTCCCTGGGCACTGGTGGCAGGATCATACCTGATTGTAGCCCCAGTTGATCAAGCACACAGTCAATCGCTATGATCAGCGAGAACCGGCTTAATATTGCTAAGTTTGACACCTGCAAGGTTAGGCTTGATGACATTTCGCTTTCTTTCGCGAACCCAAACCATGACACCCGCCGCGATTGTGACTGCTCCGCCGACTACGGTAATAATATCGGTGATATAGCCAAAGAATAAAAAGCTCAGCAAAACGGCTACGGGAAGTGCGAGAAAATTGAACGGTTGTAGCGTGCTTGCAGGGGCGTATTTCAATGCTTCGGTGAAAAGAATGTGGGTGGCTATGGCACAAACAATCACTACCAGCATGACAAGTATTGCATTTGGTGTCATTGCCTTCAGGTCGAAAACGCCAACTGCTGTAGAAAGCAACACTGCAACTAACGCCAGATATAGCATTGAAGTTTTTGTACTGTCTCTTGTCGCAACTTTACGTGTCAGTACAGTATAAAGCGAGAAACTCAACACTGCACCGGCAACGAGCCATAGCGAGCTGTCGATCTGTTGAAATCCTGGACGCACGACAATGAGGGCACCAGCAAAACCTATCAGTACAGCCAGCCAGCGATAGACGTCCATTCTTTCACCCAGAAGAGGAACGGCTAATACGCTCACAGTAATCGGAAATAACATAAAAATTGCCTGGAGGTCAGATGTTTGCATGTAGTTCAATGCGGCGGTAAACAACCAAATGTCGGCAAGAAGTAGGACACTTCGTAAAATCTGCAATCCAGGAAAGTGTGAACGTAAAACGCTAGAGAAATCGGACGTACGTCCAATCCAAATAACCATAAACAGGCCAACACCCCAGAACCGGATCATCACAAGCTGTGTGGGTGGATAATCTGCGACAAGCGCTTTGACTGCGATATCTTGAAGCCCGAAAATGAATAAAGAAATTAATGTGATAACTATAGCGCGAGGCACATCTTTAGTGTCGTTTCGAACTGCTTGGTTCATTGCTGCGGACCTTTTGTCATGATCGCATTGGCTATGACGCATGAAACGCGCATAGCACAAAGAACCCCGGACGCAGAAGCGTACAAGGTTAGCGAATATTTTTTACTATTGGGAAGTGGTTTCTGCATTTTGGGTCCAATTGCGCAAATCAAGATATAGATTTGACTGCGCTTGGACGAAGCTTGGGCAGATGTCGAAATATAACAATTCCAGACAAGATGTCAATAACACTGCGCGTGCTTCCATAATAGCAATCAGAAGTAGTGAGAAGTTTCCAGCAGTCTGAATATTGTACCAAGGCGTATGACCGGTAAGGTCACTCATCAACAAATTGACCAAAATCGACTTACGGTTGAAATCACGGACTGGCTGTAAGCAACTGGATCTAGGCTGAACGGCAGCTATTGGTCAAACGCCTCTTTCCCATGATCCCTCTCTTCTCGATACCCATCAGAGTATTGGTGGGAAGAACGACGTGCGTAAACACGTCAATCCACGGGCCTTGTCAAATCAGTCCGTGAGAGCGTTAAGCAAGCTGAAAGGCTCATTCCCACCAAGCCATACATTGTTAATTGTATGGTTGGGAAATCTTGCCATAGCTTGAGAGTAAACTTCAATATGAACTTGTTTGGAGAAGTCGCTCCGGTCAACGCTGAACCGGTGGCACCCTATCTTGGCGGCAAAAGCCAGCTTGCTGCTCGTATTGTCGGTAAGATCAATCAGACCCCACACCAGAGTTATGTGGATGTGTTCTGCGGAATGGGCGGGGTGTTTTTCAAGAGAAGCTCTGTCACCAAATGCGAAGTGATTAACGATATAAATAGTGAGCTTGTCACGTTCTTTCGTGTTTTGCGCTCACACAAGGCTGAGTTCTTGCGAAGCCTGGAATACATGTTTGCCTCACGTGAGGAATTTGAATCGCTCAAAGATAGTGGACTGGATTATCTGACTGACATTCAAAGGGCTGTTCGCTTCTATTACCTCCAACGGCTCGCATTTGGTGGTAAGTCTGTGGGACAGTCGTTTGGGACTGCGATAGAGCGGCCATCTCGCTTTAACGTAAAGCGTGTTCTGAGTAACATAGAAAAGGTTGCAGACAGGCTGTCTGCAGTGACCATAGAAAACTTGGACTGGCGTGCTTGCATAGAGCGTTATGATGGAGAGCAGACGTTGTTCTATCTCGATCCGCCTTACTGGGGTGGTGAGACAGATTACGGCAAGGGGGTATTTGAGCGCTCCGACTTTGCGGAGATGGCAGAGCGGCTTTCTAAAATCGCAGGTCGGTTCATTCTCTCGCTGAATGATAGAGACGAAACGCGGCAGACCTTTGACGGCTTTCAGCAGGATGTTGTCAGCCTGAACTATTCCATTGCGAAAGGTGCGGGTAAGCAGGTCTCTGAGCTGATCATCTCCAATTAGCTTAACAATCCAATATGAGAAACTTTGACGCTCGCAATCATCGCCGATTGCGGGCGTCAAGTTCTTCTAGGGTGGGAACGGGTAAGCCGTCTTCTCGCAGCAAGTGGTAGAAATATTCCTTCTTGCCCAGTTTCAGTTCTTTGCGGCGAGCTTCAATCATCTCAATGATAGGGATTGGAACGAGAGAGTAAGCGACGTTGCCCCTCTCAGATTTGCGCAAGGCGCTCAGCATGGCCTCATGCTCGCTTGGTCGGTCATTCACTAGCTGTGCGATAATGTCTTGGATGAATGAGCTCTCAGTGGGCTTTACAGCGGCTTCTGGAGCTTGCTCAATTGTGCTCGTGTCTCGGCTAATGAGCTGTCGCTTCGCTTTATAGTCTCCCATAGCTCAACCTCATGCTGCTACTTTCCGAATGATTGCAGGAGGAATGAGGCGCTTTGCCCGTAACTCTCCTACGAGTTCCTGGGTGTAGACCTTGGCTCGGCCTTTGATGGAGTCTCCCGTGTTCATTGCAGTCTTGAATGTTGTGGTGTGCCAGAGGATGGTGTCCAGAACGTCGAGAGCCGATTCATCAGATAGCTCGTTTGTGATGTCGTCAACATTGCGGGTGTTGCGGTCAAAGTCCGTCCTTACCACTGCGCTTGTGATTGGCTTGCCTGTCTCCGCACTCAGTTTCGAGAGGAAACGCTGGGTGTTTACTGCTCCCTCAATATCGGCAACAGTTGTAGAGCAGGGGATTAAGACCAGGTCACTAGCAGCTGCGATGTACGCAGCGATACGTGAGTTAAAGCCTGCGGTGTCTACAAGAGTGTAATCGTACTCACCCTTAAGCTCTTGCAGCAGTCCGGTGATCGCGTTGTCGTTTGTCTCGCAGAGGAAATCAATATTGCCGCGATCTAAGACTTCTTGCTCAGCCCAAAGTGAGGAAGAGCGGAGTGTGTCAGTGTCTGGAATGATGATGTTGTGGCCTTCTCCAGCGAGAATGCTCGCAAGAGATATTATCAAGGTGGACTTGCCGCAGCCACCTTTCTGCTGAATAGCTGAAATCGTATGCGCCATATTGTGCCCCTCAACAAAAGATAGTTGCTGGACAACGGTATTTAACCGCCAGATAACAGGCAATCCGCGACAATTAATGGGGAACAGGTAATCGAGAGCCGTAAGCAGATAACAGTTTACGAATGTTAGTTACGGCTGATTACTGTTGAGAGGTCTCTTGGGGATGTTGCGGCACCATGTGCTGGTAGCAAGGACGGGATGTAACGTCCTTGGATCCGCAGTGCGAGCAACGCAGCTTCCGAGCAATATGAATTACGATTGTATCCTCGGGCATTCCCTCAGTGGAAACGTAATCAGCGTTCTGGCAGTTATTGCAGTGAGCGCGAACTGGCGCGTCGAGTTCTTTCAGGTCTGCCAAAGTGACTGGACGGTTTTCCATTGCTCGTGCTCCAAATGGTCTCTCCTGACAGGAAGTTTGGGAGGGTAGCAGGGTGCAATTTTGGGGGCAAGAATCCCTCACCTTGGTTCCATCACGAAAAACGTGAGGGAAAAATCCCAATAAGATAAACAATAACAATGTCAGGAAAAGAAAGTGGAGGCCTCTGCCGGAATCGAACCGGCGTACACGGATTTGCAATCCGCTGCGTCACCACTCCGCCAAGAGGCCCCGCTGTGGTGTGAGGGGCTTTTCTGATATTTGGGGCGGATAGTCAAGCGGGCAAATTCACTTTCCACGATCACTCTTGTGTAAAACACCGAAATCTATGGGGTTTACCTAAGTGAGTAGCTTTCTGGATGAGGCACGGCTTTTCTTCCTGCATGGAGAAAAAGCTCGTATTTGCACCGTAAAGTTCAAAAATAGAAAAACAACAGAGGGAACTGTTTATTTTTACGGATCTGGCAGCTTGTGTTTGTGGTGCATGAGCGATATTTCTCAGCCAAAGAATCTTGCGAGACAGTGAGGACAGGATGGTCAACTTCGCGGAACAAAGAACACTGATGGTCGACAATCAGCTGCGGACCAATGATATTACAGACCTGCGCATTATTGGTGCTATGGGCAAGGTGCCTCGCGAAAAGTTTGTTCCGGAAAACCTGCAGGAGCTGGCCTATATTGATGAAGATGTAGCCGTTGATGAAAAAGGCGAGCGTAAAATGCTCAAGCCGCACATCTTTGGCCGTCTTGTTCAGCTGGCTGATATCACTGCCAAGGATGTTGTGCTTGTGGTTGGCGCTGCCTCTGGTTATGGCGTGGCGATCGTTTCCTATCTTGCTGAGGCTGTTGTTGGTCTGGAAGTTGATGTGGCGCTGTCTGAGGCGGCTTCAGCGAATCTTGAACAGTTGGGCATTGAAAATGCTGCTGTGATTGATGGCGATCTGGCCAAGGGTTATGCGGCTGATGCGCCTTATGATGTTATTCTGGTGAACGGTTCCGTTGAAGAGCTGCCGGAAGCCTTGACTGCTCAGCTGAAAGACGAGGGGCGTCTTGTTGTGGTTGAGGGGGAGAGCAATGCGGGCGTTGCGCGGCTTTACACCAAGTCTGGCGGCAATGTGAGTTCTGTGTTTGCGTTTAATGCGCATGCATGTGCGCTTCCAGGTTTTGAGAAGCCGGAAGTCTTTGAATTCTAAACGCTTGCGATGCAGGTACTGAGATGTGAGGCGAGGGGCAACCTTCGCCTTTTTTTGTTTTTCTGTGAAGTGTTGTGATGAATTTCCGTTTTCGTGATGTGAATTACAGTTTTGTCCCAATGCTGGTTTAAAGCACTTCAGACTCTGGTGGGGTAAAATGAGAACTGGTTGCTGCTGCTGTCTTTTCTATCAATGATGTAGAGATATCCACGTTTCAATCATTGGGTGAAAAAACGGTAGTAAAAACTTAATGGTTCTATTAGTGTGCCTCCGGGGAATGATATTCTGCGATTGGGCTAGGTAATTATATCGATAAGATGTTGCCTGTTCGTCGCAGTATTTATTTTTTTCCAAAATCGGCTTGATCGCCGGTTTCGGAAAACGCCGAATAAGATATACATTTCGGCGAGTGTGTTGGGTTTGCGGTTCGTAAGATTGACCCTGTTTGAGGCATATAAAGTGGTTTCTCGGAAAACGTTAACGGGTGCAGTTGCAGTAGTCGGCTTGCTTGTGAGTGCTCAAGGCGCGAATGCTCTTTCAATTAAAGAGGCATTGGCTGCTACCTATCAGAATAACCCGACATTAAACGCGTCACGCGCTCAGCTTCGTGCGACAGATGAAGGTGTACCACAGGCCTTGGCCGGATGGCGTCCAAGCATTATTGGTAGTGGTGAGTATGGATACCTGTGGCAAGACGCTGGGGGAGCCTACACTAGCAATAATCGCTATTCATTGTCTGTCACAGCAACTCAGCCGCTTTTTCGTGGTTTTCGGACGGTAAACTCTACGCGACAGGCTGAGGCTATTGTTCGTGCTCAGCGTGAAGATTTGCGGACAGCGGAGCAGACAGCGCTTTTCCAGGCTGCGACAGCTTACATGGACGTCATTCGCGATACCGCGCTTGTGTCTTTGCGTCGGAGTGACTTGAAATTCCAGGAAGAGCAGGTTCGTGCTTCTAAAGATCGTTTCAATGTGGGCGAAGGCACGCGGACGGATGTTTCTCAGGCTGAATCAGGTCGTGCACGTGCGCAGTCCACACTGAACACTGCGCTGGCAAACCTGAACACTAGTCGTGCGATTTTCCGTCAGGTGATTGGCATTGATCCAAAAAACCTGAGTGCTCGCACCAATGTGACAAGCTTGCTACCAAAGACTGTTTCTTCTGCCATCTCCATTGGTCAGGATGAACATCCTGCGATCCAGTCTTCTCAGTTTCTGGTTAATGCAGCTCAATTTGCAGTTAAAACTGCTCAAGGTGTCTTGCTGCCAACTGCAGATGTGCAGGGTACGCTCACCTTTAGTGATACCAACCAATCAGGTAATCAAGGAAAACCTACACGATCTGCTTCTATTTTTGGTCGTGTAAATATCCCTATCTATCAGAACGGTAGCGAATACTCTGTTGTTCGTCAGGCTAAGGAAGATCTGGGCCGGACCGAGATTTTGGTTGATGTGTCCCGTGATAGCATCCGTGCACAGGCGATCTCCTCTTGGGGGCAGCTGAACGCATCAATCGCTTCCATTACGGCAGCTGAAGCACAGGTTGCTGCGGCTCGTCTTGCTTTGGAAGGCGTGATTGAAGAGCAGCGTGTTGGTCAGCGGACCACGCTTGATGTTCTGGATACGCAGAGTGATCTGGTGGATGCGCGCGTAACATTGGTGACTGCGCAGCGTGACCGTGTGGTTGCTGCTTATGCGGTTCTTTCCTCTGTTGGTCGTCTCGACTATAGCAATCTGGCATTGACCGGTGCGCGTTATGACCCAACTGAACACTACCGTCTGGTACGTGATAAGTGGATTGGTCTGCGGACCCCGGATGGGCGTTAAGCTCTTCTGATATAATGAAATTTTGAAGAAGGGAGCCTTATCGGCTCCCTTTTTTGTTGCCGTATTTTCAAATTTGCTCGTTTTCCTTGTGGGAATTGGCTTTTTGCTGGATATGTGGCTGTCAGGCGGGGGCGCTTTTCTCCTATATTTAAGTAAGTATTTATTAATGAACTGAGTCGGAAAGCCGGCGGATTAGACGCGATTAGAAGTGGAGCACATACATGGGAGCTGTCTCACAGGGTAACGAGCCTTCCATGGAGGATATCCTGAGCTCGATCCGCAAGATTATTTCGGATGACGAAGCAAGTGGCGCAGAACAGATGACAGATGCTGCATTGAGTGACGCGGACGCGGGTCGCGAATTATCACAGGACGATCTAGATAAACTCTTTGATGATGCGCCAGCGGAAATGGAACCTGCTCCAACTCCTGAGCCAGAAGTGGTGAAGGATGCGGAACCGGACGTTCTGGAGCTGACGCAAAAAGAGCAGATCGACGAGCAATCCTCCTCATTGAAAATTATTGAAGGTCTTGCTGATGAAGATAAGGAAGAGGATGGAGACATCGCTTTTCTTGATCAGCCGGGACCTGAAGCGTTTGGGCTGGGCAGTATGGGGCAAGATGACATTCTTGAGCCATCTGCCGCAAAAAGTCCGGCGGAAACACTTATCTCAAGCGCGACGGACGAAGTTGTGTCCAGCGCCTTTAACGGTCTTGCCAACACGGTGCTGTCCAAGAACGCCCGTACACTGGAAGACCTCGTGGCTGAGATGCTGCGCCCAATGCTGAAAGGCTGGCTCGACCAGCATCTGCCAAGCGTGGTGGAGCGGCTTGTGCGCCAAGAGATCGATCGCATCTCACGCAAATAATCCTTTGGATGTGAGGGGAGAAGCTCTCCCCTTCACACATCCGCTCTCTGCTACTCTTTCTAAGAAAACCGTGTCAAAACTGATCTGTGGTGTGGGCCGTTTGGGTATTTGTCGCTCAAATATGCTCTGTAGATGTATGTTACGGTTTCATATTTGGTTTTTCTTTTTTTTCCGAGACTTTGCTTTTGCAATCGGGCCTTTTGTGGTTTTGGGTGTATCTCTAACATCGCCATAATTACTGATGAAAGGATGGGCGACCTTTATGTTTTCGTCTGAAACAAGCTTGAGTATGCAGATAAGAATATCCTCCTGAATAGCGAGGTATTCATCCCGGCTTGATGCTTTGACACCATTTTCGACGAGAATTAAGAAGCCGTTTTCGTCTATTTCTTCCAGCAAAACTTTTGAAGCGTCTGGCAGAGAGAGTGGGTGTTCGGCTAGCATTTGCTTTATTTTGGAGATGACGGCCTCTAGTTGTTCTGCAGTTGTATCGAACTCTAATGAGAAGTGTTGAACGACACGAAAATGATCTTTTAATGTGAAGTTCAGGAAGTTCATTTTTGCAAGGTCTGCATTAGGGATGGTTACCAGCGTTCTGTCTTTGGTTCTGATCCGAGTTGAGCGCATGCCGATGGATGTCACGTGACCGCGGACCTTGTTGAACTCGCAATAATCTCCGACACGGACAATGCCGTCTGCATAGAGGATCAGGCCGCCGAGAAGGTTTTCGAGCGTGGGCTGAGCGGCCAGGGCGATGGCGAGACCGCCGACACTGATACCTGCGATGATGCCGTAGAGCGGGATGTTCAGGCGGGTCGCGCCGTACGTGAGCAAAATGAGAGCGCACAGGATGGCGAAGAACTGCGTTGCTGTGCGGATGATGCTGCGGTCGATGGAGGCAACGCCGCGGTTCTTGAGCAACACCAGCTCGCTCAGAAGGCGGAGGACCTTGTATATGATGACTGCGCCGCCAATCCAGACGAGCGTTTCGATGGTCAGGTCATAGACTTGCAGAACCGGGCCACCGATATTGATTTGATAGTCAGCCAAATAACGCAGAAAGATGAGCGAGCCGACAATAACGCCAGAAGTGATGATGCTGAGCACTTGCCGCCGAACCGGCTTCTTGCGATCTGGTAAGCGCCGCATGGTGGTGACGAAGAAGAAAAGAATGACTGCGGCGATTGCTGTGATCAGGATCAGTGCGAACCACTGCCAGACGGCCTGTCCATAATACAGTTCCAGTAGCCATGGAGGTTGGCTTTCAATCAACGAGAACCAGGCTGGTGGAAGCAGGTGCCCGGGACTGCTGGCGAAAAAGTGGTAAAGGTCTTGCGGAATGGAGGAGCGGGACGGGAGCGCTTTGACTTCCTCATAAAACTCCGGAATCCGGTCCACTGTTTCTGCTGAGAAGACATAGTCTCCTTGCTGCGGTCCCTCCGTCATCCTGGTGATAACGATTTGGGTGAATGGGATCGTCCAGGAGCTTTCCAAATCGGCCTGATTGAAGTCGTAGGTGCCCGCTGCGGTTCCGGGGATATCCGGAAAGGGGGGAAGCGGGATGCGGTCCAGAATCTCTTTGAGCTGCAGGACCAGTTCCAATGATGTTTGTTGACGTGTTGCGCTGGGGAGGCCGGAAAGATCAAAGCAGCCTCTGGCACGCTCCAGAAGAATCTCGGCGAGATGGATCTGGTTCTGAATGTGCTCATGGTTTTTGCTCATGCCGAGCGTTTCCATGGAGAACGCACCCATACCTGTGTTTTCTTCGTAAGCTTCCTGAATGAGGTGGTTGGTCTCCTCCATGATGTCGAGAAAGCTGTCCAGTGTCGCTCTTGGGGAGCTGGTGTCGGCAGGTGCGAGAGGGAACATGCCGATGATGTCTTTTGCGCGAAACTCCATCAAAGGCATTGCCGGCATGCGCAGTGTCTCAGGCATGCCGTTTTCGTCAGATGGCATCTCTGGCTTTTCTGAGGGAGCTTTCAGGATCTCCTTTTGCTGCTGTTTGATGTACTTCTGGTAGAGAGACTGGGCGGGAGCCTCGCTCGGGAGTGCCAGAAACAAAAGAACGCAAAAAAACGCAGAAAAAACACGTGTAACGCACAAATAACGCAAACCAACGCAAAGCACATTGGAGGCCCGGTAGGTCTGTTGTTGCTGGGTTATCGAGGGCTGTTGCTCTGGTTGCATTGAGGTCTCGGTTGTTGCCTGCTTCCTGCTCTATGAAACCAGCCACTCAAGACCATTTGGACAATCCAAGCCTTGTTATTTAAGTAAAATTTGCCGGTGGGTTATCGTGGCTTTCGCGCAACGCCTGTGGGTTAGCTGAGATTCCTCAGCGATTGCCGCGTGTTTGCCTCGTTCTGGCCTTTTCCCCGTAGCATTCCAGTGCTAAGCCCTTTACAGCTTGGGCGTTTGAATCACTAGCTGCTGGAAAGTTTTATGGGTTTTACAATGCGTAAATATCTTGGGCGCGCTGCATCCTGCGCACTTGCTGCGTTGATCGGTGGGGCAGCATTTGCATTGCCTGCACAAGCTCAGACACCAATTAAAAACCCGGTTGCAGTGTTCAAAGGGCTGGATAAGATCACCGGCCGCATTACCACGTTTGATGTCTATATTGATGAGACAGTTCAGTTTGGTGCGCTTCAGGTGACGCCGCGCGTTTGTAATTCCCGGCCTCGGACAGAAGCCTCTCAAACCACTGCGTTTATTGAGGTTGACGAGCTTACGCTTGACAGTAAAGTTCGCCGGATTTTCAGTGGCTGGATGTTTGCAAGTAACCCTGGGGTGCACGCTGTTGAGCACAGTGTCTATGACATCTGGCTGATCAACTGTAAGAAGACAACTTCCGTGCCGCCACCAGAAGGATACGCTGGTCCAGCTGTTGATCTTGTTTCCGAAGAGGATGATCTTGCTGGTAAGGACTTTGTTTCTTCAGGGGAAATTCCGGTGCCACGACCGAAGGTTGTTGCAACACTGCGGTAAATGATGCGGCCTCTCAGATGAGGCCGTTTTTGTTTTTAGGTGGAGCAGGGCGCATATCCTCGATGATCTGCAACACTAATTTGCCAGAGCTCTCCTGCGGTAGTGCGTGAAAATCTCCGAGTACCATCAGCGCATTTTCCAGCAGCTTGCCATACTGCTCTTTGGGAACTTCTGTCGCCCCGAACTGTTCCAGATGTTCTGTTACGAACTGAGCGTCCAGTAACCTGTAGCCTCCATAGAGCAGACGGCCATACAGATGCACAAGGGCAACCTTGGAGGCAT
Source organism: Pseudovibrio sp. Ad13 (assembly GCF_001623225.1). NCBI lineage: Bacteria > Pseudomonadati > Pseudomonadota > Alphaproteobacteria > Hyphomicrobiales > Stappiaceae > Pseudovibrio > Pseudovibrio sp. Ad13. Next base: position 174,766 of record NZ_LMCC01000015.1, on the reverse strand, counting down.
CCCGCTCCAGTGAGAACATGCTCTCCCCAAAGAAGGCACCGCCTAGTGATACACCGTAAAGGCCGCCAACGAGCTCGTCAGCGGCGTTATAGACCTCGATTGTGTGGCAATACCCCATGGCAAAAAGTGCAGTGTAGAGCTTGCGGATCTCAGTGTTGATCCATGTCTCTTTGCGCTCTGAGGAGGTTGTCGCGCAGTGAGAGATTACTGCTTTGAAATCACGGGAGGCTCGAACGACAAACTTGTCGGAGCGGACGGTTCTGGCGAGCCGTTTGGGGATGTGAAATGAATCGAGCGGCAAGATACCTCGCCGCTCGGGATCAATCCAGAAAAGATCAGGAGAGTCAGCAGTCTCAGCCATTGGAAAGATGCCACAAGCGTATGCTTTAAGCAGAATTTGTGGGGTAATCTTAAATTCCATGCTGGCCTGCTTTTGACCTCCCTAAATCTCCTCAGTTTTCTTCGGAGTTCTGTGCTGCGATGTGCGCTTCCAGGAACTTCTCAAGCCAATGGATATCATAGGCGCCGTTGGCGATATCCTGATTGTCCAGAAGCTCTGTGAAGAGCGGAACAGTTGTGTTGATGCCATCAACCACAAACTCGCTCAGAGCACGACGCAGGCGCATCATACATTCCACACGGGTCCGGCCATGAACGATCAACTTACCGATCAGGCTGTCATAATGTGGAGGAATTTTGTAGCCCTGATAAACGCCTGAATCTACGCGCACACCCAGACCGCCCGGTGGGTGGTAATAGGTGATTGTGCCCGGAGATGGTGCGAAGGTCAGAGGATGCTCTGCGTTGATACGGCACTCAATCGCATGACCAGAGAAGCGAACTTCTTCCTGATTGATTGACAGAGTAGAACCACCAGCGATGCGGATCTGTTCGATCACAAGATCAATGCCGGTTACCATCTCGGTTACAGGATGTTCCACCTGCAAACGGGTGTTCATTTCAATGAAGTAGAACTCACCGTTTTCATAGAGGAATTCGATTGTACCTGCACCGCGATACTTGAGCTTACGCATAGCGTCTGCACAAACTTCGCCGATTTCCATCCGTTGCTCTTCATTGAGCGCAGGGGATGGGCACTCTTCGAATACCTTCTGGTGGCGGCGCTGCAAAGAACAGTCGCGCTCACCAAGGTGGATTGCATTGCCCTGACCATCACCCAGTACCTGCACCTCAATGTGGCGTGGTTTGCCGAGGTACTTTTCCATGTACAGAGCATCATCGCCAAAGGCTGCTTTGGATTCGGAGCGTGCGGTTGAGATCGCAGTATCCAGATCTTCAGCTGTCAGGGCGACCTTCATGCCGCGGCCACCGCCGCCTGCTGCCGCTTTTACGAGAACCGGGTAACCGATTTCCTTAGCGATTGCATGGACGTCGTCTTCAGGAGTGATGCCACCATCAGAACCCGGCACAACTGGAATGCCCAGTTCTTTTGCCGTGGTTTTCGCCTGAATTTTATCGCCCATCACACGGATGTGCTCTGAGGTAGGGCCGATAAAGGTGATGCCGTGTGCCTCAAGAATTTCCGCAAAGCGTGCATTCTCGGACAGGAAACCATAACCGGGATGCACAGCGTCGGCGCCAGTGATTTCACAGGCTGCCAGAATCTGCGGGATGTTGAGGTAGCTGTCGCGTGCTACCGGCGGACCAATACAAACACTTTCGTCAGCAAGGCGCACATGCATCGCATCTTCGTCAGCAGTAGAGTGGACCGCAACAGTGCGAATGCCAAGCTCTTTACATGCCCGAAGGATGCGGAGTGCGATCTCGCCGCGGTTTGCGATGAGGATCTTTGAGAACATAGAGACTTCGCCTGTTATTCGATGATGATAAGTGGTTCGCCGAATTCAACTGGCTGACTATCTTCAACCAGAATTGCAGTCACAGTGCCTGACTTTGGTGAAGGGATCTGATTCATGGTCTTCATCGCTTCAATGATCAGAATGGTGTCGCCCTTCTTGATGGACTTGCCTACTTCAATAAAGACTGACGCGCCTGGCTCTGGTGCCAGATAGGCTGTGCCAACCATTGGAGAAGTTACTGCGCCCGGATGATTTGCAGCATCTGCAGAAACTGCAATCTCTACAGGTGCAGCCGCTGCTGGTGCCGGCGCAGCGACAGGAGCAGGTGCTGCTACTGGTGCCACTGCACCCACTGTCAGCTGACGAGCGACACGAACGCGGAGATCTTTTTGTTCCACTTCGATTTCGGTCAGGTTGGTTTCGTCCAGCACATTTGCAAGCTGGCGGATCATTTCCTGATCAAACTTAGTTTCTTTCGTCATCGTTTTCATCGTCCAGTTCGAAATGCCCTGACTAATGCCAGGAGCCTTCGGTTTGGCCCCCAAAGCGACTGTGCAGCAAGGATGGCCTTTAATAATCTGTGAAAATCCAATTGCTCAGAGCAAATGCGGACTTTCTGACTGAATGAACTACGCAAGCAGTTGGTTATTAACTGCTTAGATAGCCATTAATTCTCTATTTGCGAGATGCTGTCTTTTAAAAAGTATGCATCCGGAGTGCCTAGGCTGAGCATAAGGCAATATCATGTTTATTAGCGCAGAAAGGCACATAACGCTTTGATTTACTCAGAAGTACACAAATGTAGTTGCGCCTACGCAACCAATCTGTTCTCAAAAACTCTGTGTAATACGCTAGGTTTACTTGACGTATTGGTAAAGCGTAGCCAGGCAAATAAACATAACTGGCCCTCTTATATGGTCAGAGCGGACCAAGGAAAAGACCTTTGTCCGCTCTGAGTTGAGTTCTTAAGGATAAAGCTGCGAAAATGCGTTGATATGCGCGATTGGGACCAATCTACTCGCGTTCAGCTGCAATTTTTTCCTTCAAAGTGTCGTAGCCGACGGCTCCAACAATCACTTCTTCACCCAAAATGTAGGAAGGGGTTCCGGTGATGCCGAGCTGTTCAGCAATAGTGAATACTTCCTGGAAGGTTTCAGCGGCGCGGTTGGACTTCATTGATTTTTCCAGATCTGCATCAGAGATCCCGAGATCTTTCGCAACTTTCAGGCTGCTGGCGAGGTTTGCGCGGCCAGGCTGGCCCAGAAGTGCGAGGTGGAAGTCCTCGTATTTTTCTGGTGCGACTTCAGCAACTGCGATCGCAACGCGTGCAGCTTCCTGAGATGCTTTGCCCAGTACAGGGAATTCTTTCAAGACAACGCGGAGGTTCTTGTCTTCGTCTACGAGGCGAACAAGGTCAGACAGTGCGCGCTTACAGTAACCGCAGTTGTAGTCAAACAGCTCTACGAGCGTGACGTCGCCGTCTGGGTTACCGAGGACAATCTGGTAGTCGCTGTTGTAGATCTCATCAGAGAGGCTGGAGATAGCGCCTTTGCGTGCGCTTTCTTCTTCTGCGAGGCGGCGCTTATCAAGTTCCTGAAGCGCTTCCAGCACGATTTCCGGATTTGCGACAAGGTATTCCTTGATGATTGTTTCGACTTCAGCGCGGTTCACTGTTTCTGCTTGTGCAGAAAAAGTTGCTGGCAGCAGGGCGAACGTTGCTGCACATGTGATCGCAGCTCTGCGAATGAGTTTGTTCATGACGTCTCCTGTAACCCTGTTCGGGTGCTTGATTTTTATCAGTCTAATTTGTTAGCGGCGTCTGAGCTGAGGCACTTTGACTGACAGTATATCGTCAGCTTGTTGCCAGGCGGGTGAGCCGACTTTCAATTTTTTCTGAGCGCGTTTTGCGTAGCGCTGTGCGCTGCGAACATCGCCGCGGGTCATATGGCTTTGAGCGGTTGCCAGATCTGCTCCAGCGATATCGCCCAGACGGGCATTCGCGATTGCAAGCTGGGCATAGCCGTTCATGGAATATCTGTCTTTTCGCAGAGCTCTGGTCAAAATGCTCTTTGCTTCTTTCAGATACCGCTTGTCATCGGATGCGACCATTGCGAAGCCCAGCCAGATTTCAAAATGCGGATTGCCAGGATAAAGCGCCAGCGCCTTACGGAATGGCGCAATTGCGGCTTTCGGCTTGCCGCCTTCGAGCAGCGCCTGTCCTTTGATTTCATAAAAATACGGATATTCCGGCGCTTTTGAGATCAAGGCGTCAATTTTTCTGACAGCTTTTGACGCTTTGTCGGACCTCATGCTGGCAATGGCACGGGCATACTGCGCAGGGAGACTTTTGTCTCTTTCCGGATAGGCACGATAAACTGAGTTTCTGTGACTGGTGAATGCCAGCAGTTTGGCTTTTACCATGTCATGTTTCAGCTGAAGGCGCTCAGGGTCTTTCTTGTTAAAGTGCTTCGCCTTTTGAGCCCTGTTTTGAAGGGCGTTGAAACGGGCGCGAGGCATGGGGTGGCTGAGCGCGTATGGATCTACATACTGCGCTGAAAACAGAGCTTGATCCGCCATGCGTTCAAATGTTGTGAGCATGCCCTTGGCAGAAACGCCGATGCGATCGAGGTAGCGCAGGGCTGCTTGGTCAGCTGACGATTCTTCAGATCTGCGATAGGACAAGAAACTTCGTTGGGCGAGCGCTCCGCCGCCGGAGACGGCTGCTGCACCACCGCGGGCTATAGAGCTGTTGCCCGTGGTTGCACCTGCTGCCATAGCGCCTGCACCCAGGATCATGCCGATAACTGACATGATCTGTGCGTTTGAAGCTGCCTGGCGCATGCGAACCAGATGGTTGCCAGCAATATGGCCGGTCTCGTGTGCGATCACGCCGATCACTTCGCTTGGCGTCTTGGCATCCATAATGACGCCGAGGTTGATAAACATCCTTCGGCTGTCTGGAACAAAGGCGTTAAAGCTCTTGTCGTTGACCAAAATGATCTCAACCTGATTGGCAGGAAGTCCAGCTGCCCGGAAGATCGGTTTGGCGTATTCGCGCAGCAAATCTTCAGTTTCTGCATCGCGAACGAGGGGGAGCCCCTTCTTTTGTTGAGCTTGAGCTGTGGTGATTGCCACATTAGGTACAACCAGTGAAAGTGCGGTTGCTGTTATAAGAATTTTGCGCGCAAACTTTGTTGCTTGTGATTTGACTGGTTCAATCACACGTTTCAATGCATTGTTCTTAAATTGCACGTCAAGTCCCCTTAATTGGCTTGGCAGGCGCAGAGCGGTTCGCACTTAAAGTACTACATAGACTTTCAAATAAGCCTTAACCACCCAAGATAGGCAGTTATTAGGCAAAATTGCTAGGTAGCCCGAAAAATTAAAGCACAGGCTCTGAGAAGAAGAAATAAGAGGGAATGCATTTGTCAGTATTAATGGGATCAAAACGTAGTGAAGTCCTGCCTTTTCAAGCTATGGAAGTGCTGAATGCTGCCAACCGCCTTGAGCAAAGCGGAGAACATGTGCTGCACATGGAAGTGGGGCAGCCGGGAGCGCCTGTTCCTGACTCGGTTTTGAAGGTTGCGCATGACCACCTGTCTTCTGGCCGATTGGGATACACGGAAGCGCAAGGCATTCCGTTGCTGAAGAAGAGCATTGCTCGCTACTATAAGCAAACCTTCGGATTAGAGGTTCCAGAATCTCGCATTTTTGCAACTACGGGTTCTTCTGCCGGTTTTAACCTTGCGTTTCTTGCCGGGTTTGACAGAGGGGACCGCATTGCGATTACATCTCCGGGCTATCCGGCCTACCGCAATATTATTGAGGTGTTAGGGCTGGAGTGTGTGGAGATTGAGGTCGGCCCGGAAACGCGCTGGTCGCTTACCCCTGAGATTCTTGAGGCTGTGCATAAGGAGAAGCCGCTAAAGGGCGTGCTTGTGGCCAGTCCGGCAAATCCAACCGGGACCATGATGTCTCCTGATGCTCTCAAGGCGCTGGTTGAAGCTTGTGAGGCGATGGATCTGTGGTTCATCTCCGATGAGATTTACCATGGGCTTGCCTATGATATGGAGGAGGAGACGGCGCTCCGCTTTACGGACAAGGCGATCATCGTCAATAGCTTTTCCAAATACTATTGCATGACAGGTTGGCGTATTGGCTGGATGGTGTTGCCTGAAGTGCTTGTACGTCCGATTGAGCGGATTGCGCAGAGCCTTTACATTTCGCCCCCAGAGTTGGCGCAGGTGACTGCAGCTGCTGCTTTTGATGCGACGGAGGATTATGAGAAGATCAAGGCTGGGTATGCTGCCAACAGGCAGGTGCTGCTTGATCATCTTCCTCAGCTTGGTTTTGATGTGCTGCCGGTTGACGGTGCGTTCTATGTGTATGCCGGTGTTTCAAAGCTCACCAACGATTCCATGGAGTTCTGTCAGAAGATGTTGGCAGAGACACATATTGCAGCGACGCCCGGCGTAGATTTCGATCTGACGCGCGGGAATCAATTCATGCGCTTTTCCTTTGCGGGGAAGGAACCTGATATCAAGCTTGCGGTAGAGCGGTTGGAAAACTGGCTCAAGTAACAGGCAATAAAAAAGCCCGCTCAGTTGAGCGGGCTTTTTTTGAACTTGTTTCTTCTTAGAAGAAAGAGCGGCGCTGCCACCAACCAGTGCGGCGCGGCGAGTCATCATCGCCTTCAACGGCAACGGTTTCCCCTTCAACAACCTTATGCGATGTCACAACCGGTTTGGTTGGCGCTTTCGGTTTCGCTGGTGCTTCGGCCTCAACTTCTGCTTCTACAGCTTTAGGGGCCTCGACAGCCGGAGCTTCTTCCTTCACTTCAACCTTAGCGACTTCCGCAGGCTTTTCTTCTTTAGGCTGCTCAACCACCGGTTCTGCAGACTTGCTCACTGGTTCTGCCGGAGCTTCTGCAGGTTGCTCTGCTTGTATTGCCACTTCTGCTGGAGCTTCTTTCACTGCGACGTCTGAAGTTTCTTCTACCTGAGGGGCAGGGGCTTCGGTTGCTTCTGTAGAAGCTTCCTTTTCAGCTGTTTCCTCAGGTGCAGGTTTTACTCTGCGACGACGGCGAGGCTTGCGGGTTTCTTTCTTCGGCTCTTCTTCAGCTACAGCCTCTGTTACCGGCTCTGCAGGAGTAGCAGTGTCTTCTGCAGCTACTGCCTCATCTGCGGTCTCAGATTTTGCTTCTGCGATGATCTCTTCAACGCTGTCCGCAGAGCTTTCTGCTTCCTCGGAGCTTTCACCGTTCTCGCCGTTTTCTTCAGATGCGCTTCTGCGACGAGAGCGGCGGCCACCACGGCGACCACGGCGACGCTTGCGGCGGCGATCTTCTTCTTCGTCTGTTAGCTCAGTAGAGTCCACGTCAGCTGACTTTTCTTCAGAGGATGCGTCTTCTTGAGCGGACGGCTCTTCAGCGCTCGCAGATGTTGTCTCCTGCTGCTCAGCTTCGTCTTTCTCGTTGCCAGTGCGACGACGGCGACGACGACGGCGACGACGACGATCATTGCCGTCCTCATCAGCTGCTTCTTGCTTCTCTTCCTCTACAGTCTCTTCAACAATTTCTTCTTCTTCTTCCTCCTCAACGGGGAAGATGGTGTCGGGCTGAACTGTAGCTGGCAGAGGCTGCGTACGCTCGCTTGGTGTTGCAAGCTCGCCGCGCTCCAGAGTGAAGTGCTGCTCGGTAACGGTGTCGTCTCCGAGAATAGAGATTTCCAGACCGAAGCGACGCTCCAGATCCATCAAGTGATGGCGCTTCTGGTTGAGAATGTACATCGCCACTTCATTTGGCGTGCTCAGATTCAAGTTGTGAGTAGAGCCACGCAGCAGCTGATCTTCCAGGGAGCGGAGGATATGCAGAGCAACAGATTCTACTGAGCGCACGATGCCAGAACCATGGCAGTGCGGGCAAACAACTGATGAGCTTTCGAGTACGCCGGTGCGGATGCGCTGACGTGACATTTCGAGCAAGCCGAAATGTGAGATGCGGCCAACCTGAATGCGGGCACGGTCAGACTTCAGGCATTCTTTCAGGCGACGTTCAACAGCGCGGTTGTTGCGGTTCTCTTCCATGTCGATGAAATCGATAACCACAAGACCGGCGAGGTCGCGCAGGCGAAGTTGACGCGCAATTTCTTCTGCGGCTTCCAGGTTGGTTGCCTGAGCTGTGTCTTCAATGTTCTGTTCGCGGGTTGCTTTCCCGGAGTTCACATCAATCGCAACAAGAGCTTCTGTCTGGTTGATGACAATGTAGCCACCGGACTTCAGCGTCACCTGTGGTGAGAACATTGCGTCGAGCTGGGCTTCTACACCGAAACGGGTGAAGATTGGCGTTGCATCGCGATAAGGCTGAACATTCTTGGAATGGCTTGGCATCAGCATGCGCATGAAGTCTTTCGCTTCACGGTAGCCTTCTTCGCCAGAAACCATAACCTGATCAATGTCTTTGTTGTACAGGTCGCGAATAGAGCGCTTGATCAGGCTGCCTTCCTCGTAAACGAGGGTAGGGGCTGCTGAATCAAGGGTCAGTTCGCGGACATTTTCCCAAAGACGCAGGAGGTATTCGAAGTCACGCTTGATTTCTGCTTTGGTTCTGCTGGCGCCTGCTGTGCGCAGGATAACACCCATGCCGTTCGGCACATCCAAATCACCAGCAACCTGCTTCAGGCGCTTGCGGTCTGTTGGCTTCGTGATCTTGCGGGAAATCCCGCCACCACGGTCGGTGTTTGGCATCAAAACAGAGTAACGGCCAGCGAGGGACAGATATGTTGTCAGAGCAGCGCCTTTATTTCCGCGCTCTTCCTTCACGACCTGTACCAGCAGCAGCTGACGGCGTTTGATGACTTCCTGAATCTTATAGTTGTCGCGCAGACGGCGAGGGCGTGCGGTAACTTCTTCTTCCGCTTCCTCTTCGCTATCATCCTGCTCTTCAGCTTCAGATGTCTCTTCTACAGTTTCCTCAGTCGCGTCTTCTGATGCGGCTTTGTTGGAAGCTTCTGTGTCTTCAGCAGTATCAGCCTCAGCTACAGGCTCTTTTGAAGAAGGCTTGGCAGCCGTTGCATCACCAGCGCTTGCTTTTTGCGCTGTAGAATTGCCAGCTTCGTCTTCTTCCGCAGCTTCTGCCTCGATATCCTCGATGCTGTCATCCTGGAAAGGAGCATCCATGCTGGCAAGAGCTTCGGCCTCGTGTTCTGCTTCCAGAGCACTGGTTTCAGCTTCGATCAGCTCAGCAACAACATCTTCAGAAGCTTCTGCGGCTTTCGTTGCAGCAACCTTTTGAATTTCGGCTTCACGCTTTGCTTCTTCTTTTTCTCTGCGGGCACGTTCACGCTGGTTTGCAGCTGCTTCGGCTGCAAGCTGAGCTTCAAGAGCCTCCCGGTCTTCTTTCGGGAGCTGATAATAATCCGGATGGATTTCGCTGAAGGCGAGGAACCCGTGTCTGTTGCCACCATATTCAACAAAAGCGGCCTGAAGTGATGGCTCTACTCGTGTGACTTTAGCTAGGTAGATATTTCCGCGAAGCTGCTTTCTGTTTGCGGCTTCAAAGTCAAATTCCTCAACCCGATTCCCGCGCACGACCGTAACCCGGGTCTCCTCCGGGTGGGTCGCATCTATCAGCATCTTGTTTGCCATGAAGTGAGTTCCTTAGGACCAAACACTGAAGACGGCGCGAGTGGCGCTGAGATTTGTACATCGTCAGGTCGGTCAACTTGTTATGTAAGTTGCTAGTAGAAAAGGAGAGACGGCGGCGCGCATGATCACGGCAAGAAGGGACCGACTGACACGTCGGCGCACTGCTTCTTAACTCATGTTCATTTGTATTTGCGCGTAGCTTTGACAAACCGTTCGCCCTTAATGATCTCTTTTGACCGCCCATAAGGCGGTATGCTTGAAATGGAAGCGCTTCTTCAGGCTTCCAATCTGTAAACGTCTGTTCCTGCGCCTAGCTGCCGTATCTCTCCGAAAATTCGGGGATAAAGCACTTATCCAAAGCGACAGAAAATCTGTTCACAACCCGCCATGACCGAAAATGTCACGGCAAAACTCTGTCTTGGCTCTCGAGCAGACTGCTCTTCCAGTTGGTTTATACCGCATCCTCATCAACAAACCGGAAACGGCACAAATGGCTCATATGGGCTTTTTGAAACATTTCGATCAGTTTGAAAACTGCGAAAATCTCAGGATATCAGCTTCAAAAAATATGGCTCACAACTTTACGGAACAATTCCAAATCGAAGTCCTAGTAAACCTTTTACGATCCCTCGAGACGCTTGGCAAGCTTGGGAAAATCGATCTGGCGATGTCTTGCTACGAAAGCTGCAGTTGTTAATCAATGCTTAATGATAGGTTTGGCGGGGTGACTTTCGCTTAATCGTGTTTTAATCGTTCAACTTGATTTAAACTAAATTGCCAGTGTTTCTATAGGGGAGTGAAAAGGTGAGCCGCATCAGTCATGCATTCAGGTTCTGTGCTCTCAGCTTTTATTGTGTCGCGTTTTCTCTCATTGCAACTGTTGCCATGAGTAATGCTGTATCGGCGCAAAACGCGGTTTCGGTCGTTTCTGATGCACGTGTTGCCGGAGATCTGGCACGGACGCGCTTCATTCTGGATATGGATGGTGAGGTTGGATATAACCTTTCATTCTTGTCTCACCCTTATCGGTTGGTGATTGATCTGCCGTCTGTCACCTTCCAGTTTCCAAGAGATTTCGTGCCAAAAGGGCGGGGGCTGGTTCGGTCCTGGCGGTATGGCTCCATCTCCAAAGGGCGTTCCAGGGTAGTTCTTGATCTCAATTCTCCAGTCGCTCTGGATAAAACCTTTTTGCTGCCTGGCGTACAAGATCAACCAACACGGCTGGTTATTGATCTGACCGAATCTTCTCCTGATGAGTTTGAAGCTGCGGTTGGTCAGGCCACCTCTCATGCGCAGCCAGTAGGGGCGACGGCGTCTGTTCCAAAGCAAGACACTCAAGAGCCAGCTGCAGCGACTGAAAACGATCTGCCCGTGATCATTATCGATCCGGGACACGGCGGTGTTGATTCTGGTGCGGTTGGCAGTAATGGCACGCTTGAAAAGGCGATCGTTCTGAATTTTGGTCGGTTTTTGAAAGAGAAACTGGATAAACTTGGCTACTATCAGGTCTATCTAACCCGTGATGATGATAAATTCATCTCTTTGGGGAACCGGACCAAGCTGGCGCGTGGGAAAGGGGCTGATCTGTTCATCTCCATTCATGCGGATTCGATCACAAATGGGGCAGAGACGACGCGTGGGGCCTCAATCTACACTCTTTCAGAGCGGGCGTCTGACCGGATGGCGGCTGCGCTGGCGCGCCGTGAAAACTATTCGGATGTGATTGGCGGGGTCGATTTTTCTGATGAACCTGAAGAGGTTACAGATATTTTGGTTGAACTCACCCGTCGTGAAACCAAGAATTTTTCAATTCATTTTGCACGGTTGGTGGTTGAAGAACTTAAAAGCGCCACAACAGTTATTAAAAATCCTCTTCGTTCTGCGGGGTTTCAAGTGCTGAAAAGCCACGATGTTCCGTCTGTTTTGATTGAACTTGGATTTCTTTCCAATAATCTGGATGAGAAAATGTTAGGTTCTGATGAGTGGCGGGAACGCGTGTCGGATGCGATTGTTCAAGCGACGAACGGTTTCTTTCGGGCTAGAATTGCGCAGCAATAGCTGTTTGGTGTGATTGTTTTTCGGGTGCGTATATGTCGCTGCTGCAGTGGGATAAAGACTAAGTTCCTGCCTCAGCTTTGCCATAATGAAAAGCGATTGGGTGCCAAACTGTAACAGTGAAGTCTGGATTCGATTCTGCTGCATTCATTCAGGGCGAGACCTCTTGACCCTTAACGGGAAATGCATCAGGAACGGCGTTTGAAACTGGCTCTGGAATGCTGGCTTCACGACACGAACATTCTTAGCGGGAAAGCAAACGAGCCCGAATATGAGATTATTTTTAAAGTTCATTGGATATCTCTTTGGGATTTCAGTTGTTCTGGGGCTGATTGCAGCTGCCGGATTGTGGATTTATCTCAATGACATAACCAAGGATCTACCGGACTACACCGCGCTGAAGGATTATGAGCCGCCAGTCATGACACGTGTGCATGCTGCTGATGGTCATCTTATGTATGAGTTCGCGCGTGAACGGCGTTTGTTTATTCCGATTCAGGCTATTCCGGACCGTGTGAAGCAAGCTTTCTTGTCTGCTGAAGATAAGAACTTTTATGAACACATCGGGATCGACCCGTGGGGCATTGGCCGTGCGGTGATCACAAACGTTCGTAACAGTGGGTCTGGGCGCCGCCTTGTTGGAGCGTCCACGATTACTCAGCAGGTTGCAAAGAACTTCCTTTTGACCGGTGAGCAGAAGTATGAGCGCAAGATCAAAGAAGCGCTTCTTGCTTTGCGTATTGAGCAAGCGTTTACGAAAGAAGAGATCCTTGAGCTTTATCTGAATGAGATTTATCTCGGTGTTGGCGCATACGGTGTTGGCGCTGCTTCCCTGATCCTTTTTGATAAATCTGTTCACGAGCTTGAGCTTGAAGAGATTGCATATCTCGCTGCGGTTCCTAAAGGCCCGTCCAACTATCATCCTTACCGCTACCGGGACCGTGCGATTGAACGCCGGAACTGGGTTATCGACCGTATGGTTGAGAACGGCTACGTAACAGTTCAGGAAGGTATTGAAGCTAAGGCCAAGCCTCTTGATGTTAAGCTGCGTCCAACTGGTAACCTCGTGAAAGGCTCTGAGTATTTCTCTGAGGCTGTGCGACGCCAGTTGGCCGGTCAGTACGGTGAAGAGAAGCTTTATGAGGATGGTCTATCCGTTCGTACATCCCTTGATCCTGACATGCAGCTGAAGGCGCGTAAGGCACTGCGTGACGGCCTGGTTGACTTCGACCATAAGCGCGGTAAATGGCGCGGTCCGATCAGTACGATTGAAATCACCTCCAGCGACTGGGGCGCGGCTCTAGCTAAAGTTCAGACGCTGAACGATGTCCCTGAGTGGACGAGTGCGGTGGTTCTGTCTGTGAGTAATCAGAAGGCCGTTGTAGGTCTTCGTCCAAAGCGCATGGCAAACCGGAAACTTTCTACTGAGCGTGTCCGTGCAGATCTCTCCCTGAGTGATATGAAATGGGCTCGCGTCAACGGTCGTGCTCCTCGCAATGTGCAGGAAGTATTAAGCCCGGGTGATGTGATTTACGTGCAGCGTCAGGTGAGTGGCAAGTATGTGCTGCGGCAGGTGCCTGAGGTTTCGGGTGCCATTGTTGCCATGGACCCGAATACTGGCCGTGTTGTCGCGCTGGTTGGTGGCTTTAGTTACGCCGAAAGCCAGTTTAACCGTGCGACGCAGGCTTGGCGTCAGCCGGGCTCTGTGTTCAAACCGTTCGTTTATGCGGCTGCGCTGGATAATGGCTATACGCCGTCTTCAGTGGTGCTCGATGCGCCTGTTGAGATTGAGCAAGGACCAGGGCAGGACCCGTGGAAGCCACAGAACTATGGTGGCAAGTTCTACGGTCCGTCTACTCTGCGTACTGGTATTGAACTTTCCCGTAACGTGATGACTGTTCGACTTGCTCAGGACATGGGCATGGATCTAGTTGCTGAATATGCACGCAGTTTCGGCATTGATGACAATATGATGCCGGTGCTCTCTATGTCTCTTGGTGCGGGTGAAACCACCGTGATGCGCATGACAGCAGCTTATTCCATGATGGCCAATGGCGGGCGCCGAGTGCAGCCTACTCTGATTGACCGTATCCAGAACCGTTATGGTGAGACTATCTATCAGAACGATCAGCTTGTTTGCACAGACTGCTCCGAGGAGTATTGGAGCAATCAGGGAGAGCCTGAGCTTATTGATACTCGTGAGCAGGTGCTTGATCCTATGACCGCCTATCAGATCACGTCCATGATGGAAGGCGTGGTCAAGCGCGGTACGGCGACAAGTGTTAAAGCTGTTGGCCGTCCTGTTGCTGGTAAAACTGGTACCACCAATGATGAGCGTGATGCATGGTTCGTTGGCTTTACACCAGAACTGACCGTGGGTGTGTTTGTTGGATATGATACTCCGCGCAAAATGGGCCGCGGTGCGACTGGTGGTCAGGTTGCGGCACCAATCTTCACGGCCTTCATGAAAGATGCTCTGAAGGATGCGCCTCCATTGGAGTTCCGTGTTCCAAGCGGATTGCGTCTGGTATCTATCAACCGCCGTACTGGTCTGCGGGCTGGTGCTGGGGCTCCGGGTACAATTCTGGAATCCTTCAAGCCAGGCACATCGCCACCAGACAGTTACTCTGTCATTGGCTTCCAGGATGAGATTGGTATCCGTCAGGATCTGTCTCCGGAAGCCGGGCGCGCCGTTATGTCCGGCACAGGTGGACTTTACTAAAAACTTCATGGGCTGGCCTTGCTAACTGCATGACCAGCCCACAGTTTCTGTGGTCTGACTGATTGCGGAAATCGTTTGCTGCGATTATGTTCGCACCCGACGCAGTGTTATTGACTGCACAGTTGTTTTTCAAAAAAGTGAGGTATCCGATGCGCGCCGAAATGGAGGCCATCGTCGACGAAATCAAGCAGGCCATAAGCCTGCTGAGGAGGCATCTTTGACTGGGACAGTGCACTTGTCCGTCTAGATGAACTCAATGCGCTTTCTGAAGATCCAAATCTTTGGAATGACCCGACGAATGCGCAAAAACTGATGCGTGAACGTCAGCAGCTGGATGACAGCATTGGCGGTGTTCGCAAGCTTGAGCAGGATCTCGTTGACAATCAGGAACTGATTGAGATGGGCGAGATGGAAGATGATCAGTCCGTTGTTGACGAGGCTGAAGCTGCTTTGAAAGCTATGCTGGAACAGGTCAATAAGCTGCAGTTGCAGTCCTTGCTTTCTGGTGAAGCCGACGGAAATGATACTTATATTGAGATCAATTCCGGTGCTGGCGGTACTGAAAGTCAGGATTGGGCCAGCATGCTTCTGCGCATGTATCGCCGTTGGGGTGAACAGCACGGCTATAAGGTCGAGCTGATGGAATACAATGACGGCGAAGAAGCGGGCATCAAGTCTGCAACTTTGCTTGTTAAGGGTGAGAATGCTTACGGCTGGATGAAGACCGAAGCAGGCGTTCACCGTCTTGTTCGCATCTCTCCATATGACTCCAATGCACGTCGCCATACGTCCTTTGCGTCCGTCTGGGTTTATCCGGTTATTGATGACAGCATCAATATCGAGATCAACGAAAGCGATTGCCGCATTGATACCTATCGTGCCTCTGGTGCTGGTGGTCAGCACGTGAACACGACAGACTCTGCTGTTCGTATTACGCACAATCCAACAGGTATTGTGGTGCAGTGTCAGAGTGAGCGTTCACAGCATAAAAACCGCGCAACTGCGTGGGACATGCTTCGTGCACGTCTTTATGAGGCTGAGTTGCAGCGCCGTGAAGATCAGGCGAGCAAGGATGCTGCTTCCAAGACCGATATCGGTTGGGGGCATCAGATCCGCTCTTATGTTCTGCAGCCGTACCAGCTTGTGAAGGATCTGCGTACAGGCGTGGAAAGCACTGCGCCTTCTGACGTTCTGGATGGTGATCTGGATAAGTTTATGGAAGCAACACTGGCTCACCGTGCATTCGGCAACGCGCCTGCTGCGGTTGAAGATCTGGATTAAGCCTTATCTTCTGAAATGAATAAAAAAAGCCCCGGAGCTCTGTTCCGGGGCTTTTGTGTTGTGAATGGTCTTATGGCAAATTGAGTGCGATTTTGGTTTGTTTTTTTGGTTTGAAAATTACTGCTAGCCTGTCGCCGGTACGGATGAAACGCATTGGGTTGACTGGCTTGCCGTTGAGGCGCACCTCGTAGTGGAGGTGAGGGCCTGTTGAGCGACCCGTATTGCCGACAGTCCCGATGATATCGCCCATATTGATGCGCTGGCCTTCGCTGACGAGTAGCTTGTGCATGTGGGCGTAGCGGGTAACTAGGCCGTTGTCGTGTACGATTTCCACGGAAAGGCCGTAGCCGCCGTTGTACCGTGAGAGTGAGACAATGCCGGTGCCGGTTGCTTTGACTGAGGTTCCGCGAGGTGCTTTGAAATCCAGACCAGTGTGGATCGCAGGTTTGCCGAGGAACGGGTCTGTTCGGGCTCCGTACGCACTGGAGATGTTGAAGCTGGAGAGTGGGCTGCCAAATGGCAGAGCATCCACTTTCGTATTCAATTCAATGCGTTGTTCAATGATCCGGCGCGCAGCAATCATACTGCTATCTAAATCAGCAGACCCAATGTCCTGATAGATGCCGCCAGCAGATGAACTTGGGGTGACAAAGACAGGCTGTGCAACGCCAGCTTTCTTAAGCAGCGTGTTTGCACGTTTTATGTCGTCCATAGCCGCTTGTGTGTAAGCGGTGAGCAAGAGTTGCCCTTGCGCTTGCTTTGCGTAGAAGTCCTTGTGAGGGGCAGCTGGCTGTGGCGCGGTGGACTGCTTGCTTGACAGTGTTTTCAGAATATCAAATGGCGCACCGCTTTTTTGTGATGCAAACGATAGTTTGTGGGTGTTGGTCGCGCTGACGTCTCTTTGAAGAGGTTTGCGCTTTGGAGAGGGCGGGATAGCGGAGAGGACAAGGTTTGATTGCTCCGCCAGCGTAACCAGTGCTTCAATTTCTTGAAACTGCCGCAATAGCTGCGCTTGCTGTTTGCGAGCAGGAGCATTTAGACCTGATGTGTCCTGATCCAGCCGTCCGCGCATCTCGCCGAGCTGAAATTTGAGATCCCGAATTTCGCTTTCATAGTTTTCACGGAGCGCCAATTCTCTGGATAATGTTGAATTAAGCCGCATCTCGCTGAGAGACTGTTGAAAGCTGCTTGCCAATACTGCGGAGACGACTGCCGTTGCTGCAAGACCGGAAATCCAATAAGCTATCGGAGGAATTACGCGCAGCTCAGATGTGATGCGCGAAAGCCACATTGGGCCATCCAATTTCAATTGGTTGTAATTGTTAGAAAACTCACTGCACCTGGAAAGCTTCATCGGATGACCACTTGCTCAGTTTGCCTACTGGAAATGATTTGTTAAATTCAATTAAAGTTAGTTATGGTTAATAAAGTCTAAGTGCAGTGTATCATTGGGTCAATTTGATGAGCGGTCGATAGAAGCCCGGAGTGAGACCTGCTTCAGATCTTGCTCTGTCATTAAACGGGGGCTTCAGTGGTCCTTTAAAATGTTGTTTTACGAGCTGTTGAAAATGAGGCTCAGGACGTACACGGTGCCTGTCACACATGAAGCGGAACCATTTTGCTCCATAGGCAACATGGCCTTTCTCGTCGTGGTAGATCACATGCAACACGCTGGCAGTGTCTTCATCGCCTGTGGCGTTGGCCTTCTCGATCATGGATGGGGTGATGTCGAGGCCTCTGGCTTCGAGCACGAGTGGAATAATTGCCAAACGTGCTATCAGGTCCTTGCCGGTTGACTGGGCAGCTTGCCAAAGACCGTCATGTGCTGGCAGATCGCCATAGGCGTGCCCAAGCTTTGCAAGGCGTTCTTGAATGAGCGTGAAATGTTTTGCCTCTTCCAATCCAACGCGGACAAAGTCGTCATAGTAGGAGCGCGGCATGGGCACATGGGTAAAGCGGCCGACCAGGTCCCAGGTGAGATCGATGGCATTAAGCTCGATGTGTGCCAGAGAATGGAGCAGGGCGACCTTGCCGTTTTTCCCTCCAACCGCACGTTTGGGCATGTCTCGTGGTGGAAGAAGCTCGGGTTTTGCCGGGCGACCAGGGCGATCCGGCATGGGCTTCTCGACTGTCCCACGGGAAATAGACAAGGCACCTTTGAACCATTGATTTGCAACGTAGTATGCAAGCGCGACTTTTAGGTCCAAATCAGGTGTCTCGAGGATTTGGCGGGCGCCGTCTCTAAGAGACTTTACGCTGGTGTTTTTAGGGAGGGTGAGATGCGCTTGCCCTGCAAACGCATCCGCATCATTGTTGCCCGGAAGTTTTGGCATTCTTTACTGGCTCAGACCTTGTAATTCTTCCAAGACCTTTTCGACGTGGCCGGGAACGCGGACCTTACGCCAAATCTTGGCAATCTTGCCTTCTTTATCAACGAGAAATGTGGAGCGTTCAACGCCCATGTACTTCTTTCCGTACATGTTTTTTTCCACCCAAACCCCGTAGGCCTGACAAACTTCTTTCTCGATATCTGCCCCAAGTGTGACGTTAAGTCCGTATTTCGCCTTAAACTTGTCATGCTTTAGTGGTGTATCGGGCGAAATGCCGATGATAACTGCATTGTGTTTTTCAAACTCAGCCGTATTTTCGGTAAAGGCAATTGCTTCTTTTGTGCAGCCTGGTGTGTCATCTTTTGGATAAAAATAAACGACGACCGACTGGCCAGTTTGTTCTGATAGAGTGAATTGTCCTTGCGAATCTGTGGCTAAGGTAAAATCCGGTGCCAGCATGTCTTCCTGCGGTAAGGAAGGTGTCGCATCTTTCGTATCAGGCATTCTTTATTTGCTCCTAGGGTGCCATTTGGTCTCTTGGGACGCCGTTTTTTTGAGTATGGTGTAGATAAGCAATTAATCTTGCAGAGCACCTGTGATCACGCGATGCTATCGCAGGTTACGATTCGGTCAAAATCGAACGTACCACTAAAACAGGGAATAAGATTCTGGCTGTTGATGTTGGGAATACAGCAGAGCTTGAGAGCTCTCCTGTTACACGTCGTTTTAAGCGACGCGTAATATGGGGTGTTGTTTGCGTTTTTCTATTTATAGCGTTTGGTTTTGGCGGTTACCGGGTGATGAGTGGCCCGTTTTCTGTTCCCTATCTCGTGGATTGGGCAATCAAACAGTTTGAGAGCAAAGCGCTGAATGTCACCGTTGGTAGTGCGCAGTTTGATCTGTTTGGTGAAAACGGCAGCCGTATTCTCCTGGAAGATTCTCTTATTCGCGTCAAAGGTCGCACTGCTGCGACTGTGTTGCTCCCACGAGCCGAAATCGGCATCAATCTGTCTGGACTGCTGACCGGTGATCTGGAAATCACCAGTGTCGCGCTGGAACGGCCTTCTGCAACGATCAAGCTGGCGAGTGGATCGGAGCCTTTGCCACGGGTGCAAAATCGCGTGGTGGCGATTGACAAGTTTAGTGTGATTGCTGTTGAGGAGCTCAAACGCTGGCATCTTGAGAAAGTTGCTATTGAGTACGGGCGACTGGTGATCAACGCGCAGGGTGAAGAGTTTGTCGCCGATGGTATTGATGCAAATGCCGTGCTGCTGGATGATCTCTCCTTTGCAGTAAATGCAAAGATCGTGGGCCGTGAAGGCGACTGGTCATGGGATCTGAAGCGCACTGTTACACCAGAAACTGGTGCGAGAAACATTTCCGTCAATCTGCGCGATGCCTCGCTGCGAGATTTGTTGCCAACACACAGTTTTGCTCGTGATGACAAGCTGGCGAATACGCGTCTGTTTGTTGAAGCGAATGCTGAACTTTGGGCGACTGGTGAGTTTGTTGGTGCGGACATGAATGTTCGTACCTCTCCAATCTTCATCCGCACTGCTCCAGATAATTCTATTACCGTCGACGAAGCATTCCTGGATCTCAATTTGCAGCGCGATAATCCCGATATTATCATCGGACGATCTTATCTGCGCCGTAAAAACACACGCGTTGTGTTTGGTGGGGTTGTGCAGCCACCTGTAACTGAAGGCGCTGAGTGGAACTATTCGCTTGGTTCCCGAGAGATCGTATTGGCGCCTGCTGATGTAAAGTCGCCGCCGCTGCTGTTCCCTGATGCTTATGCATCTGGCACGTTTGATCCGACGAACTCCCTGATTTCTATTGAACGAGCTCGTGCTGTCGGGCTTGATGCTGACATTAATGTTGCTGGATCGTTCTACTACGGGAAACCGGGACCGTCCCTTGCGCTATCCGTTTACAGCCCAAGCCTGAGCTTTGGCGAAGTGTTGCAGGTTTGGCCGACAGTTACAGCACCAAAAACCCGAAACTGGTTGATTGATCACCTCGGCCCTGGCCGGGTTGATAACATTGCCTTAGATCTGGCGCTTGGGCCGGAAGCCTTTGATGGCGACCGGAGTACGCCTGCGTGGCAGGGAGACGGCCTTACGGCGTCCTTTGATGTGATTGATGGCTCAGTCAAAGCACTCAAAACTCTGCCTGTGGTGCGGGATCTCACCGGGACCGGCAAGATCGAGAATGAAGATTTTTCGATCTCCGGCAGCAATGGTCATTTCCGTATGCAAGACGGGAACATCGTTAAGGTGCCAGAGGTTCAGTTTGCGATCAAGAATATCGCAACACCAGGGGCTCTGCCTGCTGAACTGTCTGTGCTACTGACGGGGCGTGCCGATGATTTGGGTGTGCTAGCTGACGCTGAACCTATAAATGCGTTAGAGGGTTTCAGTGTCGTGCCAGCAGACCTTTCTGGCATGGGTGAAGTCCGTGTTGAAGCCTCGTTCCCGCTCCTCAAGAATCTCAAGGTTAAGGATGTTGAGTGGCGCGCCAATCTGGATCTGAAGGACTTCAGCAGTAAAGCGAAAATCTCAGGCCAGACCATCGAAAATGCAAACCTGATCGTTCAGGCGGATACAAAGCAAACCCAGATTTCCGGCAAGGGGAAGCTGAATGGCTTCCAGTCTGAGATTGATTTGAGCACCAGCCGCGATGGCAGTGGGGCTGAAGACCGTCAGGGCGTGACGTTTGTTGCCAATGCCAAAGATCTGACAGACTACGGTGTTGATCTTCAGGGCTATGTCAAAGGCTCTGTGAAAGTCAGCTATGAGGACAGTGGCGGCGCGCAGGTGTTTGAACTGGACCTTTCAAAAGCTGCCATCAACGTTCGTGAGGTTGGCTGGAGCAAGGTGTCTGGTGTACGTGCAACCGCAAGGTTCCGTGTGACAAAAAATGGTAATGCCAGGACGCTCCATAACTTCTCATTCCTGTCTGAAGGTGTTGAAGTTCGTGGCAATCTAAAAATTGATGGCAATGGAAAGCTGGCGCTTGCTGACTTCTCCGCGTTCAATCTGCGCCCCAATGACAAAGCCAAGATGACCATTCGTCCACGCCGTGGTGGTGGGTATCAGGTCGTCATGAATGCGGATCGGTTTGATGGCCGTGCCCTGTTGGATTCGTTTGGGGCCGATAATGCAGCTGCTTCGGCAAAGCGCAAAAGAGATGTAATTGCGGTTGACCTGACATTCAGGCGCCTGATCGGTTTCAGAGGTGTACAGGCTCAGAACGTGCGGATTGATGGGCTCTTTCGTGGGCAAAGTGCTGTTAATCTTGCTGTTTCGGGCGCGACCTCAAGCCGTGGTCAGTTCAATTTCACTGTTGGCGGTGAGGGGAAGCATCGCTTTGCAAAAGGTAAGCTGAACAATGCCGGTGAGTTCTTACGGTTTATGGACCTTTTCCCGCGTATGCGCGGTGGTAACGGGCGTTTGGATATCCAGATGCCAACTGATACCAACTGGGCTGGTCAGCTGACTGTAAATGATTTTTCCATCACCGAAGATCCTGCGATTAAAGCGCTGAAAGGGATCGAGCCGAAGGAAATTCGCGGAACGCGAAATAGCGAAGTGTATTCTGCTGCAGTGAATTCTGGTGAGGCGTCTTTCCAAAAGATGCGCATGCAGTTTTCGCGCAGAGGGGACATTCTGAATGTTTCCAAGGGAACGTTGAGCGGTGCTATTATTGGCGGGACTTTTAGCGGGAATGCCAATCTGAAGAACCGTCAGCTGGATATGGCAGGCACGTTTGTTCCTGCCTATGCCTTGAACAACCTGTTTGCGAAACTGCCAGTGATCGGTCTCATCTTGGGTGGAGGCTCTTCTGATGAAGGGCTGTTTGGAGTGACCTATAAGCTGGATGGTACTTTTGAAAAACCTAAGTTCCAGGTCAACCCGGTCTCTGCAATTGCGCCGGGTGTGTTCCGCCGTATCTTTGAATTTAAGTAGAGGTCACAGGGAGGTAGGCTGCAAAGCGCATGCAAACGTAGTCTGCTTCCCAGCCTTTGGTTCTCGAATAAAGTAGTGGTTTGAGATGCTTGATTGTCTCTTTGTAAAATCGCTTCTTATTTGCCTCGCTCAGCTGCTCTGTGAGGCTGCTGGTAAAGAGTTGCAGCCATCCCTTCATTCCTGTTTCCAGCAGTGTCCTGCGTTCGATTTCTGTATGATAGGTGACTGAGAAGCCTGCTTCTTTCAGCGCGCGCATATACGTTTCGGGTGGTGGGAAAATCCAGGGGCTCTTGTAGGGGCCGAAAGCAGGGTTTTGGGCGAACACGTTCTCCATTGCAGATCGGATGATGCGGCAGTTTCGGTCGCATCCCATTTCACCAACAAACCGACCTCCCGGTTTAAGAGCTTTCACAACGCCGCGAATGACGCCCTTGTAATCCTGCATCCAATGAAGGGCTGCGTTGGAGAATACTGCGTTGAACTCCTTGTCAAAATTGAGATTTTCAGCAGGTATGAGGCAAGTCTTGATGCTTTTCTCATTCGCTTGCAGGAGCATGTCTTCTGCTGTGTCGACGCCGGTTACGATTGCCCCTCGGCTTTGGATTTCCTGGGCCAGCGTGCCTTCACCGCATCCCAGGTCCAAAATGCTTTCTCCGGGCTGCACTGCGAGCAACTCAAGTGCGTCTTGCCCAAAGTCTGCGACATAGGCTGCGTGCTTCAAGTATTGCTGTGCGTTCCAATCCTGCATCGCCATGGGGGCTGCTCCTGAATACAAGGGCAGCAGTTTAGG
This sequence comes from Pseudovibrio sp. Ad13, assembly GCF_001623225.1. Classification (NCBI taxonomy): domain Bacteria; kingdom Pseudomonadati; phylum Pseudomonadota; class Alphaproteobacteria; order Hyphomicrobiales; family Stappiaceae; genus Pseudovibrio; species Pseudovibrio sp. Ad13. The sequence continues at coordinate 152,153 of NZ_LMCC01000015.1, read as the reverse complement.
CTATCAGGGCTAGCTCAAGGTGCAGTTGACTGGCTGCAATTGCATAAACTTGCAGTGTTTTGCAGGCAAAGAAAAAGCCGGGAGCAAGGCCCGGCTTTGTCAAAGATATTGTGTTTAGTCAGACTGTTAGACTGGCTTTACAAGAACGTGTTTTTTCTTGCCAAGAGAAAGCTTGATCACGCCATCATCGGTCAGGTCAGCGTCAGTGATAGAGCGGTTGTGATCCTGCTCTGCCTTATCGTTGATGCGTACAGCGCCGCCTTTAATGTTACGGCGGACTTCTCCGTTGGAAGAACATAGACCAGCGGTTACGAAAGCGTTGAGGACGCCGAGGCCTTCTTTCAGCTCTGCTGACGGGATCTCGATGGTTGGCAGGCCAGCGGCATTGGCGCCTTCTTCAAACGCTTTACGAGCTGTCTCAGCAGCTTTATCAGCCTCGATACGGCCATGGAGCAGGGCGGTTGCTTCGGTTGCCAGAACCTTCTTGGCTTCGTTGATCTCAGCGCCTTCCATACCTGCCAGACGTTTGATCTCGTCCATTGGCAGAATGGTGAAGAGTTTCAGGAACTTCTCGACGTCAGCATCTTCGGTGTTGCGCCAGAACTGCCAGTAATCGTAGGGGCTGAGCATGTCTGCGTTGAGCCATACTGCGCCTGCTGCGGTTTTGCCCATCTTGGCACCGGAAGCTGTGGTGAGCAGCGGGGTGGTGAGGGCGAACAGTTCTTTGTCTGCAAGACGGCGACCAAGGTCCACGCCAGAGAGGATGTTGCTCCATTGATCAGAGCCACCCATCTGTAGGCGGCAGTCTGTGCGGCGATGGATTTCGAGATAATCGTAGCCCTGCAGGAGCATGTAGTTGAACTCGAGGAACGACAGGTGCTGCTCGCGTTCCAGACGCAGGCGCACGCTGTCGCGCTGGATCATCTGGTTGACGGAGAAGTAGCGGCCAACATCACGCAGGAAGTCCATGTAGTTGAGTTTCAAGAGCCAGTCGGCGTTGTCCATCATCATTGCATCAGATGGGCTATCACCGAATTGCAAAAACTTTTCAAAGACTTGTTTGATGCCGTTTTTGTTGCCTTCGATGTCCTCATCGGTCAGCACTTTGCGGCTTTCGTCTTTGCCAGTCGGGTCGCCAACGCGTGTTGTGCCGCTGCCCATGAGGGTAATCGGACGGTGGCCGGTCTTCTGGAACCAATGCAGCATCATGATTTGTACAAGGGAGCCAACGTGCAGGCTGGAGGCTGTACAATCAAAGCCAATATATGCGGTTACGGTCTCTTTTGCGCAAAGTTCGTCCAGACCTTCGGCGTTAGAGAGTTGGTGGAGGAAGCCGCGTTCTTCCATTGTCCGCATAAATTCGGATTTATATGAGCTCATTGGTCAAGCCTGTTCAATTTACTGAGTATTTCCAAGTTGAAAGGTCTATACCTGAGTTTTCAGCGGGATTCACTCGTTTTTTCTGGCAAGGCCCAAAAGCTGTGTTGGGGATTTGAGATTGTGCGGAGAATTTGCTGCTGAGGTGTGTTGAGTGAGTCCTCCGCAACGCAGGTGTGTTTCCTCTCTGTTCTGCTTAGAGCGGAATGCGGCCAAATTTCAACAGGTTGCCGTGAGGGTCGTGGATGTAAAACTCCTCCATGTCCCAGGGGCGTCTGGCGAGTGGTGTGAAGCGGGGTTCGCTCTTGCCGTCCTCTTGAAGACCGAGTTTGCGATATTCTTCGTGAAGGTCGACGACGGGCCCTCCACGGAAATAAACGCTGCTGTTGTTGCACAGGTGCTTTTCTGTGGTGAGCCAGAAGTGGATTTCTAAAGTGTCTCTGCGCAGAATCAGAAAGTCGGCCTGTTCGTAAACGACGTTGGAAAAGCCGAGCTTGTCTGCGTAAAACGCTTTTGTTTCCTGAATGTTGAGGGAAGGGAGCGTGGGGAGAAGTTCAATTGTGTCGGCTGCTGCAGTCATTGTTTTCTCTAAAATATGAATGTAATTGGTATATTTTAGAGGGTGCGAAATACTTTGCAATGGCCAAAAGAAAACCCCGCGTCCTTCTCGAAGGTCTAAACGGGGTTTTGCTTTTATAGTCGGATCGCCGCGATTTACCGTTTCAAGGCTATATGCTGGGGCGTTTGATATGATTTCCGCCCGTGTACGTCCGGGTTCGATCCGTGCTTACCGTCTGATGACGCTCGGTCGCTCAGGCCGTTTTGTAGTCTTGCTATATTGTAGCATCTTGCAGAGGGTCTTCATAAGTACCGAATTGCCTTTATAAAAACCGTACAACATGCAGGTCCGGTGGAGTCATTGGCTCTCCTTTTGTTGACCTGTACCTAACTTAGGAACGCTTGGGTTTTCTTTCAAGGGATGGGGGAGAAAATAGTTAGTGCTGCCTTAGTGAAGACGCTCTATTTTTCCAAAAAAGCGCGAAAAAGAAGGCGATCCGAGAGGATCGCCTTTGAAGAGTATGCGGGTCTAATCAGCACGGTCAGATACTGATAATCTCATTGCACTTAAACGCAGTTTCGTGACGTGGTGATGACATATCCTCTTTGCGCTCTAATGTGCGTTGGTTTGCGTTCTTTCGTGTTTTCTTGCGTTGCTGTGTAGAGGCGCTGTGTTGCGCGTAAAGCCATTGTTTACTGTCGCGACCCACTGGTCGATGAAAAAATCTAAACTAGCGCCTTCAAGGCTGCTGCGAGTTGGGTCGCGCCTTCCTTGGTGATTTTTGTATCGAGTTTTTCTTCCAGCATGCGCTCATAGGTTTGCCACATCTGGGCGCGGAGGTCTTTTCCCTTTGAGGTGATGAAGAGGGTCTTGCCGCGCTTGTCCTTGAGGGCGGGTTTGCTCTCGACCAGCTGAGCCTTGGCGAGCGACTGGATAACACGGGAGAGGTTGGCCTGCTGGAAGAGGACACGTTGCTCCAACTCGAATTGCCTCAGGCCATCGGGTGCGTTCTCCAGTTCCCAGAGGATGTCATACCAGGAGAGAGGGGGGAAGCGCTCTGCTTTGAAGGTGCTTTCGATATCGGTGTAGATGGTCTTTTGCACTCTGTTGAGAGCGATCCAGAGAGAAACTGACTCTTTGCTGACAGACATCACATCCTCGTTATTTGCGCATTCCGCTCTTGAAAATGGTTTTCATTCATTTAGATGTATATACATGCATATATATTAACATGATAAAAATTAATAGGTTAATGAGTGTGTATTTGCAGGAAACTGCAGTTTTTATGTGACAAACAGGGATATGAGGCAGGAAAAGCATGAGGCATTTCACGAAATTCGCCGTTGTTGCGGCGTCGCTTGCATTCACAGCGTCAGCGCAGGCCGCGAGCTACAAATTTGATCCGACCCATACCGAGGTTCGGTTTTACTACAATCATGCAGGACTGACAGAGCAATCTGGTGAGTGGAAGATTGTTGGCGGGGAAGTGGAGTTTGATCCGGCAAAGATTGAAGAAACGAAAGTCAGTGTGACTATTGATCCGGCAAGCGTGGATACGGGTGTTCAGCCGCTGGATGAGCATCTGAAAGGCTCTGACTTCTTTGACGCAGAGAAATTTCCTGAGATCACGTTCGTTTCCACATCCGTCAAGCAGACCGGGGCAACAGCTGTGACCTTGGTGGGGGATCTGACCATCAGGGACCAAAAGCATCCGGTGGAACTGGACTTTCAGCTCAAACACAATGGCCCGCATCCGCTGGGAAGCTACTTTGACTACTATCAGGGGCAGTGGATCGGTGTAGAGGGTAAGGGAGCCATTTTGCGCAGTGACTTTGGTGTTGGCAAGTTTGCACCATTGACCAGCGATCGGGTGCGTCTTGAGATCTCTGCGGAGATGAGAGAGGGCGGCTGGTAAGCTCTCTGCTTTGCTGATGCAGGTTTGTATCGCCAGGTGAGATCCGGGTGATGGAAAAAACAAAACCCCGACTGAGGCCAGCCGGGGTTTTATTGTGCCTAGATGAGAGGACTGCTTTTGAAAGGCGTCTCCTGATTTGAGCCGAAGCTCGTCTTATGGATACGCCATAGGTGCATTGGAGTTAAAGCAGTCCCTTCATAACTTAGACGGAGTAGTACATGTCGAACTCAACTGGGTGAGGGGTCATGTCTGTGCGCATGACTTCTTCCATCTTCAGTTCGATGTAGGCGTCGATCTGGTCGTCATCGAATACGCCGCCTGCTTTGAGGTATTCACGGTCTGCATCGAGGCATTCCAGAGCTTCACGCAGAGATGCTGCAACAGTTGGGATCTCGGAGAGTTCTTCTGCTGGCAGATCATACAGGTTCTTATCCATTGCATCGCCAGGATGGATCTTGTTCTTGATGCCATCAAGGCCAGCCATCAGCTGTGCAGCGAACGCCAGGTATGGGTTTGCAGAAGGATCCGGGAAGCGAACTTCAACGCGCTTGCCTTTTGGAGAAGATGTGAATGGAATACGGCAGGATGCGGAACGGTTCTGGGAAGAGTATGCCAGAAGAACCGGAGCCTCGTAGCCCGGTACCAGACGCTTGTAGGAGTTGGTGGACGCATTGGTGAATGCGTTCAGAGATTTCGCGTGCTTCAGGATGCCGCCGATGAAGTACAGAGCATTCTCGGAAAGGTCAGCATACTGGCTGCCAGCAAAGGTTGGCTTGCCGTCTTCCCATAGGGAGAAGTGGCAGTGCATGCCGGTGCCGTTGTCGCCGAAGACTGGCTTAGGCATGAAGGTCGCGGACTTGCCATAAGCGTGTGCAACTTGGTGAACCACGTACTTGTAGATCTGCATGTGGTCAGCACAGGTTGTCAGGGTCTGGAACTGCATGCCGAGTTCGTGCTGAGCTGCTGCCACTTCGTGGTGGTGCTTTTCAACCTTCACGCCCATGTCGGACATGACGGTCAGCATTTCGGAGCGGATGTCCTGCGCGCTGTCAATTGGTGGTACTGGGAAGTAACCGCCTTTTGTGCGTGGACGGTGACCGAGATTGCCGGACTCGTATTCGCTGTCCATGTTGGATGGCAGTTCAGAACAATCCAGCTTGAAGCCGGTGTTGTACGGGTCTGCTGCAAAGCGAACGTCGTCGAAGATGAAGAATTCAGCTTCCGGGCCAACGAATACGGTGTCGCCTGCGCCACATGCTTTCACATAGGCTTCAGCGCGCTTGGCTGTCATGCGTGGATCACGGTTGTAACCTTCGCCTGTGCGTGGGTCGAGAACGTCACAGAAGATGGACATGGTGGACTGCGCGAAGAATGGGTCGATATGAGCTGTTTCCGGATCTGGCATCAGCATCATGTCGGATTCGTTGATTGCTTTCCAACCACCGATAGAAGAACCGTCAAATGCGACGCCCTCTGCGAACATGTCTTCGTTCACCTGGGAGATATCCATGGTGACGTGCTGCAGCTTGCCGCGCGGATCAGAAAAACGAAGATCTACGAACTTTACGTCTTTTTCCTGGATTTCTTTCAAGACATCAGCGGAGGTTGTCATAACTTCCTATTCCTCTTATTAAAATCGCCAGTGGCGCAGTGTTGTAAACTGGAAGACCAAGCGTGTGGGATCGTCGCCCCTAACTCATTCAGTCCTCGTGATTTCCTAGTGAAACTCTGGGTTAAACAGCGTCTTCGCCCGTCTCCCCGGTACGAATACGGATTGCTTCTTCGATGCTGGAGACAAAAATCTTGCCATCACCAATGCGGCCAGTCTGTGCGGCGTCGCGAATGGCTTCTACAGCTTTTTCTACAAGATCATCGTTGAGTACGATTTCCACCTTAACCTTTGGCAGGAAGTCCACCACGTACTCGGCGCCACGATAGAGTTCTGTATGACCCTTCTGGCGGCCAAATCCTTTTGCTTCGGTAACGGTGATCCCCTGAAGACCAACCTCCTGAAGTGCTTCTTTCACTTCATCCAGTTTGAACGGCTTAATGATCGCCTCAATTTTCTTCATGGTCTTCACACTCTCAGTTCGTCTTGTATCTGCGTGCGCTGCTGATCTGGCATGCTCTTAAAAATGATCAGCGCGTGTGCAGAAAGTTCGCGATTCAAAACTTACGGAAATATGAATGCAGAAACCGTGCCAGTTTTGAAATTTTCTTAAAAAGCCGCGAAAGCGGGCAGTTTGCTCCCTTAATAATAATGGGAAACTGCATCTGAAATATATCTGGTGCACAAACACTGCGCATAATGGTTAAAAAATAGGCAGTGTACCTTTTGTTCATCTCGCCTGAAACTAGGAGTTGGTTCCTTGTGCAAGGCAGGGTTATGGTTGGTCGTGAAAAAGCTGTTGCAGATTTTGCGCGTTCCTATGGAAGCTGACAGTCAGTTTTTGGCATGCGCTTGAAGGAGCGAGTGATGAGGTTGGTTTCTCTCGACCATGTCGTGCTTACCGTTCATGATGTTGAACGTACCAGTCGTTTTTATCAGGATGTACTGGGTATGGAGGAGATCCTATTCGGAGGCGGGCGGCGGGCCCTGCATTTTGGGCAGCAGAAGATCAACCTTCAGCCCATCGATGTAGACCATACTCCGATCGCACAGGAACAGGTGCCGGGGACAGCAGATCTTTGCTTTTTGGTTGAGAGTCTGGATTCGGCCATTGCGCGGCTGAGTGCTGCCGCCGTGACGATTGTGGAGGGGCCTGTGTTCCGCACAGGTGCCAGTTCGCCGATCCTGTCTGTCTACATTCGCGACCCCGACGGCAATCTGATTGAGCTTTCCCAGCCTCAGGATGTGGTGATTGCCAGTGATGAGCGGGAGACTGCCAGGAATGCGAAGAAGAAGCCGCCAAAGTCCAATCGCTAGGCGTGTTGCCCAGCTCTGATCGTATGAAGCTAGCTTTTATCCTATGCAGATTTGGAGCTGGTTTGCTGCATGATGTAGTCGAGGACTTTTTTCGCTTCGTCCGGTTGCAGGAGCGGATCCTGTAAAAACTGGCTTTGCTGCATATCATCCAGGCTGCTTCTCTTCTTCGGATCGATCTGCATGGAATTGTTTACGAAGCGGGTGTACGCAGACTCGTAACTCTCGTTGTAATAACCAGGCTCTCCAGCCAGATCAGGATCATCTGTTGGCGTGAGGGCTTTCTCCGGGCTGGTTTCTTCGCCGGTTTGAGATTTTGAGTTGCTTAGTTTGCGCACAACATGGAGAGCGAATGCATAAGGGCTGTCGCAATCCGGCGCGCCCAGAAGATTGGCTTCACCTTCACCTCCGCCATATACCATCTGGCCAATGGCATAACCGTCCTGTTTATCGTCCAGGCGGTCACGATCCTCTGCGTCTTTGAAGGCGGCGGCGATGGCTTCCGGGCTGGAATACTCCGGAGTGCCGAAGTCCAGTGGATCTTCTCCGATGGTGCCTGCAAAACCAAAATCAGCGATCTTGAGGGATTGGCTGTTCTTGTCGAACAGGATGTTGCCTCCTTTGATGTCGTTGTGACTGATACCTGCCGCGTTGACATGCTTCAGACCGTCAATCGCTTCATTCGCCATGAATTGTAAGGCGCCCCAATATTGAGAGTGACTGAGCTTGTTCTCTTGGAGGAGTTCTTCGGCGCCTTCGAAAAGGTCACCTGCTTCACAGCCTTCCACATATTCCATAGCAAGGCCGGTTTCGCCGTCGATCTCGTGTATTCCGTAGCACTGTACAACGTTCTTGTGCGGGCCGGCGGCCATCAGCTTCCCGTAGATCTGAGCTTCTTTTTGCAGGGCGTCTTTGCCTTTTTGTGACCGCGCGGTCTTGAACGCAATGGACTTTCCGCTTTTTTCGTCCGTGTACAAGCTCACTTCTCCGAATGATCCTGCACCCAGTCGTTTGGCGCGTTTGAGATTGTCGGAGGGGAGAGCCATTGTTGCTGGTGCTTCCGTGCTTTCTTCATCCTCGGAGAAGCTTGGCTCATTGACACTGCTGACTGTGAACCTGTTGGTGGGGGAAGCTGTGGGCGCTGGTGATTGCTCCAACTCATCTTCTGAGGGGCTGTCCTCGTCCACATTGCTGACTTCAAACCGGTTTGCGGCGGGCTGTGGTTGTTCCGGCTCTGTGTCGCTCTCTTCATCCTCTGAGAAGCTTGGCTCGTCGACGCTGCTGACTGTGAACCTGTTGGTGGGGGAAGCTGTGGGTGTTGGTGGTTGCTCCAACTCATCTTCTGAGGGGCTGTCCTCGTCTACATTGCTGACTTCAAACCGGCTTGCGGCGGGCTGAGGTTGTTCCGGCTCTGTGTCGCTTTCTTCATCCTCTGAGAAGCTTGGTTCGCTGACGCTGCTGACTGTGAACCTGTTGACGGGTGGGACTGCGGTGACTGGTGGTTGCTCCAGCTCGTTATCGCTCTCCTCGTCTTCTGAGGAGCTGATTTCTTCGACGTCGCTGACGGTGAACCGGCTGCTGGTGGCCATGTGGGGATGGTTGAAATCGGGTTCTGTCTGGCCGTCCTCTGCTGAACTCTCACTCAGGCCCAGCAGGATGATGACATTGTCTGCCCACGCGCTGATCTGGGCATCCTGAGTTGATGGATCATTCGACGGGTTCTGAAGAGGGCGAGGCGACTTTGTCATATTACAGGTCTTGAGCTGTTTGCGATCGTTTGCTCACTCCACTGTAAACAGAGGCGATGTTGTTAAGGTGTATCGAAATGGAGGGATGTGATTAAAATGTCCCTGAAGGTGCGCAGCAAAAAAGCCGACCACGAGGCCGGCTTTTTGATGGTTATCATTGCAAGGAGCAGATCAGGTGTGTTGCATGAGAGCTGCGAGTTCTGCCTTGTGGTCTTCTTCCATTTTGGTCATGAGGCCTGAGATCACCTGACGGGCTTCGTCTGGCTGACATAAAGGGTCAGAGATGAAGTTGGTCTTCAGGAGCTCTTCTGCGGTGCCACGTACATCGATGTCCAGCAGGGTTGAGATATTGACGAACTCAACATAAGCAGTTTCGCCGCCCTTGCCGAAATGGCCCGGTGTGCCTGCAACGGCTGGGTCATCGGCCTGATTGAGCGCCTGATACTCAATGGTCTCGCCGCGGCGTTCGATATCTCGAAGTTTGGAATGCATTGCAAAGCCAAGTGCAGCTGGTTCACCAGTATTTTGTGCACCAAATAAATTCTCGGTATGTTCGCCTGCGCGGTAGGTCATCTGACCAACGGCGAAGGTGTCCTGCTTCTCATTGGCGCGTGGTTTGTCTCCATCTTTGTGTGGAAGAGACAAAAGAGCTTCCGGAGCTGAATGGTCCGGAGTGCCAATAGTGACAGGATCAATGCCGATTTTTGCAGCGCTGCCAAAGTCGACGATTTTAATCGCCTGACTTTCCTTGTCATAAAGGAGGTTGCCACACTTTATGTCGCTGTGGCTGATGCCTGCCTGTGCCAGATGGTGCACGCCGCTCAAAACGTCGCGCATAATGAACTGCACGGTGCCCCAGTACTGGGAATGGCTGAGCTTGTTGTTTGTGTAAAGCTTTTCGGCAGTGGTGAAGAGCTTGCCTGCTTCGTAGCCTTCCACATGCTCAAGGGCGAGGCCCTGTACGCCCTGAACTTCGACGATGCCCATGCTTTTGACGATATTATCGTGAGGACCGATCTGGGCAAGTTTGCCGTAGACCTGTGCTTCTTGCTGCAGGGCCTGCCAACCGGCTTCGGTGCTTGCGACTTTAAATGCGAAGGACTTGCCGTCCTGATTGACAAGATAGACTTCACCATTGGCACCAGCACCAAGGCGCCTGGCATTTTGCTCAAGCGCGGTGCGGTCTGCTTCAAAAGGGGCGGTTGCCTCCTGCGTTACACTTTCTGAAATGGTTTGGCTCGGTGGCTTTATCCGGTTTGCGAGCGTTTCAGTTGAAGCGGTGTCGAGGGGCTTCGTATTGCTTGTTGTTGGCGGTGTTGAGCCCTTTTGGGTCTCAACAGACACGCCGCGCGCTTCCAACTTCTCTGATTTTTTTGGCGCAGAGTTTTGTTGTGCACTTACGTCGTTCTGGAGTTGGCTCTGATCAACTGGAGTATGCTTGGGAGAGTTGACGGAATGCATGGGTGAGAGACCTTTACAGGCGAATAGACGTCGTGCTCCAGTCCGGTTCTACGGCTTTGGAGGTTTGGGTGGATTTCGTTTCAGAAAGCCGTGCGCATACCTGCTCGCGAATTTGCATCAGGTTGACCAGTGTGTTCTCTAGTGCAAGGTCATCTGTGAACCGGAGTGTGGCCTGAGCATTCAGTTGCAAGTCACCAGATTGAGACAGTCCGAGGAACGCTCCGCGGAGGAGGTCCACATCCTGATTGAGCTCCAAAGCCGCCTTCAGTGTATTTTTATCTTCTGCAGGAAGGAGGCTGGTGCTTATATAAATGAGATCCGAGCTTTCATTGAGTTCGACCGACCAACGACTTCCGTTTGCTTCTTCAATAAGAAATAGTCCAGTATCAGGCTGGGTGGTCATACCCAGACGTCGTGCGAAAGCAGTCATTAGCTGGTCGTAGTGGGCTCGTCTCTCGTGCATGTTTTCGTAGTTTTCCCAAAGTGGTGCGCTGGTATCAACATTTACTCAGGAAGTGCCTCTTAAATCTGTGCCTTTTAGCACTAGCTTATGTTTTGTGATTTTTCGTGATCGAAAAAACGTCGCGGCAGCTGGGTAATGATGAACCAATTTCTTAGGGATAATGGGTAATAAATTTCTCAGAGCCTGACGAATAGGGAAATGGAGAGCTTTATGCATGAGTTATTGACACCATTGCAGATGAAGAAGGCAGATCGCCTGACCATCGAGGGTGGCTTTCCCGGTATTGAGTTGATGCATAATGCGGGCAAGGCTGTGTTTGAGGTGATGCGCCAGATTCTGCATCCCTATTCGCGGGTTCTTGTGTTCTGCGGCCCGGGAAACAACGGCGGAGACGGCTTTGTTGTTGCGCAGCTAGCGGACAATGAGGGCTTTAATGTTTCTGTCGGGCTGGTGTGTGACCCGGAAACTCTCGAAGGCGATGCGGAGCTTGCCTATGATGAGATGGATCTTGATTTAACCTCAATGGATAACATGCGGGCCGCGCTGGAAGAGCTGGGTGAGGACGACGTTGTTGTTGATGCCTTGTTTGGTGCGGGCCTCTCTCGACCTTTAGATGATGAAGTTCTGGCGCTTGTGCAGCACATCAATGACAGTCCGGCGCAATGTGTCGCAGTTGATCTGCCCTCCGGTGTGAGTGGCCGCAGCGGCGCTGTGCTGGGTGAGGCTGTGCATGCAGATATGACAGTGACGTTCTTTCGTGCCAAGCCGGGGCACTACCTTTATCCGGGCCGGGGACATTGCGGTGAGATCGTTATTGAGCAGATCGGGCTGGAGGATGCTGTCTTAGAGAAGATTGGGCCAACCGCTTTTTACAACTGCGACAAGATTTGGGGAGATCTTCCCGATCAGCCGGCTGTGGCAGGGCATAAATATAACAGGGGGCACACTGTTGTTGTGAGTGGTCCCAAGTTTGCCACTGGTGCCAGCCGTCTTGCTGCGCTGGGCGCACAGCGGGCGGGCAGCGGGCTTGTGACTGTGGTGGCGCGGGAACAGGCGGCTCTGGTCCATGCAGCACATCTGACGAGTATCATGATCCGCCCGGCTGAACGTATTGCCGACTTTGAGCGTATTTTGGAAGACGAGCGGCTCAACTCCGTGGTGATCGGACCGGCAGCCGGTATTGGCCGCGAGACACAGGAGCGGGTTGCTGAGTGCCTTTCCGGAGCGCGCGGTGTGGTTCTGGATGCGGATGCGCTTTCGTCCTTTGAGGAAAAGCCGGAGCACTTGTTTGCCTACATTGCGGATTCTGACTGCGCTGGGCGTGTTGTGCTCACACCTCATGAGGGTGAGTTCCGGCGTTTGTTTCCTGATTTGTATGATCCCACGTCCACGGATTGCAAAGTGGAGCGCACCAAGAAGGCAGCGAAACAGGCTGGTGCTGTGGTTGTGTTGAAGGGGGCGGATACGGTGATTGCAGACCCTGAAGGTCATGTGTCCATCAATGCCAGTGGCACGCCCTGGCTTGCAACAGCAGGGTCTGGTGACGTGCTGGCGGGTGTGATTGCCGGATATCTGGCGCAAGGACTTGGTGGCTATGAGGCCGCTACGAAAGGTGTTTGGGTGCATGGCCGGGCCGCTGAAATTGCCGGAGCCGGACTTATTGCGGAAGATCTGGTTTCGCATATCCCGGATGTGCTCACCGAGCTGGTTCAATTTTTGGGTGATTTTTAAAGCTTCCCCGCCCAAGGGATGGGTTTACCCTCTGAGATATCTGGTGGGAATCATCAATATTTGTGATAATTAATCTACGAAACGTCATGCGTATCATTTATTGAGACAAGCAATGCGATAGGCAGACGAGAGAAGGGGGAGGGTTGCGCGTAAAACGTGTGATCGTCTTCGCCTTCGGGACGATATTACGGATATTCTTATGAGCAAGACGACACAGCACTCTGCAGCACTCCGCCAGATCATCGAGGCGCTGGCACCGTTTAAAGACCATGATGCTAAAATGCAGGTCTCGACGGTTTTGACATTGCTTGAAATTGCCGTTCATCAGGAGGAGGGGGTGACGATCCATCCTCATGGCCTTCAAAAGAAGATTGGTTACCAATCAGGAACCGCGACCCGCAATATCTATTACTGGTGCGAAGGGCACAAGGATGTGCGTGGCGGACATAACTATGCCCGTGTTGAGGCGGATAAAACGGATGGTCGCCGCCGGGAGTTGTATCTGACCGAAAAAGGCGCGGCTTTTATGCAGCGGGTTCTGACGCCACTTTGTGAGTGAGTGGAGTGGCTTGCTGACTGGCAATGCACGAGCCAGAAAAGAAAAAGGATGTGATGCGATCTCCTGCTTGAGAAATTGGCCCCGGATTGTCGTAATGCACAGTTTCATAGGTAGAAATGGCGTGGAAAACCGAGAACTGGGCATAAACAGCGTATTAGGTGGTTGACTTCTCTTAGGTTCCCATTTAGCTACCCCTCCAACGCGGCTGTGGCGAAATTGGTAGACGCACTAGATTTAGGTTCTAGCGGGAGACCGTGGGGGTTCGAGTCCCTCCAGCCGCACCATATCCCCGGTGATACGGTGCATAAATAAACGACCGTAGCTTATCGGAAACGGAAAAGTTGAGGGCGTTGTCGAGGTTCGGTTTATGCTCACCTTTTCGTCAGGCGGATAAGAGCTGAGGGATTTTCTCCCGAAGCGTTTTCCCCCCTTCGAAATTGGTGTTATGTTTACCGTGCTGGGACAAACCATATTGGTTTGTCGGTACGCGTCCTAAATCAAGGACGAAGCAAAGACCATGCAGGTATCAGAAACCCTGGCCGAGGGCCTAAAGCGCGAACTCAAAGTCGTTATCCCGGCGACGGATCTGGCGACCCGCCTCGATGAATATCTTAATGACATGAAGTCAAAGGTAAACATTAACGGCTTCCGTCCGGGTAAAGTTCCAGTTTCTCATCTCAAGAAAGTTCATGGCCGTCAGGCAATGGGTGAGCTGATCGGTAACCTGATCAACGAAACCACTGCTAAGACCATTGAAGAGCGCAAAGAAAAGCCAGCTCTTCAGCCAGAAATCGATCTTTCTGACGATGATGCTGAGAAAGTTTTGGCTGGTGAAGCAGATCTCGCTTACACCATCTCCTATGAAGTTCTGCCTCAGTTCGACATCGTAGATTTCTCTGCGATTGAACTTGAACGCCCAATCGTTGAAATTTCCGAAGACGAAGTTGACGAGCAGGTTAAGCAGATCGCAGAAAGCAACCGTCCATTTGAAGCGCGCGAAGAAGGTGCTGCTGCTGAAGACGGTGACCGCGTTACCATGCATTACCTCGGCAAGCTTGACGGCGAGCCATTTGAAGGTGGTGAAGATGAGAACGGTCAGCTGGTTCTGGGTTCTGGTCAGTTCATTCCTGGTTTTGAAGAGCAGATCGTTGGCCTGAAAATCGGTGACAAAAAAGTCATCGACGTGACCTTCCCTGAAGAATACGGCGCAGCAAACCTTGCTGGTCGCGCAGTTACCTTCGACATCGACGTTAAAGGCATTGAAGCTGCTGGCGAAGTTTCCATTGATGATGAAATGGCAACCAAGCTGGGTCTTGAATCCCTTGAGAAGCTGAAAGAAATCGTTCGTGGCCAGATTGAAAGCCAGTTCGGTGCAGCTACCCGTCAGAAAGTAAAGCGCGCTCTGCTGGACAAGCTGGACGAAGAGTACTCTTTCGAGCTGCCTGAGAAACTTCTGGAAACAGAATTTGACGGTGTCTGGAAGCAGGTTGAAGCTGACATGCAGCAGTCCGGTAAAACCTTCGAAGACGAAGAAACAACCGAAGACGAAGCTAAAGCTGAATACCGCAAGATCTCTGAGCGTCGCGTACGCCTTGGTCTGGTTCTTTCTGAAGTTGGTGAGCAGAACAAAGTTCAGGTTACCGACGAAGAAGTTCAGAAGGCTCTGTTCGACCGCGTTCGTCAGTTCCCAGGTCAGGAACAGCAGGTGTTCGAATTCTACAAGAACAACGAACAGGCTCTCGCTTCCTTGCGTGCCCCAATCTACGAAGAGAAGGTTGTGGACTACATTCTGGAACTCGCGAAAGTTTCCGACAAAGTTGTGTCTAAAGAAGAGTTGATGGCTCAGGACGAAGACGAAGCATAATTGTTGGGATTACCCAAGAATTTCGGAAAGGGGGTCTTGTGCCCCCTTTTTCTTTTTTGACATCTTGAATTTTGAGGTGGAAAGCCGAAATATCTGAAGCCGTCTTAAGTGCATAGGCCCAATGTGGTCTTTAAGCTCCCTTATAATTGGGATAAGACTATCGGGTCTTATGGAAACACTCCATAAACCTTGTGGCTTTACCTTTTGGCAAGTGCCTTTAAGACAAGGGCGACATCCCGTGGGTGGGCGTGGCGCTTTTTTCGACATAAGTTTCTTGCAGGCTTACCGGAATGCCGGATAAGTTACCGAGCTTTACGAAGCTTTCTGCATATTTAAAATGGATGACGCATGACCGATCCTGTTGAGTATTTCACGAACAGCCTGGTGCCAATGGTTGTAGAGCAAACCAACCGGGGTGAGCGGGCCTATGATATCTTCTCAAGGTTGCTGAAGGAACGTATTATCTTCCTGACCGGTCCTGTGGAAGATACTGTGGCTACACTGGTGTGTTCCCAGTTGCTTTATCTGGAAGCGGAAAACCCGAACAAAGAAATTGCACTTTATATCAATTCCCCGGGTGGTGTAGTGACCAGTGGTCTTGCTATTTATGACACTATGCAGTTTATCCGTCCGAAGATTTCAACTCTTTGTATCGGTCAGGCTGCAAGCATGGGTTCCCTGCTTTTGGCTGCTGGTGAAAAGGGTATGCGCTTTTCTTTGCCAAACAGCCGCGTCATGGTTCACCAGCCTTCCGGTGGTTTCCGCGGGCAGGCGGCAGACATTATGCTGCATGCACAGGAAATTCTGAAGCTGAAGCGTCGCCTCAATGAGATCTATGTTTCTCATACAGGTCAGACTCTTGACGCTGTTGAAGAAGCGCTTGAACGTGATAACTTTATGAGTGCAGATGCGGCGAAAGAGTTCGGTCTGATTGATAACGTTATCGAAAATCGCGAGAGCTTGAACGTTATCGAACCAGCTTAAAGCCGGTTTTATAAAGTAACTCGCGCGCAAGTTTTTTTAACAGGGAATGAACTTTGCGTGCGAGGCTTAAAGGAATGTTGATTATTGCGAGCCAAATATCGCATAAGAGAATGGCTATTAGTGATTTCCAAAGCTTCCCTCTGGAAGCGGAACACAAAACGCGATAAGTCAGTAGAACGTCGCGGCGAAAGTATCGCTGTCGAACTAAGAATTCTAACAGGGGCTGTGTCCCTTGAAACGATGCGGGGTTATATCTCATGAGCAAAGCCAGCGGCAGCGACAGCAAGAATACGCTTTACTGCTCGTTTTGCGGAAAAAGCCAGCATGAGGTCCGTAAGCTGATTGCGGGTCCGACCGTATTCATCTGCGATGAGTGCGTCGAACTCTGCATGGACATTATTCGCGAAGAAAACAAATCTTCGCTTGTGAAGTCTCGTGATGGGATTCCGACACCTCAGGAAATTCGTGGTGTTCTTGATGATTACGTGATTGGTCAGGGCCGAGCCAAAAAGGTTCTGTCTGTAGCGGTTCATAACCACTACAAGCGCCTGAATCATGCTTCCAAGAACAACGATGTTGAACTTGCTAAGTCCAACATCCTTCTGGTTGGTCCTACCGGATGTGGTAAAACCCATCTGGCACAAACGCTCGCCCGAATTCTGGATGTTCCGTTTACGATGGCTGACGCAACCACGCTGACTGAAGCGGGTTACGTTGGTGAAGACGTTGAAAATATTATTCTGAAGCTGCTTCAGTCCGCAGACTACAATGTTGAGCGTGCGCAGCGCGGTATTGTCTACATCGATGAGGTGGACAAAATTACCCGCAAGGCAGAAAACCCATCCATCACCCGTGACGTTTCTGGTGAAGGTGTTCAGCAGGCACTGCTGAAGATCATGGAGGGGACTGTTGCCTCTGTTCCGCCGCAAGGTGGTCGTAAGCATCCGCAGCAAGAATTCCTGCAGGTAGATACAACAAACATTTTGTTTATCTGCGGTGGTGCATTTGCTGGTCTGGATAAGATCATTTCTGACCGTGGTCGCAAAACCTCTATCGGCTTTGCTGCTTCCGTGCTTGCACCTGAAGATCGCAAGACCGGTGAGTTGTTCTCTGAGCTTGAGCCAGAAGATCTGCTGAAGTTTGGTCTTATTCCTGAGTTTGTTGGCCGTTTGCCGGTTATTGCAACTCTTGAAGATCTGGATGAAGACGCTTTGGTGTCCATCTTGAGTGAACCTAAGAATGCGCTTGTTGCGCAGTACCAGCGTTTGTTCGAAATGGAAAACGTAGAGCTGACCTTCCATGAAGACGCTCTGAAGGCAGTTGCCCGACGTGCGATTGAACGTAAGACCGGTGCTCGCGGACTGCGTTCTATTCTGGAAGCAATTCTGCTGGAAACCATGTACGAGCTTCCTGGCCTTAAGGGTGTGAAGGAAGTTGTGATTTCCGGTGAGGTGGTCGACGGTGATGCGCGTCCTTTGTACATTTACGAGGATCGTGCGGAGAATTCAGCAACCAGCGCGTAAGGCGATGGGGACTGATGAGCCAGTAGGCTTCGCTCACGGGTATTGAGTTTAATTTGGGCGGTAACTTCTTGAAAAAAGTGCCGCCCATTTTTTGTCTCATGTGTCTAGCATGATGATGCGTATGAGTGTTCTGCGTAAACGCGAACCAAGACCGGGAAGGATGGTGTTCCAGCTTAAGTGTGAGGACGATCAAACGGTGTTATACGCTCCTGATTGCAGGAAAAAAGCTTATAATATCAACAGATCGCTGAAAGACTTGGAAGCGGAGTGCTTGACACTTGGAGGCGGTGTCTCCACCTAATAGGTCGAGTTCGCAGCTTGGCGAATTTGTTTGTGCCCGTTTTGGGGCGAGTGAATTCGGCCCTCGAAATTCTACGAGTGCCCTAAGGGCCTTAGTCGATTTTTATGTTGCGCTTTTTCGTAGCTTTCGTTGGAAAGCTGCAATTTGAAAGGAATAGAGATGGCTGACAATGAAATGCGCCCGGAAGAAGAGACAGAAAACTCTGTTTTTCCTGTTCTCCCACTGCGCAACATCGTCGTATTCCCTCATATGATCGTGCCGCTGTTTGTAGGGCGCGAGAAATCGATCCGTGCTCTGGAAGAGGTGATGGAGTCTGACAAGCAGATTTTGCTTGCTACCCAGATGAACGAGGCGGATGACGATCCGGATACCGATCAGATTTACAAAGTCGGTACCCTTGCAACAGTTTTGCAGCTGCTGAAGCTGCCAGATAACACCGTAAAGGTTTTGGTTGAAGGTGGTGCACGTGCCGAAATCGGCAAGTTCACTGATCGCGAAGACCTTTATGAAGCAGAAGCTGTTATTCTTGATGAAGCTGGCGGTGACGAGGTTGAGGTCGAGGCTCTTGGCCGTTCAGTGATTTCCGAGTTCGAGAACTACGTGAAGCTGAACAAAAAGGTGTCTCCTGAGGTTCTCGGCGCCGTTAATCAGATTGACGACTTCTCGAAACTTGCTGATACCATTGCATCCCACCTTGCTGTGAAGATCCAGGACAAGCAGGAACTGCTTGGCACTGTGGCTGTCACCGACCGCCTTGAGAAGGTGCTGGGCATGATGGAGAGTGAGATCTCCGTTCTGCAGGTGGAAAAGCGCATCCGCTCCCGCGTGAAGCGCCAGATGGAGAAAACCCAGCGCGAGTACTATTTGAATGAGCAGATGAAGGCCATTCAGAAAGAACTCGGCGATGGTGAAGATGGCCGTGATGAACTTGCTGAGCTGGAAGAGCGCGTTGCCAAGACGAAGCTGTCCAAGGAAGCTCGCGAGAAGGCGAATGCTGAGCTGAAGAAGCTCAAGCAGATGAGCCCGATGTCTGCGGAAGCGACTGTGGTTCGCAACTACCTTGACTGGCTGATCGGCATTCCGTGGAGCAGGAAGTCCAAGGTTAAGCATGACCTGACGCTTGCCGAGAAGGTTCTGGATACCGACCACTTTGGCCTTGAGAAGGTCAAGGAACGCATTGTGGAGTACCTTGCAGTGCAGAAGCGCGCGAACAAGCTGCGCGGCCCTATCCTGTGTCTTGTTGGCCCTCCAGGCGTTGGTAAAACGTCTCTTGGTAAATCTATCGCGAAAGCAACCGGACGTGAATTTGTACGCATGTCTCTTGGTGGCGTGCGTGATGAGGCTGAAATTCGCGGTCACCGCCGCACTTACATCGGCTCCATGCCGGGTAAAGTCATTCAGTCCATGAAGAAAGCGAAGAAGTCCAACCCGCTGTTCCTGCTTGATGAGATCGACAAGATGGGCATGGATTTCCGTGGCGATCCGTCTTCCGCTCTGCTTGAGGTTCTTGACCCAGAGCAGAACGGCAGCTTCATGGATCACTACCTCGAAGTGGAATACGACCTATCCGACGTCATGTTTGTGACCACAGCCAATACGCTGAACATTCCGGGTCCACTGATGGACCGTATGGAGGTCATCCGTATTGCTGGTTACACTGAAGATGAGAAGATCGAGATCTGCCGTCGTCACCTGTTGCCGAAGGCTGTGAAGAACCACGGTCTGAAGGATGGTGAGTTCGAAGTGTCTGACGGCGCTTTGCAGAAGACCATCCGTCTTTACACCCGTGAAGCTGGTGTGCGTAACCTTGAGCGTGAGATGAGCACTCTGGCCCGTAAGGCTGTGAAGGACATTCTGGTCAACGACAAGAAGACCATCAAAGTGGATGAAGAGCTGATTGAGGAATACCTCGGTGTGCCTCGCTTCCGCTTCGGTCAGGTTGAAGATGAAGATCAGGTTGGTGTTGTCACCGGTCTGGCATGGACTGAGGTGGGCGGCGAGTTGCTGACCATTGAAGGTGTCATGATGCCAGGTAAGGGCAAGATGACCGTAACCGGCAACCTGCGCGATGTGATGAAAGAGTCCATCTCGGCTGCTGCCTCTTACGTTCGTTCCCGTTCAGAAGACTTCGGCATTGAGCCTCCGCTCTTCGAAAAGCGCGAACTGCATGTTCACGTTCCAGAAGGAGCTACTCCAAAGGATGGTCCATCTGCTGGTATCGCCATGGCGACAACTGTTATCTCCGTGATGACCGGTATTCCGGTTCGTCGTGATGTGGCGATGACAGGTGAGATCACACTGCGTGGCCGCGTGCTACCAATCGGTGGTCTGAAAGAGAAGCTTCTGGCTGCTCTTCGTGGTGGCATCAAGAAGGTTCTGATCCCAGCGGATAACGCGAAGGATCTGGCTGATATTCCTGACAATGTGAAGAATGAATTGGAAATTATTCCAGTCGCTCGCATGGACGAAGTGCTTGAACATGCTCTTGTTCGTATGCCTGAAGCCATCGAATGGAGCGAAGAGGAAGAAAAGTCCAGCTCTGAAGCACTGGTCAAAGATGACAAGGGTTCAGGGGTCGTCGCACACTGAACCAGAGCGTCTGCTTGTGGATACAAAAGCCTCGGACAAGTTCCGGGGCTTTTTTTGGTTGATACTACACAGAAAATGGCCGTTTTCTGCGGTTCGCGGCTTGATTTGAACGCAATTTCGCACGAATGTCCGATTCAGGAGTGCAGCGCGAATCTAAAGCATTCCCCACGTTATTTTAGAAAGGGACTGTCATGAACAAGAATGATCTGATCGGGGCCGTTGCGGAAAAAACTGGCTTGACCAAAGCACAGGCAGGCGAAGCAGTAGAAGCATCTTTCGAAGCAATCACTGAAACCCTGAAGAGCGGCGATGAAGTTCGGATCATCGGATTTGGCAACTTTTCCGTTTCCGCTCGTGCGGCAACTGAAGGCCGTAATCCACGCACAGGCGAAACCATTCAGATTCCGGCTTCCAAGACGCCGAAATTTAAAGCTGGTAAAGGCCTGAAGGACGCGGTCAACGCCTAATTGGGCTTGTTCGTTTTGGGTTTAAAAGTCCCTGTTGTTCATTGGAGCGGCAGGGGCTTTTTTTATGCGCTCATTTCTGATGGGTTGCCGGTTTTTTACTGTGACGACAAGCCTTTGTTTAATCAGGTAATTCACAGGATGGATGGCAGCTCCAAGTTTTTTGCTGGTAATGTCGTTTTTTTCAATCTCAGGCCTTGCCAAGGGTAGGGAGGGCGGCTAAATAGCTCCCCACGCCACACGGCGTACCACCCTGCGGGGGCGATTAGCTCAGTTGGTAGAGCGCTTCGTTTACACCGAAGATGTCGGGAGTTCGAGTCTCTCATCGCCCACCATTCTCTTTTGAGGATGTTCAACGCTCCAGGATGGGCGATTAGCTCAGTTGGTAGAGCGCTTCGTTTACACCGAAGATGTCGGGAGTTCGAGTCTCTCATCGCCCACCATTCCTCTTTGAGGATTTCAAGTCTCCCGGAGATCCGCGGAGGCTTTTTTGTTGTTTACTCTCCTGAAAATTACCGAGGACGGCGCTGTTAAGCTTAAGGCGGCGTTTCGGCAATTGGTTTCTCAAGGCTGTAGGGTAGGGTGCTAATCTGAGCAAAAACCAAAGGGTGATCTCAGGATCTTATAGCTAAGCTTGCTGCAATAGCCTGTGGAGCTTATTCGCTTAGCGTGCTCTCATTTCGTCAACTTTTTGAGAGCTGCTTTGCCCTTAAATGAGTGAAGTCCTGGTGTTCGGTTGGAAACAATCGTGTAGGACTTGCTCAAGAGCCGTTATTGCGCTGCTAAGTGTGCCGTAGATAACAGCTTGCATGACTGAGATCGTTTTTAACTCCGCGTGGCAATCAAGTATAACTACGTGGAGGCATGCGCCGTATGAGTGGTTCAAGTCATAAGCACCCTATCTGTCCGCCACTTGTGTGGCACACTCTGGTCACCATCCTTCTGGCAGGCATCGTTGCAGATGTGAGCTGGGAGATCTGGGCGCGCTATATCACGCCGTTCTGGGTTGGTGGTCCACTACAGCCAGCTGCACTTGTGCAGTCGGTCTTTGGTTTCAGAAGCCTTTTCTGGGCTGAAGTCATCCACGCCGTCGTTGGCGTCGTCTTTTATCCTATCGGATACCTCTATATTGCTCGTCCGCTGGCACGTGTGATCATTCCGCCGCTGCCATGGTGGGTTGTTGGTCTTTGCTATGGCGTTGGTCTTTGGGTGTTCGCGCTTTACATCATGGCGCACATTTTTGCTGGTCTTCCTCCGTTCCTCGGCTTCATTCAGCTGACATGGGCGTCTTTGGTTGGTCACATGATCTTTGGCTTCATGACCGCCCTGATCGTGCGCATTCGCCACGGTTGGTAACGGCAGTTTTAAGCTGAACTAAGAAAAGGCTCTGATATGAAAATATCAGAGCCTTTTTTGTGTCTAAGCCAGTTTTGGTTTTATGGGTGTTGTCAGAAGGTCAAGTCTTTGGTTTTCTCGGTCGTTGCACCGAAGATATCTGTCTTCTTATGGAGGGCGGATTGGATTGGTTTGGCTGAATAAAGCACAATATCCAATCTACTCGCCGGATCTTTATCGTCAATCTCGATTGCATAGAGGTAAGAGCATGACTTCGCTGCGGCTAAAAGTTGCTGCACTTCCCGTGGTGTCTTCAGTGTTGACAGAGCCAGAGATGAAGGGCTTTGCTGGTAGTTTGTGAGACAGTGGGCTGAGCTTGCCTGGATCATGTTGTTTTGATTGATGAGATTTGGATAAGCAGAGGCTATTCTATGTTCAATTTCTTTCCGCGGAACAGGTTCAATAAAATGAACGGAACGCTGGATTGCATAGACAGATCCGTCAATTGAACCGACGGTGATCTGATCTTTCAAACTTTTTGTTGTGCGGGTACAGCTCACAGTGCCAGTTTTAATCTGGCAGTTGGAATAACCTTTCTTTGTCAGATTTTCTGCTGTTCCGGCAAAAGGAGCGCCTGTGGTCATCCCGTGAATGCTTGGCATTTTTCCAGCGGTCTTCACAGGATCTTTTTTTCTTGCTTCCTTTGCTGGCTGGTCAGTTTTCTGAGGCTGTTTTTTCGAATTGAGGTTCGAAGTTTTTTCAACCAGAGCAGCAATCTCTACGTTTGTTAGTTTTCCTGTGGCGGGATGATTGAGGGAGGTTTGGAAGCGGGAGATCGCATTGCGCGTGTTTTTGCCCGGAATGCCATCGGGTTTCCCTGCGTTGTATCCAAGACTATTCAAACGAACCTGAATACCTCGAGTTTGAGGTGAACCGACCTTGCGTTGGTTTTGGGATGGCTTGCGTGTTTGGGTCTGTGCGGGTTGGTGACGGGGAGTGACCTGAGGGATTACAACGTGCGGCACTTCTATATAAACGTCCTCTACATAGATTTCGTCTACGTAGACCTCCTCCTCATAGAAGTCATCGTAGTCGTCGACATAGATATCTCCGTTGTCATCAACATAGAGGTCTGGTTCGTCTATATAGACTTCCTCCACGTAGACGTCATCGCTGATCGCTTCATCTGCCACAATTGCGCCCGCAACGCCGAGGCCAAGACCGAGCAGAAAATCTTCCTCACTGGCGCTTGACTGCGTGGTCAGCAGGCACAAGCTTGTTGTCGTAGCCAGTAGAAATTTTGTGGCAGTTTTCATCGCAGAATCCCTCATTGTTCTTGGTAAGGCATGCTTTGCTTTGCAGCTGCATGATTTCGTTTTCAGTTTTTGTCTTAAGTGTTTGTGATCGCGTTGGGTGTGCCGCAAGTGACTCGAATATTGGCAGAGCAGTGAATGCGTAGTGAGTGCTGCAGGAGGAGGGGCAATCCAAACGCAAGAAACTCCCCGAAGGGCTGATTTGACACGCAATTGTGAAATCAGATCTTGAGGAGTTTCTAATGCTGTTGCGCAGAGGGCCTATGTTTCCTGTTTGTGGAACTTTTGAAAGGCCTACAAAAGGAGACGCTTGTTGGCTGCTCCTGGTTTGGTTTGGAACATGCTGGTCTTCCAGCGTTCTTTGGCTTCATGACCGCCCTGATCGTACGCATTCGCCATGACTGGTGAGCTTCTTAAAGCTTTGATGCAAAATAAAAGGCAGCTTCCCTGAGGAAGCTGCCTTTTTTGTTTGGCTTGTGTCGTATTGGTGCTCAGCTTAGATGGAGCATTAGAAGGTCAAGTCTTGTGCTGGCTTTGAGGAAATCTGGAACGCACCCTTGCGGTTTTCAATCGCATCCTTGATTGGCTTGCTGCTGTAAAACACGAGGCGTATGCCACTCACAGTGTCTTCTCCAAAGACCTCCAGGCTGTGGTAGTCATTATAGTTGTCTGACAGCTGGCGCAGCGCTTCTGCGTTGGATGGTTTCTCCAGAGCCTGCTTCAGGAGCTCGCCGCTGTTGTTGACGTAAGTAATGCGACAGGTTTTATCCTGTGTGGCAGTCATATTCTCAAAATGCGTGAGCACCGGGTAGGCGTCCAGCAGCTTGCCCATGATTGCAGCGCGGGGAGCCGGGTTTTTGAAGCTGACTTCGCGTTGCAGGCCGTAGATGTTTTCATCCTGAGTAAGCACACTTACGGTTTCAGAGAGAGTGTCTTTCTCAAGTGAGCACACGGTCTTCGTTTCATCAACTGTGCACCCCTGATACCCGACTTTTTCCAGCAGGCCTTGCACGTCATGCTCAAAGCGCTCAACGGTCAGGCCGTGAATTGACGGAAGGTTGGCTGGGTCAAGAGCGAGGCGTTTGGAGGAGGTCACTGCGACTTGTGTTTCGTTCTTTGATGACACATTCGGAGTGACATTCACGACCTGGGCGTTGTTGGTTGTGTTTGCGCCGGGCGTAACAGGTATTGTGATGTTGATTTGCTGTTATCGAGCTTACCATTTGCATAAGCGCCGATGGAAATTTGGAATTGGCGTATGGCGTTGCGTGTGCGGCGGCCTGAAACGCCGTCTGGTGTGCCCACATCAAAGCCCAGCATGCTCAGGCGTAACTGGATGTCCTGTGTCTCTGCTGAAAAACTACTTCTTTTCCGTGTTGTTCGTTTCTGCGTCTGAGCTGGCGCATTCTTTTGGGCGCCATTTACAATAGCGCTACCAATAATGCCTGCACCGAGGCCGAAGATGAAATCCTCGGAGCCTGCACGGGCGGCGGTGGTGCTGATTGCTAAAGAGAGGCAGAGAGCAGAAGTAAGCTTAGTCATTTTGCGCATTTTGTTGCCTTGCACACTTATAAAATCAAAAGAAAGACGGGAAAGATCCGCTTGCAGCAAATTTATCTCAAACTCTAAAAAATGTAAGTTGAAATAAATTAATTATTTCACTCTTAGGTTGAGATTTTTAAATGCTGATATTTTTGGGTATGCGGGTAAAATCGATGCCTACCTGATGTTTCTTGTAAGCTTTCCATGAATGTACTTCATGCGAGAAGGTTTGTTTCAGGCAATGATTTAAGGTGTTGGCACTCTGAAAAGGCACTGAAGCAAACACCTAGAGACTTGTTGATGCACAAAAAAAAGCAGCTTCCTTGAAGAGGCTGCCTTCTTTGTCTGGTAGCTCTTGATTTGCCTTGATGGTTCAGGATTGAGCTACTTCACACCCCAGATGGTCAGTTTGACTTGTTGGTTTTCGCCGATGAGGGCTACGACGAAGTTTGCGTTGTAGTTCTGAATGGGGCGAAACTCAGCGATGGCGACGTCGTAGTATTTGCCGTTGATGCGGCCTGAGGTGTCTTTGTCATAGGTGGTGCCAGCGTGATCCCATAGGTGGACCTCCATTCGCTGTTTGCCGCGGTTTTTCGGGTTTCGTTTGCAGAAGGTGTCAAAGCCCAGGTGGCTGCTGACCAGATAGTTGCCATTGCCGATCACTTCTACGGCGACTTCCTTTGCGACGCCTCCGCTGCCCTGAAACTCACGCTCAGCCCTTCGGCGGAGGTACTGGGTGCCGTCGGTTCCAATATCCCATTCGATTAGCTTGCCACGCCCATGGGGTTCTTTATGAATGGTCTGGCCCAAACATTTATGCCCTGTTTTGAACTCGCTGGGGCCTTTGCTTGTTGATAGGGTGATCCATCGGCCATTCGGAGTGCCATCGGCAGCAGTAATTGCGGCTTTCTGAATTTGGCCCATGCTTACAAGTGTTGGTCCGCGTTCGATCACAGATGCGTTCTGGCGTTTGCGAAGGCGGGTAACTCTTAGTTTTCCATCACCATCGCGGAAGGCGAGGAGATTTGCAGTTCCGTCACTCATGGTGAGTTGGTCGGCGGAACCTAAGAAGTTGTACGTTCCTTTTTCGTCTAGTACTTTTTCCGGCGAATTATTGGCGTTTTTCAACTTGTAGGCTCTGGCAAACAAAGTGCCATTTTTGCGTTGAGCAACAACCATGGCAGCCGAACCGGAACTTGCAGAAGTGACTTCTGTCACCTCTGGTCCTGGAAGAAAACTACGATAAGTTATCGTGCCGTTTCCTGTGATCTTCCAGAGAATGACCCTGAGCTTGTTGCCTCCATCAATGACGGGCGTGATGAAGTGGGTGTCGTCGATCTTTGCGACGGAAACACTGCGCGCTTTGCCTCGATTGACCAGATCTACTGGTGTTGTGACATTGGACTGCCATGTAGAGATAACGAGATTATCTGCTGAGTCTGATGCGACGAGGATGTATCCAAGAGATCCGTTAGCATCATAGCTTGCCGCCTCAATTTCTTTGGCGAGAAACGGAAAGGTATAGGATGTCTTTTCATACGAGACGTGAGGTTTGAATTCTTCGAGTTTATGCAGTGCGGCTGAAAAGGCTGATGTTGCGCACAGACACAGTGCAGCCAGCAGGGCGAGCGCTTTTGCTTTGAACATTCTGGAGCTTCCAAAAGGACAAATTTGCGGGTGAGCAGAAATGAATTTTTGAGGCTACTTTAACTGTGTATGTAGCAGGAATAATCTCTCACTTGTGGGGAGTGAATCCTGACGAGGTTGGAGGCATCTGCTGTATTGGCCCCAAATTATCTGAGGCCAATACAAAGGCATAGGCTGATCAGAACTTTAGCTCATCCGCGGCTTCGGATTTGGTTTGGAAAATGCCGGTTTGCTCTTCCTCTGCGAGTTGGATGGGGTGACCGTCGTAGAGGGTGATGCGCATGGACTTGAGGTTGCGGGTGCCTTCTAGCTCAATGGCGTAGAAGTTGCGGCAGTTTTCGGTAAGTGTTAGAAGCGTTTCAGGGTCCGATGGATTGGCCTCTGCAGGTGCTAATAAACTAGCCCCATCGCCAGTGTGGTGCTCCAGGCAGGTTTTGGAGCTGGACGTTGCCATCTTTTTGAAGCGGGTGAGGTTTGGGTAGGCCTCTGCTAGCTTTGTAAGGACTGCAGATCTTGGGGCGGCGGTCTTGAATGTTACAGTGCGGCTCACTCCATAGATGACGTTTCCAACCTTATTGACGCTGACAGTTTCTTCGAGGTTTTTGGTCTCTTTCTTGCAGATGGTCAGTCCGGTTGTCTCTACACACTCTTCATAGCCTTCTGTTTTTAGAAAGCCTGCGGTTTCGTCACTGCGCAT
The DNA here is from genome assembly GCF_001623225.1 of Pseudovibrio sp. Ad13. NCBI lineage: Bacteria > Pseudomonadati > Pseudomonadota > Alphaproteobacteria > Hyphomicrobiales > Stappiaceae > Pseudovibrio > Pseudovibrio sp. Ad13. Next base: position 125,158 of record NZ_LMCC01000015.1, on the reverse strand, counting down.
GCCAGTGATCAGTCCGTAAATGTTGGGTGGATTTTTAGGGTCCAGCGCAAGCTTGTTTTCTTTTGGGATTCTGACCGTTGCTTTTTCTGCCTCAGAGTACCCACCGGGATTGGATTGGGGCAGAGGTGGTTGAGCTGGTGTTGGCTGCGCCTGATCGATCTGGGTCTTCTGATAGCGCTTCTTTTGCGTGCGGGTGTAAAGCTCTTCTAATTGAGACTGTGTGAGCCGCCCGGTTGCCACGTAACCAAGGGTGCTTTGAAACCTGCCTATTGCGCGCAAGGTGCGCTTACCAGCTACGCCGTCAGGGAAACCGGCGTTGTAGCCCAGCAAGTTCAGGCGATACTGGACGTCTTTCAACTGAATGCGGCTGAGAGCCACTGTTTGCTGAGTTGGGATGCGGGGAATGCTGCGCGCCTGCTGCGATTGAGCGGTGACGACATGCGGGGTTGGTTGTTGAGCTGCGGTGTGATCAATGATCGTGTTTCCGATCGCTCTTACACCAAGCCCGATGATGAAGTCCCCCGTATCAGCCTGGGTGGATGAGGGGATTGCGACAGCTGCTGTTGCTGCAAGAGCAAGCGCTTTGAAAAATGTGCCCATAAAACCGGTCCTTGAAATGAATTGGACTGTCGACTTTTTTGTATTTTGATTGAGATGATTGTTCCTGACTTTATCGCAGGAGCCGCCCCGCGCTAAGTAGAATTACGAGATTTGACTTTTTTGAGGCGGTTTTCGAATTTTCATTGATGGCGAATAAGATTTTTTTCAGGGCTAGCCAAAAAGTCCTTGAGTCCAGAAGAGGATAAAATGGGTGATATGCAGTCCTGTTTTCCACATCTGAACGCATTTCGAGGCCAATTTTCACAGTGAAAACAAGTTATTCAGGAAAAACTCGCAAAGTCGATCCAACTTCGCTTGACTTGGACCCGCCCCCGCCGTAAATCAGCGCCACCAACAACGACACAACGTTGCTGACCCAAGCGGGTGTAGCTCAGTTGGTTAGAGTGCCGGCCTGTCACGCCGGAGGTCGCGGGTTCGAGTCCCGTCACTCGCGCCACTTTTCCTTAGGAGAAGCGGCGCAGGAAAGCAAAGTGTTGTTGAAGGTAGTTTGGATTGAGCGGGTGTAGCTCAGTTGGTTAGAGTGCCGGCCTGTCACGCCGGAGGTCGCGGGTTCGAGTCCCGTCACTCGCGCCACTTCCCTTGGGAAGAGGTGTTCAGTCCAAGCAAACTGTTATAGCTGCGGGTGTAGCTCAGTTGGTTAGAGTGCCGGCCTGTCACGCCGGAGGTCGCGGGTTCGAGTCCCGTCACTCGCGCCACTTCTCTTTGAGAAGTAGCTGCTATAACAAACATATAAATGAGAGTTGCGGGTGTAGCTCAGTTGGTTAGAGTGCCGGCCTGTCACGCCGGAGGTCGCGGGTTCGAGTCCCGTCACTCGCGCCACTTTCATTTACTACGAAAAGCACGGTGTTCGCTTTAAATAGCGCACCGTGCTTTCGTGTATTCTGGCTCATCTTCTCTGAGCTTTATTGCATTATCTGCCCATGTCTTTTGCCAAAGCTTTGCTGTCTTATAATTAGGGTAGGGGAGCTGTCTTAAATCGCGGATTTAGCGGACAAGTTTTTGCGGGCAGGGACTTAAAGTGTAGCAAGTAGTGCAGGCCCATGGGTATTGCCCCGCGACTCTTCAATTGAGACATTTTGACTATTTACGCAGAACTACGCAGGAAAATGCACCAATTTTATTGTCCGATTTTAAGTCTTGAGTAGTTTTCCCAAGCAATTGTTAGAAAACGTCATTTTTCTATTTTAATATGAGTATTTTACTCATAATATATATCTCTAGGTTTTTAGCGGCTTTTTAGTGCCCGCCTCTCGAGAATGTGATCTTCTCGCGGCGTAAGGCACTCTTTCCGACCCGATTTACTCCGTTGTAAGGTCTTGCGCAGATGGTGGGGCTAAGCTAATCGTGCGTTGCGGTGCGACTAGATACACCGGATCCTAGGGTGTCCTTCCAAATCTTACGCCCTACTTTCTGCCGTGTGTGCAGTGCACCAAGAGTTTTATTGGTCGCATGACCTGTTACGTCCAGGGACGGATATACAAATGGAAGACCTCCTCAGGGAGTACATCCCGATTGTCGTCTTTATCGGTGTTGCCCTCGTTATTGGCCTCGCGCTTCTCATTGCCCCGTTTATCGTAGCTTTTAAGAATCCAGATTCTGAGAAGCTCTCCGCTTACGAGTGCGGCTTTAATGCCTTTGATGACGCGCGTATGAAATTCGACATCCGGTTTTATCTGGTATCGATCCTCTTCATCATCTTTGATCTCGAAGTTGCTTTCCTCTTCCCATGGGCTGTTGCTTATGGCGGACTGGGCTGGTTTGGCTTCGTTTCCATGATGATCTTCCTGGGCGTGCTCACGATTGGGTTCATCTATGAATGGAAGAAGGGAGCGCTGGAATGGGATTGATCTCTGACGGCTCCAAGCCTCTTGTTTCTGAAGCTCCAAAAGGGATCATTGATCCCAACACAGGCCGCCCGGTGGGCGAAAATGATCCGTTCTTCATGAATGTGAACAACGAGCTTTCTGATAAAGGTTTTCTGGTTACTTCCAGTGAAAGTCTGATTCAGTGGGCACGTACCGGTTCGCTCATGTGGATGACGTTTGGTCTTGCTTGTTGTGCAGTGGAAATGATGCAGATGTCGATGCCGCGTTATGACGCAGAGCGTTTCGGCTTTGCTCCTCGTGGCTCCCCACGTCAGTCTGACGTGATGATTGTTGCAGGAACACTGACCAACAAAATGGCACCTGCGCTGCGTAAGGTTTACGACCAGATGCCAGAGCCTCGCTATGTGATCTCCATGGGATCATGTGCAAATGGCGGCGGTTACTACCACTATTCCTATTCTGTTGTGCGCGGATGTGACCGGGTTGTTCCGGTTGACATCTATGTGCCGGGTTGTCCTCCAACTGCTGAAGCGCTGCTTTATGGTGTGCTGCTGCTGCAGAAGAAGATCCGCCGCACAGGTACGATTGAAAGATAAATTACAGGTCGTGCACTTTCGTGGTGCGCGGCCTTATCGACATTGCTGGCATGGGGTTCCTTGCCATTTGTGAGATGTCCAACCTATAGGAAACAAGGTAATGGACGAGACGCTTAGCGAACTCGGTGAATTTATCGAGCTAACGCTTGGAGACAAAGTTAAGGGCTGGTCGGTTGCTTATGGCGATCTGGCTCTTAATGTGTCCCATGATCAGATTATCAATGTTTTGCGTTTCCTGCGCGATGACGCGCGGTGCGGCTTTGTAGCATTGGTTGATATTTGCGGTGTGGACTGGCCAGCTCGGGAAAAACGTTTCGACGTTGTGTACCACCTGCTTTCCCCCGTTCAGAACTTGCGCGTTCGCGTGAAGGTTCAGACAGATGAGGCCACTCCGGTTCCTTCTGTTATCTCCATTTTCAAGGGTGCTGAATGGTTTGAACGTGAAGCCTACGATATGTACGGCATTTTGTTCACCGGTAACCCGGATCTGCGGCGCTTGCTGACTGACTACGGTTTTGACGGTTTCCCGCTTCGCAAGGATTTTCCTCTGACAGGTTATGTAGAGGTTCGTTACGACGACACCAAGAAGCGTGTTGTTTATGAGCCTGTGCAGCTTACTCAGGAATTCCGTAGTTTTGATTTCCTCTCACCATGGGAAGGTACTGACTATGTGCTTCCTGGTGATGAAAAAGCATCGAACTGAGGCACGGGTAGAGAATGGCTGAGGCTCAGGTACGAAACTTTAATATTAACTTTGGTCCGCAGCACCCTGCGGCGCACGGTGTGCTTCGTCTGGTTCTTGAACTGGACGGTGAGGTGGTCACGCGCGTTGACCCGCATATCGGTCTGCTGCACCGGGGTACTGAAAAACTGATCGAGCACAAGACCTATCTTCAGGCTGTGCCTTACTTCGACCGGTTGGACTATGTAGCACCAATGAATCAGGAGCATGCCTTTGCTCTTGCGGTTGAACGCTTGCTGGGCATTGAAGTGCCAAAGCGCGGTCAGCTGATCCGTGTGCTTTACTCTGAAATTGGACGTTTGCTGTCACACCTTTTGAACGTGACGACGCAGGCGATGGATGTTGGTGCGTTGACGCCGCCGCTGTGGGGCTTTGAGCCTCGCGAAGAGCTTATGGCGTTTTATGAGCGCGGTTGTGGTGCTCGTATGCACGCGGCTTATGTGCGTCCGGGCGGCGTGCATCAGGATCTTCCTGCTCAGTTGCTTGAGGACATGTGGAACTGGTGTGATCCGTTCCTTAAAACCCTTGACGACATTGAAGGCCTTCTGACTGACAACCGTATCTTCAAACAGCGTAACGTTGATATCGGCGTTGTTGATCTTGATGAAGCCTGGGCTATGGGCTTTTCCGGTGTGATGGTTCGTGGTTCCGGTGCGAAGTGGGATTTGCGCAAGTCGCAGCCTTACGAGTGCTACGATGAGATGGAATTCGACATTGCAATCGGTAAGAACGGCGACTGTTACGACCGTTACCTGATCCGCATGTTTGAGATGCATCAGTCTGTTCGCATCATTAAGCAGTGTCTGGAGATGCTGGGTAAGGAAACTGGCCCTGTTTCTTCAACCGATGGTAAAGTGGTTCCACCAAAGCGCGGTGAAATGAAGCGCTCTATGGAAGCTCTGATCCATCACTTCAAACTTTACACCGAGGGTTATAAGGTCCCTGAAGGCGAGATTTATGCAGCCGTTGAGGCGCCAAAAGGCGAATTCGGCGTGTATCTCGTTTCTGATGGAACCAATAAGCCTTACCGCTGCAAGATCAAGGCTCCTGGCTTTGCTCACCTGCAGGCGTTGGATTACCTGTGCCGCGGCCATATGTTGGCTGACGTTGCCGCTGTCATCGGTTCCATCGATATCGTATTTGGGGAGATTGACCGGTAATGTCAGTGCGTCGTCTTCATCACGAACAGCCAGAGTCTTTTGAGTTCTCTCCAGAAAATCTGGAATGGGCGAATAAAGTTATCGCGCGTTACCCGGAAGGGCGTCAGGCATCTGCTGTCGTACCAATTCTGTGGCGTGCGCAAGAGCAGGTTGGTTGGGTGACCGAGCCAGCGATCCGTGCGATCTCTGAAATGCTCGATATGCCTCGCATCCGTGTTCTGGAAGTGGCTACCTTCTACACCATGTTCCAGCTGCAGCCGGTCGGTAAAAAAGCACACATTCAGGTGTGTGGTACGACCCCTTGTCAGTTGCGTGGTTCTGAAGAGCTTATCAAAGTTTGTAAAAGCAAGATCTCCGAGACCCCTCATACCCTTTCCGAAGACGGAAACTTCTCTTGGGAAGAGGTTGAGTGCCTTGGTGCTTGTGTAAACGCGCCGATGGTGCAGATCTTCAAAGACTTCTATGAGGATCTGGATGTTGAGAAGTTTGAAAAGCTTCTTGATGACATTGCAGGCGGAAAGCCGGTTCTGCCGGGCCCTCAGGGTGTTGACCGTATCTTTGCGGCGCCAGAGGGTGGTCCAACCACATTGCTGAATATTGAGGACACCACTAAGGGTGCACCTCAGGAAGCGATCGTTGTTGACGGTTCCGATGCAGCGTCACGGCACCATGCAGGTGCTGCTCTGAATACTGGCGGTGCTGGTTATACTGGTGTTCCTCGTCCAGCTGAGGCTGGTGTTGCGGAGTTCTTGGAGAGCCACCGCAAAGCTCAGGAAGCCAAAGCGAAAGGTGAGGGGTAAGCGATGCTGAACGATTCCGATCGTATCTTCACCAATATCTATGGTCTGCATGACTGGGGGCTCGAAGGAGCTCGTCAGCGCGGGTCATGGTCTGGTACCAAAGACATTATTGACAAAGGTCGCAGCTGGATCATCGACGAAATGAAGACTTCCGGTCTTCGTGGTCGTGGTGGTGCGGGCTTCCCGACTGGCCTGAAGTGGTCCTTCATGCCGAAGGAAAGCGATGGTCGTCCGGCCTATCTCGTGGTCAATGCAGATGAGTCCGAGCCGGGCACCTGTAAAGACCGTGAAATCATGCGTCACGATCCTCACCATCTGGTTGAGGGCTGCTTGCTTGCTGGTTTCGCGATGGGTGCTATTGCTGCGTACATTTACGTGCGCGGCGAGTTCATTCGTGAACGTGAGCGTCTGCAGGCTGCGATTGATCAGGCATATGATGCTGGCCTGATCGGCAAGAACAACAAGAACGGCTACGACTTTGATATCTACGTGCACCACGGTGCAGGGGCTTACATCTGCGGTGAAGAAACTGCACTGCTGGAAAGTCTTGAAGGTAAAAAAGGTCAGCCGCGTCTGAAGCCTCCGTTCCCTGCGAACATGGGTATCTATGGCTGCCCAACCACAGTGAACAACGTGGAATCCATTGCTGTTGCTCCGACCATCTTGCGTCGTGGTGGTGCATGGTTCTCCGGTATTGGCCGCGAAAACAACGCTGGCACAAAGCTGTTCTGTGTTTCCGGACACGTGAATAAACCTTGTACCGTTGAAGAAACCATGGGTATTCCGTTCAAGGAACTGATTGAAAAGCACTGCGGTGGTATCCGCGGCGGCTGGGACAATCTGCTGGCGGTTATTCCGGGTGGTTCTTCTGTTCCTTGTGTGAAGGGCGAAGAGATCCGTGACGCCAAGATGGACTTTGACGGTCTGCGCGAAGTTGGCTCTTCCCTGGGTACAGCTGCTGTGATCGTGATGGACAACTCCACGGACATCATCAAAGCGATTGCCCGTCTGTCCTACTTCTACAAACACGAGAGCTGCGGTCAGTGTACGCCGTGCCGTGAAGGCACGGGCTGGATGTGGCGCGTGATGGAGCGGATGGTCAAGGGCGAGAGCTCTTATGAAGAAATCGACATGCTGTTCAAAGTAACCAAGCAGGTGGAAGGACATACGATCTGCGCGCTTGGTGATGCGGCTGCATGGCCTATTCAGGGTTTGATCAAAAACTTCCGCCCTGTGATTGAAGATCGGATCGATCAATACGTTGCTACGCAGCGCACACCGACCGACAAGATTGCAGCGGAGTAGGGGATATGAAGATCAGCAATGAGAAAAAACGTCTGAATGTGAACGAAAGCGACCTTTCCGGTTCTTTGTTTGTGGATTGCAATCTGTCTGGTTGCTCTTTCACGAATGTGAATCTGTCCGGTGGCCGCATCAACGACGTTAATCTCTCAGGCTGGTCTATCCTTGATGCAAACCTTTCTGGTTGGTCAGTCGAGAAAGTCAATCTTTCTGGGCTGATCCTTGAAAATGCCAATCTGGCTGGCGCTAAACTCAAAAGCTGCCGGCTTGAGGGCATGACCATCGATGGAATTGAAGTGACTGAGCTTCTTGAAGCTTATCGGGCTAAAGAAGCTAAGGGTGAGGATGCCAACGCATGACCAAGCTTGTCGTCGACGGCAAAGAAATTGAAGTTCCTGCGGAATATACCGTTATGCAGGCCTGTGAAGAGGCCGGCGCGGAAATTCCTCGGTTCTGTTTTCATGACCGGCTTTCTGTAGCCGGCAACTGCCGCATGTGCCTTGTAGAAGTAAAAGGCGGACCGCCAAAACCGGTTGCCTCTTGTGCAATGGGCGTGCGCGATCTGCGTCCGGGACCAGAAGGCCAGCCACCAGAGATTTTTACAAAATCTCCTATGGTGAAAAAGGCGCGTGAAGGTGTGATGGAGTTTCTCCTGATCAACCACCCGCTGGACTGCCCTATCTGTGACCAAGGCGGTGAGTGTGATCTTCAGGATCAGGCCATGGCTTACGGTGTAGATAGTTCCCGTTATGCGGAAAACAAGCGCGCGGTTGAAAATAAATATGTCGGTCCGCTTGTTAAGACGATCATGACACGCTGCATTCACTGCACGCGCTGTGTTCGCTTTACGACCGAGGTTGCCGGTGTTTCCGAACTGGGCCTGATTGGCCGCGGTGAAGACGCCGAGATTACCACTTATCTTGAAGAAGCGCTTTCCTCCGAGCTGCAGGGCAACGTGATTGACCTTTGCCCGGTTGGTGCTCTGACTTCTCGCCCATACGAGTTCAATGCTCGTCCATGGGAACTGGTGAAGACAGAAAGCGTTGATGTGATGGACGCTCTTGGGTCTGCTATCCGTGTGGATACACGCGGTAAAGAAGTCATGCGCATCATGCCTCGCCTCAATGAAGAGGTGAACGAGGAATGGATCTCCGACAAAACCCGCTTTATCTGGGATGGTCTGAAGACACAGCGTCTGGATCGCCCATATGTGAAGCAGAACGGCAAGTTGGCTCCTGCGAGCTGGACTGACGCTCTGAATGCGGTTGCGTCAAAGGTGAAAGCGGCTGGTGGTGTTAAAACTGCTGCGATCGCTGGTGACCTTGCTACTGTTGAAGAGATGTTCGCTCTGAAGGCTCTGATGGAGAGTGTTGGTTCAGCCAACATGGATTGCCGTCAGGATGGTGCTCAGCTCGATCCGTCGCTTGGCCGGACAACCTATCTGTTTAACTCTTCCGTGGAAGGTATTGAAGACGCTGATGCAATTCTGCTCGTGGGTGCTAATCCACGTGTTGAAGCGCCAGTTCTCAATGCGCGCATCCGTAAGGTTTGGCGTCATGGCGGTGCAAAAGTTGGTCTGATTGGCCAGCCTGCAGACCTGACTTATGATGTGGATTACCTCGGTGCTGGTCCGGACACTCTGGCGGATCTTGCTTCTGGCAAGAATGCATTTGCAGAGGTCCTGAAGAACGCGAAGAATCCAATGATTATCGTTGGTGAAGGCGCGATTGCCCGTGAAGACGGTGCTGCTGTGCTGGCTGCTGCTGCCAAGCTTGCTGAAAGCGTTGGTGCTGTGAGCGATGAGTGGAACGGCTTTAACGTTCTGCACACTGCTGCCAGCCGCGTTGGTGGTCTGGATATCGGACTTGTTCCGGGTGAGGGCGGTCTGGATACTGGTGGTATTCAAGACGCAGCTGCTAAAGGCGACCTTGATGTTGTGTTCCTGCTTGGTGCAGATGAACTGGACATGGCGTCCTTCGGTGATGCGTTTGTTGTTTACATCGGTACACACGGTGACCGCGGTGCACACCGCGCTGACGTTATTTTACCAGGTGCTGCTTACACCGAAAAACCAGGGACATTTGTGAACCTGGAAGGCCGTGTACAGCTGGCAAACCGCGCTGCATTCCCTCCTGGTGATGCACGTGAGGACTGGGCGATCATTCGTGCACTTTCCGGTGCACTTGGTAAGCCGCTTTCCTTCAACAGTTTTGCGCAGTTGCGCGGTGCTGTTATTGAGGCCGTTCCTCATATGGCGAATGTAAATTGCATCGCGACCGGTGTTGCTTCGGATGTTTCCAAGCTTGCCGCGCGCGGTGGTGATATGAATGGTGCCGGTTTCGCACAGGCATTCAATGATTTTTATCTAACCAACCCGATTGCCCGAGCTTCAGCGGTGATGGCCGAGTGTTCCGCTCTTGCCATACAGCGCCGAGCTGAGGCGGCGGAATAAGGGGACGGTGAGCATGGAAGCTTTTTTCTGGGATTATGGCTGGCCGCTGATCATCATGCTCTTCCAGAGCGTGTTGTTGATGGTCGTGCTGCTGCTGATCGTTGCTTACATTCTATACGCTGACCGTAAGATCTGGGCTGCTGTCCAGATCCGTCGTGGTCCTAACGTTGTTGGCCCCTGGGGCTTGCTGCAGAGTTTTGCGGATCTTTTGAAATTCGTTTTGAAAGAGCCAGTAATCCCATCGGGATCTGATAAGTTCCTGTTTTTGTTTGCACCGCTGATTACAGTGGTTCTTTCCCTCGCTGCATGGGTGGTTATGCCTGTTGCGGATGGCTGGGTGATTGCAAACATCAACGTGGGTATTTTGTATGTGTTCGCGATCAGCTCCCTTGGAGTTTACGGCGTGATCATCGGTGGTTGGGCGTCCAACTCCAAATACCCGTTCCTGTCAGCTCTGCGTTCTGCAGCTCAGATGGTTTCTTACGAAGTGTCTATCGGCTTCGTGATCGTAACTGTTCTGCTTTGCGTTGGTTCGTTGAACCTGACCGAGATCGTTTATGCGCAGCAGGCTCGCGGGCTTGCTCACGTGCTGGGCGTTCCATGGTTGTCTATTTTGAACTGGTACTGGTTGCCGCTGTTCCCGATGTTCGTGGTGTTCTTTGTTTCTGCACTTGCTGAAACAAACCGTCCTCCATTTGATCTGGCAGAAGCGGAATCCGAACTGGTTGCGGGCTTCATGGTTGAGTACGGCTCTACCCCTTACATGATGTTCATGTTGGGTGAGTATGTGGCGATCTCCTTGATGTGTGGTCTGATGACCATCCTGTTCATGGGTGGCTGGTTGCCTCCATTGGATATCGCACCGTTCACATGGGTGCCTGGTGTCGTCTGGTTCCTGCTCAAGAGTTTGTTGGTGTTCTTCTTCATCTCCATGGCGAAAGCAATGGTCCCGCGGTATCGCTATGACCAGCTGATGCGTCTGGGGTGGAAAGTCTTCCTGCCGCTGTCACTGGCAATGGTGTTCATCGTGGCCTTCGTGCTGATGTTCATGGGCTGGACCCCACCAGTGGGTGGGTTCGGAGCATGATTTCCATCGCCGGGTTAATCGGCGGTGTCATGGGAATTTACCTTGGATGGCTGAACTACCGTCTCCTTCTTGGATTTATGGAGGCAGCCATCAACAAAGGAAAAGAGCGCAACCCAGCTGAAAAAGGTTGGGTTGAGCTGGCGGAACCGACGATCCGCAAAGTCATTTTTACCCTGACGATAATCGGGATTCCGATTATCGTATATCTCGCCGGAGCTAGCATTGCTCCTTAATTCGAGAGGAAAGGGTAACGAGAACCTAGTATGACTTCTTAGAAGTGCTCATAGGTTCTCTTGGATTGTAATCGATCTTCCATGCCGGTGGCATGTTCGATCAAGAAAGGGCTGTAAAGGCTATGGGACTGGGACAGGCCGCAAAGTCGTTGCTTTTGAAGGAGTTCGTATCGGCGTTTTTTCTTGCCATGCGTTACTTCTTCAAGCCAAAGCCGACGATTAACTATCCCTTTGAGAAGGGTGCTGTAAGCCCGCGTTTTCGCGGTGAACACGCCTTGCGCCGGTATCCGAACGGAGAAGAGCGCTGCATTGCTTGTAAGCTGTGTGAAGCGATCTGCCCTGCGCAGGCCATTACGATTGAAGCTGGACCTCGTCGTAATGACGGGACACGCCGTACCACTCGCTACGATATTGACATGACCAAGTGCATTTACTGCGGGTTCTGTCAGGAAGCGTGTCCGGTGGATGCGATCGTGGAAGGCCCGAACTTTGAATTTGCGACCGAGACGCGGGAAGAGCTGTTCTACGACAAGGACAAGCTGCTTGCGAATGGGGAGCGTTGGGAGCGTGAGATCGCTCGCAATATCGAATTGGATGCTCCGTACCGTTAAGGTAACGGGAGTGGATTGTGTCCGGTTGGGGCTTTGCACTGACCGGGCGAGACAATAGGACAAAGGCAACCTAAAAATGGTTTTGCAGGCCCTGTTTTTCTATCTGTTTGCCGCACTTGCGGTGGCCTCTGCCTTCATGGTGATTGCTTCTCGCAATCCGGTTCACTCAGTGCTGTTCCTCATCCTGTGCTTCTTTAATGCAGCCGGGTTGTTTGTACTGATTGGTGCCGAGTATCTGGCGATGCTTCTGGTTGTTGTCTACGTGGGTGCGGTCATGGTGCTGTTCCTGTTCGTGGTCATGATGCTGGATGTTGACTTTGCCGAAATGCGTCAGGGGTTCTTGCAGTATTTGCCAATCGGCGCGCTGATTGGTGCAATTCTGCTGGCTGAACTTTTGATGGTTGCCAGTGGCTGGTACATCGCTCCTGGCATGCTAGGTGAAGGGTCCGCCCCGACACCTCCTGTTGAGCAGACACAAAATATCGCCGCTATCGGTGAATTGCTTTACACCCGCTACATTTACTGGTTCCAGGTTTCTGGTCTGGTGCTGCTGGTTGCAATGATCGGTGCGATTGTATTGACCCTCCGCCATAAGCCGGGCGTACGCCGTCAGAACATCTCTGAGCAGGTTGCCCGTCGTCCTGAAACTTCGATCGAAGTGGTCAAAGTTGAAAGAGGCAAGGGGTTGTAAGACGCGTTTGTAACGGGTCTTCATCATTAATTCGTGCCGGAGAAAAGGCCTTCCTCTTGAAGGTTCCTTCTCCGGAATTTGAATAGAACACGGGGAGCACTGAGAGGCGCCCATGGAAATTGGCATAGCGCACTATCTCGGGGTCGCAGCGATCCTATTCACCATCGGGATCTTTGGCATCTTTCTCAACCGAAAGAACGTCATCGTGATCCTGATGTCTATCGAGCTCTTATTGCTCGCAGTTAATATCAACCTGGTGGCATTTTCCTACTTCATGCAGGACATGGTTGGTCAGATCTTTGCGCTCCTGGTCCTTACCGTTGCAGCAGCAGAGGCGGCCATTGGTCTTGCTATTCTGGTTGTTTACTTCCGTAACCGCGGCTCTATTGCCGTGGAAGACATCAATATGATGAAAGGCTGAGGGGCGGATGTTTTCAGCAATCGTTTTTCTGCCGTTGCTTGGCTTCCTGATTGTCGGAATGTTCGGCAATCGGCTTGGGGTCAAAGCCAGCGAGTACATCACCAGCGGCTTTATGATTGTCGCAGCCCTTTTGTCATGGGTGGTGTTTTTTCAATACGGCCTTGGGTCGGAGAGCACGCAGATTGTGACAATTTTCCGCTGGATCACCTCCGGGGATCTGTCGGTTAACTGGACAATTCGTGTTGATACACTCACCGCAGTGATGCTGGTGGTTGTGAACTCCGTTTCCTGTCTGGTTCACATTTACTCTATCGGGTACATGCACCACGATCCGCATCGTCCGCGGTTCTTTGCATACCTGTCTTTCTTTACCTTCTCAATGTTGGCACTGGTCACCTCTGATGACTTGCTGCAAATGTTCTTTGGTTGGGAAGGCGTTGGTCTGGCATCCTATCTATTGATCGGGTTCTGGTACAAGAAACCTTCTGCCAATGCGGCTGCGATGAAAGCATTCATCGTCAACCGTGTGGGTGACTTTGGTTTCGCTCTGGGTATCTTCGGTGTTTTCTACCTGTACGGTTCCATCGACTTCGCAACGATTTTCAGCAGCGGTCCTTCTCTTCTTGAGAATAAAGAACCTGTTCTGAACTTCCTTGGCTATGAGTTGATGCCTGAAGCAGCGCTGACAGTTGTCTGTCTGCTGCTCTTCATGGGTGCCATGGGTAAATCAGCTCAGTTCCTGCTTCACACCTGGTTGCCGGATGCGATGGAAGGCCCAACGCCTGTTTCCGCGCTGATCCACGCAGCGACCATGGTGACAGCTGGTGTGTTCATGGTTGCGCGTCTTGCGCCAATCTTTGAACTTGCGCCAACGGCCCTGACTGTTGTGACCTTCTTTGGTGCGACGACTGCCTTCTTTGCAGCGACCATTGGCTGTGTGCAGAACGATATCAAGCGCGTGATTGCCTATTCCACCTGTTCTCAGCTGGGTTACATGTTCGTGGCGCTGGGTGTTGGTGCATTCGGTGTTGGTATCTTCCACCTGTTCACACACGCGTTCTTTAAAGCGCTGCTGTTCTTATGCGCTGGCTCCGTCATTCACTCTGTGTCTGACGAGCAGGACATGCGTAAGATGGGTGGTCTGCGTAAGCACATTCCATGGACCTACTGGACCATGATGATTGGTACGCTGGCACTGACTGGTTTCGGTATTCCGTTTACCTACATCGGTACAGCTGGCTTCATCTCCAAAGATGCGATCATTGAAGCTGCTTATGTTGGTCACAACATGTTTGCCTCCTATGCCTTCTGGGCAACGGTGCTTGCAGCTGCGCTGACCAGTTTCTACAGCTGGCGTCTGGTGTTCATGACCTTCCACGGCAAGACCCGTGCTTCTGTTGATGTGATGAAACACATCCATGAGAGCCCATGGGTTATGCTTGTACCGCTGCTGTTGCTTGCACTTGGTGCAGCTTTTGCCGGTATGGTGTTCAAGGATGCCTTTATTGGTGCTGACTATCTCAGCTTCTGGAAGAATGTCTTTGGCGGTACGAACAGTGAGCTCGCAGTCATTGAAGAAATGCATCACGTCCATTGGCTCGTGAAGCTTTCCCCATGGCTTGCAATGGCTGGCGGTTTCATCATCGCTTACCTCTTCTACATCGCTAAACCAGATATGCCGAAGGCTCTGGCAGAGCGTCATAAACCTCTGTACCTGTTCCTCCTGAACAAGTGGTACTTTGATGAGCTTTATGACTTCCTGTTCGTGAAACCTTCCCTGGCTCTTGGCCGCTTCCTGTGGAAGCGCGGTGACGGCACTGTGATTGACGGACTTGGTCCTGACGGTGTTGCCTCACGCGTTCAGCAGGTTACCGGTTGGGTTGTTCGGTTGCAGTCTGGCTACATCTATCACTATGCATTTGCCATGTTGATCGGGGTTGCCTTCTTCGTGACCCTGGCCATGTTCTCCGGTGGGGGAGTTCATTAATGAACGACTGGTCCATCCTTTCCATCACAACATTTCTCCCACTGGTCGGTGTGTTCTTCATCCTGCTGGTGCGGGGAGATGACCCAGATGCGAAAACGAATATTCGGCGTGTTGCGCTGATTACGACGAGTTTCACATTTATCGTCTCCTTGTTCATCTGGGGCGGGTTCACCAACGAGAACCCTGGCTTCCAGATGGTGGAGAAGCACAACTGGTTTGGTGATACCTTCACCTACCACATGGGCGTTGACGGCATTTCCATGCTGTTCGTGATCCTGACTACTTTCCTTATGCCGCTGTGTATTCTGGCGAGCTGGGAAAGCATTCAGACCCGCGTCAAGGAATACATGATCGCTTTCCTCGTACTGGAAACACTGATGATCGGTGTGTTCTGTTCGCTGGATCTGGTTCTGTTCTACGTGTTCTTTGAAGCTGGCCTTATTCCGATGTTCCTGATCATCGGTGTTTGGGGTGGTCCGCGCCGCGTTTATGCAAGCTACAAGTTCTTCCTGTACACCTTGCTCGGCTCCGTGCTGATGCTGGCGGCTATCATGGCCATGTACTGGCAGGCTGGTACGCTGGATATTCCAACTCTGCTTAATGAGAGCGAATTCCCGGCAGCGATGCAGACGTGGTTGTGGCTGGCCTTCTTCGCAAGCTTTGCAGTGAAGATGCCAATGTGGCCTGTTCACACCTGGTTGCCAGATGCTCACGTGGAAGCGCCGACGGCTGGTTCTGTTGTTCTGGCTGCGATCCTGCTGAAGATGGGTGGTTATGGGTTCCTTCGGTTCTCACTACCAATGTTCCCAATTGCCAGTGATATGTTCGCACCGTTCATCTTTACGCTGTCTGTTGTGGCGATCATCTACACCTCACTGGTGGCGCTGGCTCAGGAAGACATCAAGAAGTTGATTGCCTACTCATCCGTTGCTCATATGGGCTTCGTGACCATGGGTATCTTCTCTGCCAATGCGCAGGGTATTGAAGGCGCGATCTTTATGATGTTGGCTCACGGTCTGATCTCTGGCGCACTGTTCCTGTGTGTTGGCGTGATTTATGACCGGATGCACACCCGTCAGATTACGGCTTATGGTGGTCTCGTGAACAACATGCCTCGTTATGCGGTGGCGTTCATGATCTTCACCATGGCAAACGTTGGTCTACCAGGAACTGCCGGCTTCGTGGGTGAATTCCTGACTATGATTGGTGTGTTCCAGGTGAACACGTGGGTGGCGTTCTTCGCTGCGACTGGTGTGATCCTGTCTGCTGCTTACGCTCTGTTCCTTTACCGCCGCGTCGTGTTTGGTGCGTTGGAGAAGGAAAGCCTCAAGTCTATGCTGGACCTGACAGGCCGTGAGAAGCTCATCCTGGCTCCGCTGATCATTTTGACTATCTTCTTCGGGTTCTACCCAGCAGCAGTGCTGGATGTGACGTCCGCGTCCGTTGGTGCCCTTATCGAAAACTACAATGCCGCGCTTGATGCAGGGGGTCTTGCCCATGCAGCCGCTGCAGTGTCTAGCCATTAACAGGGGACCGTGCACTCATGAATGCTGAGCTTCTAGCTATTCCTGATCTAATGCCGGTATTGCCCGAGATCCTTCTGGTTCTCGGCGCAATGGTCCTGCTGATGGTTGGAGCTTTTGGTGGAGAGAAATCCACTCCGCTGGTAACGGGTATCTGTGTTGCGTTGCTCACTGTTGCGGGTCTGATCCTGCTGGTGAGCCCGCATTACGGCACAACATTTGACGGCGCATTCGTACAGGACGCGTTCTCCCAGTATATGAAAATACTGGTGCTGATCGGGTCCGGCTTTGCGATTGCGATGTCCGTTGCTTACGCACGTTCTCAGAACTTTGACCGCTTTGAATACCCGATCCTCATCGTGATCGCGACCGTTGGTATGATGCTGATGCTTTCAGCCAACGATCTGATCTCCATGTATCTGGGTGTTGAGCTGCAGTCTCTGGCTCTTTACGTGGTTGCTGCGATTAACCGTGACTCTGTTCGTTCTACTGAGGCTGGCCTGAAGTACTTCGTCCTTGGTGCGTTGTCTTCCGGTATGCTGCTTTACGGTATGTCCTTCATCTACGGCTTTACCGGCCACACTGACTTTACTGGCATCGCGGCGGCTCTGACAGACGATCGTGCATCCCTTGGTCTGGTGTTCGGTATCGTGTTCATGCTGGCAGGTATTGCCTTCAAGATCTCTGCGGTTCCATTCCATATGTGGACCCCGGACGTTTATGAGGGTGCACCAACACCAGTTACTGCGTTCTTTGCAGCAGCGCCTAAAATTGCTGCGTTCGGTATGCTGATCCGTGTGCTGGTTGAGCCTTTGGGCAATGTGACCACGGACTGGCAGCAGATCGTTGTGTTCATCGCTATCGCGTCCATGGGTCTTGGTGCCTTTGCTGCGATTGGTCAGAAGAACATCAAACGTCTGATGGCATACTCTTCCATTGGTAACATGGGTTACGCTCTGGTTGGTCTGGCAGCTGGTACTGAAGCTGGTGTCCACGGTCTGATCGTGTTCATGACTGCTTACCTTGCGATGACACTGGGTGCGTTTGCTTGCATCCTTTCCATGCGCCGCAAGGAAGGTATGGTTGAAGAGATCTCCGATCTTGCAGGTCTTTCCAAGACCAACCTGCCAATGGCAGTGTTGCTTGCAGTGATCATGTTCTCCCTGACCGGTCTGCCACCACTCATCGGCTTCTTTGGTAAGTTCTACGTGTTCATCGCTGCGATGGATGCAGGTCTTGCTCCATTGGTCGTGATTGGTCTGGTGACCAGCGTTGTGGCTGCTTACTATTACCTGCGTGTGATCAAGGTCATGTTCTTTGATGATGCGACTGGCGAGTTCCTGCCAATGTCTGGTGAAATGAAAATTGTGCTTGGTCTTTCCAGCGCAGTTGTCGGACTGTTCTTCATCATGCCGGAACCAATTATGAATGCGGCTGCCAATGCGGCTGGCGTTTTGTTCTAGTTTCCTATGATGAACCTTGGACAATTACAAGACGAAGGCCCGGTGCGATCTGCACCGGGCTTTTGTTTTGAGTATTACGACCAGATCGGGTCCACCAATACTCACGGCCTGCACAAGGCACGGGAAGGGCATCCGGGTAATCTGTGGGTCCGCTCCGATATTCAACTGAGCGGGCGCGGACGTCGTGGACGGGCGTGGACTTCGGAGCCCGGCAATCTGTTTGCCTCAGTGTTGCTGCGGGTGGGTGTACAGAACGAGAAGATCGTTCAGCTGCCCTTTGTAGCTGCTCTTGCTCTTGGAGAGGCTATTGAACGGGCAACTGGTGCGCATAATCTGGTGCAACTGAAGTGGCCGAATGATGTGCTCATCGACGGACAAAAAGTCTCTGGCATATTGCTTGAGAGCGAAAGTGGGCCTAATGGTGAGCTGTGCCTTGTGTGCGGTTTTGGCGTCAACGTGTCTCATCACCCGGATCTGGGTGATTATGCTGTTACAGATTTACGCAGCATGGGATACATGTGTGAGCCGCAACAGGTCTTTGACGCTCTTGCGCAAAGTTTTGCACGATGGCTGGAAACGTGGAAAGCTGCCAGTGGGTTTGAAGAGATCAGATCTGCATGGCTGCGACGCGCCGTGGGGCGCGGGAAACCGATCCGTGTCCGCCTGAGCAATGAAGAGTTTTCCGGTGTCTTTATGGACATCGACCAAATGGGCCGCCTGATCGTCAAGATGGATCATGGTGGCGAGCGGCTGGTGACAGCCGGAGATGTTTTCTTTTCCTGAAGACGTGCAAAGCGTGTTCTGCTGGCTTTTTGAATACTAAGGCCACACGCCTGTCAGGACATAGAGCAAGTTGCGTTCATTAGCATTCACGCATCTCGCTCTTAGTTCTTTTGTTTGAGCGAATTCCTGTTGCTTGATTGGTCCCAATCAAACGGAACACGCTCTAGAGATTATACGCGTATTCTCATTCCGGGAACCGGAACCATTTATTGAGAATATGCTTTGAAGGAGTCTTAGATGTCGAGCACTCAAGAGCTCGTATTCCTGCCTTTGGGCGGTGTTGGCGAAATTGGAATGAACCTTGGTCTTTATGGATATGGACCTGAGGACGACCGTCGCTGGCTGATTGTTGATTTTGGTGTCTCATTTGCCGGACCGGAATTGCCGGGTGTGGATCTTGTTCTGCCAGATATTCGTTTTTTGGAAGAAGAGCGTTCTCGCATTGATGGCATCGTCATCACGCATGCTCACGAAGATCATTACGGCGCATTGTCCTACCTCTGGAAGCGGCTCGAATTACCGGTCTACGCGACCGAGTTCACTGCTCGCCTTCTGGAAGCCAAGCTGATTGGCGATGGTGCGGATTATGAAATTCCGGTGACTGTTGTTAATCAGGGAGATCGTTTCAAAGCCGGTATCTTTGATATTGAGATGGTGACCATGACCCACTCGATCCCGGAGCCGTGTGCTCTGGCTATTCGTGTTGGCGGTCAGCTGGTGTTGCATTCCGGTGACTGGAAGATCGATCTGACACCGGGCATTGGTAAAGCGATCGACCTTCAGCGTTTGCGTGAACTGGGAGATGAAGGCGTTGATGTCTTTGTCTGTGACAGCACCAATGCAGTCCGTGACGGGGTCAGCCCGAGTGAAGCGGATGTGAAGGAAGAGCTGACACGGATTATCAAAAAGGCACCGAACCGCGTTGCTGTGACCACGTTTGCCTCCAACGTTGCGCGTATGCGGGCGGTTGCTGAAGCGGCAATGGCGGCAGAGCGTGAGATTGTTGTGATTGGCCGGAGCATGCAGCGCACTGTCGAGATCGCGCGTGATCTGGGCTATCTTGATGGACTGGCGCCATTCCGTGATGAAGAGACCTATGGATCTTTGCCACGTAATAAGGTTGTCGCTCTTTGCACTGGTTCGCAAGGCGAAGCGCGCGCTGCGATGGCCCGTATTGCAGGTGATCAACACCGTCAGGTCGCGCTGTCTGCTGGTGATATGGTTATCTTCTCCAGTCGGACTATTCCGGGCAATGAAAAGGCTGTTTCCAATATCATCAACCAGCTGACCCACGAAGGGTTGAAGGTGGTGACAGATCGTGATGCGCTGGTGCACGTGTCTGGGCATCCGCGTCGTGGTGAGCTGGATCAGGTTTACAATCTTGTGCGCCCGAAGAAAGTTCTACCGGTTCACGGTGAGCCGCTGCACCTGCAGTGTCATAAGGACTTTGCGATCAGTAAAGGCGTGAAGGACGTTAAGATCATCCGTGATGGCGACATGGTGCGCCTACATCCGGGTGGGCTTGAGGTTATTGATGAAGCACCTGCCGGTATTCTGGTTCGCGATGGCCATTTGATTGCAGCGCCTGAGGAAACTGGTGTTCAGGAACGCCGGAAGCTTTCTTATGGCGGCTGCGTGACGGTCTCTCTGATCGTGGATGGTCGCGGAGAGTTGCTTGGCGACATCGATGTGGTTCTGTTCGGGATGCCGGATGAAACTGAAAACGGGACACCGTTTGAGGATGCCGTTCGTGATGCCGTTTATGGTGCTGTGATTTCCATTCCAAAGAGCCGCCGCCGTGATGTGGAACTGGTGCGTGAAGCCGCCAGGCGGGCAGGGCGCTATGCTGTTGTAGAGCACTGGGGCAAGAAACCTCTTTGTAAGGCATTAGTGCAACGCGTCTGATCCTCAGACACATTTTTCGAGATAATCAAAGGCCGCAAATGAGCATATCATCTGCGGCCTTTGACTTTTGATCCAATGGACTTTGTGAATGAAATCTGTTCCTTAGAACTCATAGGCGTTCATCTGCAGATAGGTGCTGTGCTCTGACATTTTGTTTGGGCAGCTTCTTGTCATTTGATTGTGTGCAATCGAATGGAACGCGCTCTAGAACAAAGAGTTATTGGGAGGACCGTCATGATTGGACGATTGAACCACGTCGCGATTGCCGTTTTGGATATGGAAGAAGGCCTGAAGGTGTATCGTGATGCACTCGGCGGCATTGCCTCAGAAAAAGTGGCTCAGCCGGATCATGGTGTTTCGACCGTGTTTATCGAGCTTCCAAATACGAAGATCGAGCTGTTGGAGCCGCTTGGCGAGAATTCTCCGATCTCCAAGTTTCTGGAGCGTAACACGCAAGGTGGTATCCATCACATCTGTTATGAAGTTGATGACATTCTTGCCGCGCGCGATCAGCTGGTTGCTAACGGAGCCCGTATTCTGGGTGATGGTGAGCCGAAGATTGGTGCACATGGCAAGCCGGTGTTATTCTTGCACCCAAAGGACTTCCTTGGAACATTGACCGAGTTGGAACAGGCTTAAGTTTGACTTGAAAGACTTGTGGTTTGAGGAAACTGGAAGGCTTTCGGTCCGGGCCTAATTCTTGTAGGTAAAAACCTGTAGTGCGCTGGTTGCTTTGTGATACAACAGTAAGGTGACCAGCCGCAGAAAAACAAGAACGTTCCAGGAGCACATTTATGGCTACGCCGCTACTCGTTGCACTCTACTTTATGATGTGGTGGATTTTGTTTCTGGCCATTTTACCGTTTGGTGTTCGCACTCAGGCGGAAGAGGGCGAAGTAGTTCCGGGAACGACTGAAAGCGCGCCCAAAAATCCTCAGATGCTGAAGAAGGTGATCATCAACACGATTGTAACGACAATTGTGTTCGTTGCCTTCTATTGGTTCCTTGAGTCCGGCCTTGGCGCGCATCTGTTTCCACTTGTTGATCAATTAATGGGCAATGCTCCTTCCTGATTTTGGTTTTGCACATCAATTGTGTGGCGTAAAATCAGCGAGTTACAGAGCAAATCCATCAAGTGTCAAAAAAGCGATTCTCGGGAATCGCTTTTTTTTGCGTTTAGAGGGAGGGGATGGAGAGGCACTTGTCCCCGCTGTGTTCAGGTTCTGGTGAGTATGCTGATATGAGCAAACTGAATGCGGCATTCATAGAGTTTCATTCAGTGAAATGGCAGAAATTGGCGAAAAAAAAGCAAGGCCGAAGCCTTGCTGTTAGAACGAGTTCCGCGTCTAAATGTTCTCTTTGCACTTGCGTAGAGTGCCGGCTGCAACCAAACGGGCGCCCGAGAACCTTCCTCCCAAGACTAAAGATCGCGATACCTTGCAACACCGCTTAAGGGTGTTGTTTTTGTTGTTGAACAGACACTAACGTAATCACATTAGTTTGTCATCATTTTGTATCAATTCGCCGCAATTTTTTGCTTGCCTAAAATTTTAGCTATAATTTTTCGGAGATTCCGTGAGTTGAACCCAAAGGTGTAGGCAAAAAGCTGCGTGTATGGGGAAATATGTCTTAGAAAATTGGCATATAGCCATGTTGGCAGTTACAACAGGCGTTCTGCTTGCTAAGAAGACATAGAAATGATGTTTGGTGGTGAGCCAGAGCTTGCGTGCCTTTAAACCTGAAGAGTTAAACTAATGCGTTTGTCCCGATATTTCCTGCCTATTTTGAAGGAAACTCCGAAAGAAGCCGAGATCGTATCGCACCGCCTGATGTTGCGTGCGGGTATGGTCCGTCAGCAGTCAGCCGGGATTTATGCATGGCTGCCGCTTGGCCACCGTGTGCTCAACAAGATTCAGCGTATTGTTGAAGAAGAGCAGAACCGCTCCGGTGCTGTCCAGCTGCTTATGCCAACCATTCAGCCTGCTGACCTGTGGCGCGAAAGTGGCCGCTATGATGCATATGGCAAAGAAATGCTGCGCATTGAAGACCGCCATGAGCGTGAAATGCTCTTTGGCCCAACCAATGAAGAGATGATCACTGACATCTTCCGCAGTTATGTGCGCTCCTACAAGGACCTGCCGCTGAACCTTTATCATATACAGTGGAAGTTCCGCGATGAAGTGCGTCCTCGTTTTGGCGTGATGCGTGGCCGTGAGTTCCTGATGAAGGATGCTTATTCTTTCGATCTGGACAAAGAGCGGGCAACTGAAGCCTACCGCCGCATGTTTGTCGCTTATTTGCGCACTTTTGCCCGCATGGGTCTAACTGCAATTCCTATGAAGGCGGACACTGGCCCGATCGGCGGCGACCTGTCTCACGAGTTCATTGTGCTGGCGTCTACCGGTGAGAGCGAAGTGTTCCTTGATAAGGATATTCTTGGCCTGCCAACTCCGGCGGAAGATATTGATTTCAATGGTGACCTTTCCGGCATTATTGAGCAGTGGACCACGCCTTACGCTGCCACTGATGAGATGCATGACGAAGCTGCCTTTGAGGCTGTTGCAGAAGACAAGAAGGTTTCTGCACGCGGTATCGAAGTTGGCCACATCTTCTACTTCGGCACCAAATACTCCGAGCCTATGGGCGCGAAAGTGATGACTGCTGAAGGCAAGGAACAGCCTGTTCACATGGGTTCCTACGGCATTGGTGTGTCCCGCCTGCTGGGCGCGATCATTGAAGCATGCCATGATGATGATGGCATTGTCTGGCCAAAAGAAGTTGCGCCGTTCCATGTTGGTTTGATCAACATGAAGGTTGGTTCTGAGTGCGATGAAGTTTGTGAGAGCGTTTACGCGGAGCTGGAAAAGGCGGGCGTTGAGGTTCTTTATGATGACCGCAAGACCAGTGCAGGCCAGAAATTTGCAAGCATGGATCTGATTGGTCTGCCGTATCAGCTGGTTGTTGGTCCACGTGGTCTGAAGACCGGTGAAGTGGAAGTTAAAGACCGCGCAACTGGTGATCGCGAAATGTTGACCCCGGAAGCGGCTGTCAACAAACTGATTTCTGCCTTAAAAGGCTGATATCAGCGAAGCTTGGGGTAACTCAGCAGCTTCAATGGTATGCTAGGTGCCGGCGGCCTTTCTGCTGCCGGGCCTTTTTGCCAGAGCTTATGGCACTTGCTCTTCATGCTCCCTATATTCCACGGGGTAGTTGAACAGGCGGAAACGGAGAATAGTCTAGTATGACGGCAGAGATTCAGGCGGCTCATCCCGGAAAGAACCGGTGGTTTGCACCCTTTGAGTGGATGCTGGCAGGGCGTTATCTGCGCTCCAGACGCAAAGAAACTTTCATTTCAATTATTGCCGGTCTGTCCTTTTTGGGCATCACTTTGGGCGTCGCAACTCTGATCATCGTTATGGCGGTGATGAACGGGTTCCGCACGGAGCTGCTGACCAAAATTCTTGGCATCAACGGACATGTACTTGTGCAGCCCATCGATAGCCCGCTCAATGACTATGAGGCGACCTCGGTCAAGCTGGCTGGCATCGACGGTGTTGATTTTGCTATGCCGTTTGTTGAAGGGCAGGCGATGATCTCCGGACCAAGCGCTGATCTGGGCGCTTTGTTCCGCGGTGTTCATAAGGCTGATCTTGATAAGCTGGATCTGGTGTCCGGGAATGTTCTGCTTGGAACGCTGGATGGGTTTGATGATGGCGAAGGTGTTGCCATTGGCTCCCGCCTTGCGCGTCAGCTGGGTGTTACTGTTGGTGATACGGTTCGCGTGATTACCCCGCGTGGCAGCATCACGCCGATGGGGATGACCCCGCGCGTGAAGGGCTATCCGGTCTCTGCGATCTTCCAGATTGGCATGAGCGAATATGATGGCACGATTGCCTTCATGCCGTTTAATGAAGCACAGCTGTACTTCAATAAAGAAGGTCTGGCGACGGGCATTGAGGTCTATGCTGATGACCCGGATGCTGTTGGTCCGCTGCGACCTGTTATTGAAGAAGAGGCTGGACGGCCTGTGTTCGTTTCTGACTGGCGCCAGCGCAATATGACGTTCTTCTCAGCGCTTGAAGTTGAGCGTAACGTGATGTTCCTGATCCTCACGCTGATTGTTCTTGTGGCCGCTTTGAATATCATTTCCGGCATGACCATGCTTGTGAAAGATAAGGGCCGTGATATCGCCGTGTTGCGCACGATGGGTGCAACCCGCGGCGCGGTGATGCGGATCTTCATCATCACGGGGGCCAGCATTGGAACCATTGGTACGTTTGCCGGGTTTATTTTGGGTACTGTGGTGTGCTGGAACATTGAGAGCATTCGTCAGGGGATTTCCTGGTTGACCTCGACCGAGCTGTTCTCGCCAGAGCTTTACTTCCTTTCAAAGCTGCCGGCTGAAATGAATCCAAGTGAGACGACCAGTGTTGTTATTATGGCTTTGGTATTGAGCCTGCTTGCTACGATTTACCCTGCCTGGCGCGCAGCCCGGCTCGATCCTGTTGAGGCTTTGCGCTACGAATGATGAATAAACCAACAAAACCGGTTGCTGGTGTTTCGCTTAAGGGTGAGGAACGCGTTCCTGTTCTGAGTTTGAAGAATGTTGTCCGCGGTTATGTTGAGGGCAACAGCAAACTGGAAATTCTGAAGGGCGCTGACCTTAACCTCTATGAAGGGGAAATGGTTGCGCTCGTGGCACCCTCTGGCGCAGGTAAGTCGACGCTGATGCATCTGGCTGGCCTTTTGGAAATGCCGCAGAGCGGTGAGGTGCTGATTGGCGGGCGGGAATGTTCCAAGCTCAATGATGATGCGCGCACAGCCATTCGGCGGACTGAGGTGGGCTTTGTCTACCAGTTCCATCAGTTGCTGCCAGAGTTTACTGCGCTGGAAAACATTGCGTTGCCGCAGATGATTTGCGGACTGAAACGTCAGGATGCGGAAGAACGCGCACGCCAGCTGCTTTCTTACATGCGTCTATCTGAGCGAGAAACTCATCGTCCGGCGGAGCTTTCCGGTGGTGAGCAGCAGCGTGTTGCGATTGCGCGTGCGGTTGCAAATGCACCGCGAGTTCTGTTGGCGGATGAGCCAACGGGGAACCTTGATCCGAACACCTCGCAGTATGTGTTTGAGGCGCTGACCGCGCTGGTTCGTGCCTCCGGTGTGGCGGCCTTGCTGGCAACCCACAATCTGGAAATTGCAAAACAGATGGACCGACGGATTACACTGCGCGAAGGCAAGGTGGTCGAGCTTCCTTAAGTTGGAAATGAGAGTGCGTTCCATTGAGAATCAAATGCCAGCGACCTGTTCGCTGGCATTTTTGTTTTGAGGGGATGTTCTTGTTTTGATGCCTGTTGTTCTCTCTGTCTGATCGCTCAAGCGAGGCCGGTGTTTCGTGATGTATACCTGCCGCGTTAACGCTGACTGGCTCTGCAACTTGTTGAGTTGCGGAGGAAAATGCATTGCTGTGTTTGAGCGGTGATGTTGGAGGAGGAATGCGTATACCACTCATTAACTATGAGTTTGACCCAGTCAAATTAAGAGTTGAAAGAATGAGAACATTGATAGAACATAACAGATACAAATAGGGTTCAAAATAAGGGTGTTTGTTATGTCATTTGTACTTCGTGAAGCAGCAGCATTCGGTTCTATCGTTCTTTTTGCAAGCAGCTGCCTGATGTGGGGTGATGCGCTGACCCGGATGCTTCCTTAGAAAATACTGAGGAAGAGAGGTTGGGAAACTCGGGATAACCGGTGGTGCGATTTGCCAGGCAATTGCAATTTGCTTTTGGGTCCTCCAAATGAGGTGCTACTGTCGCACACACCTTGCGAACCAAAAGGCTCCAGATGTCATCTCCAGGTTTCGTCCATCTCCGTGTTCATTCGGCTTATTCATTGCTGGAAGGGGCTCTCCCAATTGGAAAGCTGCTTGACCTGGCTTCCAAGGATGAGCAGCCGGCGCTGGCCATTACTGACAGCGGGAACTTGTTTGGTGCACTCGAGTTTTCTGAAAAAGCTTTTGGCGCAGGTATACAGCCTGTCATTGGTTGTCAGATATCGGTGACTTTTGACGATCAACCTGACGCGGTGGGGGATGAAGCCGTCAGTGATCTGGTTTTTCTTGCCGTGAATGAAGGGGGCTATGAGAACCTCATGGATCTTGTGTCAAGAGCCTTTCTTGATACAGAGCCGGGGCTCAAAGCCAATGTTCCTCTTTCACGTGTGTTGGATAAATCTGATGGCTTGATTGTTCTGACTGGTGCGAGTGATGGTCCGATTAACTCGCAACTGCGAGAAGGGCATGTTGATCTTGCCAAGTCTCGCCTAGAGGTTTTGCAGTCCACATTTGGCGACCGTCTTTATGTGGAATTGCAGCGCCACAATATGAAAGGCGAGGAAGATGTTGAGCCTGCGCTCCTGAACCTTGCCTATGATCTGAATATTCCAATTGTTGCGACCAACGAGGCTTATTTCCCTAATCCGGATGATTATGAAGCGCATGATGCCCTGATCGCGATTTCCGAAGGTCGTGTTCTTGTCGAGACGGATCGCCGTCAGCTGACGCCGGATCATTGCTTCAAAGCCCGTGAGCAGATGATGGAGCTGTTCTCCGATCTTCCGGAGGCGCTTGAGAACTCCGTGGCGATTGCGCGGCGCTGCCATTACCGGCCTTTGAAGCGAGATCCTATTCTGCCACGCTTTGCTGGTGCGGATGCTGATGCTGGCGAAGCGGAGCGTGCCGAGGCGGAAGAGCTGACGCGGCAGGCTAAGGAAGGCTTGCAGGCGCGTCTCGATCTGCATGGTCTGGCACCCGACCTTGAAGAGAAAGATTACTGGGACCGTCTGGATTATGAGCTTGGCATCATTATCCGTATGAAGTTTCCTGGATACTTCCTGATCGTTGCGGACTTTATCAAGTGGGCGAAGAACGAGGACATTCCTGTGGGACCGGGGCGTGGTTCCGGTGCGGGGTCGCTTGTTGCCTGGTCACTGACCATCACCGATCTTGACCCAATGCGGTTCTCATTGCTGTTCGAGCGCTTCCTGAATCCGGACCGCGTGTCCATGCCGGATTTCGATATCGACTTTTGCCAGAACCGTCGTGAAGAAGTGATCCGTTATGTGCAGCGCAAGTATGGCCGCGAGCAGGTGGCACAGATCATCACCTATGGAACGCTGCAGGCCAAGGCGGTGCTGCGTGATGTGGGCCGTGTTCTGCAGATGCCATATGGTCAGGTAGACCGCCTAAGTAAACTGGTTCCTGGCAACCCGGCCAATCCGTGCACACTGCCAGAGGCATTGGAGCAGGAGCCGCGGCTGCGTGAAGCAGCCAAGCAGGAAGAAGTAGTCGACCGCCTGCTGAAGATGGCGCAGAAGCTGGAAGGCCTTTATCGTCACGCGTCTACCCACGCGGCGGGTGTGGTGATTGGGGACCGTCCGCTGGAGCAGCTGGTGCCGCTTTACCGAGACCCTCGTTCTGACATGCCTGTTGCTCAGTTCAACATGAAGTGGGTTGAAGCAGCCGGTCTGGTCAAGTTTGACTTTTTGGGTCTGAAAACGCTGACAGTGATTGATACTGCGGTTTCGCACATCAAGAAGCGTGGCATTGAAGTTAAGATCGATGAAATACCGATTGATGACCCCGCGACCTATAAGCTTCTGGCTGCTGGTGAGACGGTTGGCGTGTTCCAGCTGGAAAGTCAGGGCATGCGCCGCGCCATTGCTGGTATGCGGCCTGACCGGTTTGAGGATATCATTGCTCTGGTGGCGCTCTATCGCCCGGGCCCGATGGACAATATCCCGATCTACAACGCGGTAAAACATGGCGAGCAGGAGCCTGATTATCTCCACCCGTTGCTGGAGCCAATCCTGACCGAGACAAACGGTATTATCGTTTATCAGGAACAGGTGATGCAGATTGCTCAGGTGCTGTCTGGTTACTCTCTTGGTGAAGCGGATTTGCTGCGCCGTGCGATGGGTAAAAAGATCGCGGCTGAAATGGAGATCCAGCGAGCCCGCTTTGTTGAGGGGGCGGTTGAGCAGAAGGTCGATAAAAATCAGGCCGGGATGATCTACGATCTGGTGGCCAAGTTCGCGAACTACGGTTTTAACAAATCCCACGCGGCTGCTTATGCGCTTGTGGCCTATCAAACTGCATGGCTGAAAGCGAATTATCCGGTTGAGTTCCTCGCCGGCATCATGACGCTTGATCTAGGTAATACGGACAAGTTGAGTGACTTCCGTCAGGAAGCGGTGCGTATGGGCATCGAGGTCGTGCCACCCTCCGTCAATAAATCCGGTGTGCATTTTGGCGTGCTTGACGGCAAGATCGTTTACGCCATGGGTGCGATCAAAGGTGTGGGCGAGCAGGCGGTTGAACACATTGTTGATGTGCGTGGAGATGAACCGTTTAAGGATCTGGGTGACTTTGCAACGCGCATCAGTCCGAAGGTTCTTAATAAGCGCACAATCGAGAATCTCATTGCCGCTGGAGCCTTTGATGAACTTAATCCAAACCGTGCGCAGTTGCTTGATGGTCTGGATCGTATCATCGGCATGGCACAGCGGACGGAAGAGAATAAGACATCTGGTCAAAATGATTTCTTTGGCGGAGATAATGCGCCTGAGCCCTTGATCTTTAATCCGACAGACCCTTGGCTGCCATCCGAGCGGCTGCAAAAAGAATATGCGGCGGTCGGCTTTTACATTTCAGCCCATCCGCTCGATGAGTATCGCGAGCTGTTCACCAAGTTGCGTGTGCAGCTTTGGAAAGATTTTGAGCGCTCTGTGAAGGCTGGGTCTTCCGCAGGGCGTCTTGCGGGCACTGTGACAGCAAAGCAGGAGCGCAAGACCCGTACCGGCAACCAGATGGGCATCGTTCGTATTTCTGATCCGACCGGGCAGTATGAAGCGGTGATGTTCTCTGAGACGCTGAACCAATGCCGCGATTTGCTGGAGCCGGGGCAATCTGTTGTGCTGCTGGTGCAGGCAGATATGCGTGATGAGGAAGTCAGTGTTCGCATTTCACAGGTAGAGCCGCTGGAGAAAGTGGCGGGCAGGGTGCATCGAACCCTACGGATTTTCCTCGGATCTAGTGAACCGATCCAAAGTTTGCAACGCCAACTGCGCCGCGGCGGTGATGGTGAAGTGAGCTGCGTTGTGCTTCTGGATAACGGTCAGCGCGAAGTGGAGGTCAAACTCCCCGGAAACTATCAGCTTTCACCGCAACTGTCTGGTGCGTTGAAAACCCTGCCGGGCGTGATGGACGTCCAGATGTCTTAAATTGATCTGGGTTTTAATTCGTCTAGTAGCAAACCTGTCGAGGTGATTTTGGCGGGTTTTCTTGTCTTTTCAGCTTTGCACGCGGAAATGATTTATTGAGTATGGCGCTTGAAGCATTTTTCCAAGAGTGCAACTGTTCTTTGATAGCTTACTCAAGCCAGATTTCTGGTCTTGCTGGCCGTTCGTTGCTCGTTCTGACCTCGCTGATAAAAATACCTGCAAAGAAATTGCTTAACTCCTCATAAATTGCAATTGCCTCACTTCCATAAGTTGTAATTAGTCCTTTATATATACCCTTGAGGGTAATTGTTTTAGTTTTCATATTTACTGTTTACCGACAAGAGCCACTCCCCCCCCCCATTTGTGAGGAGTTAGAGATGTATTATGTTAAGAGCAGGCCAGATACTGTTGCTAAAATCTTTTATGCCGTCGGTATAATAATTACTGTCATATCCCTGATATCATTTGTCATCGGCATCATGTCTGCGTGGGATTCCTATGATTTTTGGGTGAAAGTTACAGGTGTATTTTTCGCCGCCGGTACAGGGGTAATTACAGGTTTGAGTTTTATTGCAGTCGCGCAAGTTCTGTACTTTCTTCGCAAGTGTTGTGAAGAGCTCGAAGAATTAAACAGAAATCAAAGGCGGAAAGCTTAAGTCGTGACATTTCCCAGAATAACCGCGGAAGTCACAATATTAAGATTGTGTGGTGATGCGTTTTTGATAGTGGCTTGCAGTATGGGCATTGATTGTGTCTCTAAATTGGACTGTACGGGTGTTCGGTCGAGTGTGTTTGGAGTTGTGGGTTAAATTTCGCCCCTAGAATTGCGGACAGCTCATTGTGTGTGCCTGGCGTCCCGTTCATTGCTGCTGTTGTCATGATGCCAGGTAGATGCTGGTGAGCACAGTTGGTGTCGATTTGCTGGTTCTTGAGTCGTGTTGCAGAAGATTCTGTGTCTGTGTTTGGTCGTTTAGTTTTGAGGCAGGTTGCTTCTACTCGAGAGGTAAGCTTTCTGGTTGTGTAAGCAGGGCTGGAGAGCATCTGATTTACTAATTCGGGCCTATGTGTTGATCTTAATCCTTGAGTGCTTGATCTTCTTGAAAAGGGGTTCTATAAGCGCCCCATCCCGCACGCAGGGCGGGGTTTGTCCTTGTGGCGAGCTCCATCCGGTTAGAGAGTTGCACGGTTGTGCTGCCCTGCGGAGGATTAAACCGGAAAACTAAGGAGAATAAAGGCATGGCTTTGCCTGATTTTACTATGCGTCAGCTTCTTGAAGCAGGCGTCCACTTTGGTCACCAGAAGCACCGCTGGAACCCAAAGATGAACAACTACATCTTCGGTGTTCGCAACAACATTCACATTCTTGATCTTGGTCAGACAGTTCCGCTTCTGCACCAGGCTCTTAAAGCTGTGTCTGACACTGTTGCTGCTGGTGGTCGCGTGCTTTTGGTTGGTACCAAGCGCCAGGCTCAGGAAGCTGTTGCAGAAGCTGCTCGCAACTCTGCTCAGTACTACGTAAACGCTCGTTGGCTCGGCGGCATGCTGACCAACTGGAAGACGATCTCTCAGTCCATCCAGCGTCTGCGTAAAGTTGAAGAGCTGCTCGACGGTGGTGATGCGAACCGCATGACCAAAAAAGAGCGTCTGTT
This sequence comes from Pseudovibrio sp. Ad13, assembly GCF_001623225.1. Classification (NCBI taxonomy): domain Bacteria; kingdom Pseudomonadati; phylum Pseudomonadota; class Alphaproteobacteria; order Hyphomicrobiales; family Stappiaceae; genus Pseudovibrio; species Pseudovibrio sp. Ad13. Next base: position 94,024 of record NZ_LMCC01000015.1, on the reverse strand, counting down.
CCTTGACCGTGAGCGTCAGAAGCTTGAGCGCAACCTTGGTGGTATTAAAGACATGGGCGGTATTCCCGACCTGATCTTTGTTATCGATACCAACCGCGAAGCTAACGCAATTCAGGAAGCTCGTCGTCTGGGTATTCCGGTTGCTGCGATCCTGGATTCCAACTGTGATCCAGATGGCATTACTTACCCTGTACCGGGTAACGATGATGCTGGTCGTGCAATTACTCTTTACACAGACCTGATCGCACGCGCTGCTATTGACGGCATCGCACGCGCATCCGGTTCTATGGGTATTGATCTTGGCGAATCTGAAGAACTCCTTGAAGAGCCTGTTCTTGCTGAAGAAGCTGCTCCTGCAGCTGAAGCTGACAAGAGCGAAGGCTAAGGTTTTCTCTCGGGAAGCGCATTTATGCGCTTCCCCTCCAGTTTTTATGTGATTTTTCGTCTGTTTTACTGCGAAGGGTCACGGTCGCTATGCGATAAATCGGATGAATCCGCAGGGAAGTCGGCTTCCTCTGATTTTTTTATGACACACTCCCGTCCATGAGGCGTACGATGAGCATTACCGCTGCTATGGTAAAAGAGCTCCGCGAAACAAGCGGTGCTGGCATGATGGATTGTAAAGCTGCCCTGAAAGAAACAGGCGGTGATATGGAAGCAGCTGTTGACTGGCTGCGTACCAAAGGCCTTGCAAAGGCTGCTAAGAAGGCTGGCCGTGTTGCGGCTGAAGGTCTTGTTGCAGTTGCTGCAGATGGCAACAAAGCTGTTGTTGTTGAGGTTAACTCCGAAACAGACTTCGTTGCTCGTAACGAAAACTTCCAGAAGCTGGTTCGCGATATCGCTGCAACCGCGCTTACTGTTGATGGTGACGTTGAGAAGCTTGCTGCAGCACCTTACCCAGGTTCTGACAAGAGCGTTGAAGGCGAACTGAAGGAAGCTGTTGGCACCATCGGTGAAAACATGACCCTTCGTCGTTCTGCTGGTCTGTCTGTTTCTGAAGGTGTTGTTGCTTCTTACATGCACAACGCTGCTGGCGAAGGCCTTGGCAAAATCGGTGTTCTGGTTGCTCTTGAATCTGCAGGTGATGCAGGCAAGCTGGCAGCTTTGGGTAAACAGATTGCAATGCACGTTGCAGCGACCAACCCAATGGCACTGAACACTGACGAGCTGGATGCAGACGCTGTTGAGCGTGAGCGCACTGTTTACATGGAACAGGCTCGTGAGTCTGGTAAGCCTGAAAGCATCATCGAGAAGATGGTTGAAGGTCGCCTGCGTAAGTTCTATGAAGAAGTTACACTGGTTAAGCAGTCTTTCGTTATCAACCCTGATCTGACTGTAGAGAAGGCCGTTGAAGAAACAGCTAAAGAAATCGGTTCTCCAATCAAACTCACCGGCTTTGTTCGCATCGCCCTTGGTGAAGGTATTGAAAAAGAAGAATCAGACTTCGCAGCTGAAGTTGCTGCTGCTGCTGGTAACTAATTTATTGAGGGCGTCGACTCAGTCGACGCCCTCTTTGTATCTGGATGCATGAAAAGAGGTTTACTATGTCTGAGGGTGTTCGCTGGAAACGAGTTCTTCTGAAACTTTCAGGGGAAGCGCTGATGGGCGACCAGGACTTTGGTATCGATCCAAAGGTGGTTGAACGGGTAGCAGCGGAAATTTCAGAGGCTGTAAATCTGGGTGCCCAGTTCGGCATCGTTGTTGGTGGCGGTAACATCTTCCGCGGTGTGGCTCTGGCAGCCAAAGGCGCAAACCGTGTGACCGGCGACCATATGGGTATGCTGGCAACCATTATGAATTCGCTCACGCTTGCCGATGCGCTTCGTCAGCGCGGTATTCAGGCGCGTGTGCTTTCCGCTGTTCCGGTGCCGTCGATTTGTGAGAGCTTTACTCAGCGCGGCGCAGAGCGTTACATGGAAGACGGGGACGTTATTCTGTTTGCCGGTGGTACGGGCAATCCGTTCTTTACCACTGATTCTGGTGCGGCACTGCGTGCGGCAGAGATGCAGTGTGATGTGTTCCTCAAGGGTACTAGTGTTGATGGCGTTTATGACGCTGATCCTAAGCTTAAGCCTGATGCAAAGCGTTTTGACACGCTTACACCGGGGGAAGTTCTTGAAAAGAACCTTAAAGTCATGGATGCGACCGCGATTGCACTTGCCCGGGACAACTCTATTCCTGTAGTTGTCTTTTCCATCAAGACCTCCAGCGCGCTTGTTAATGTGCTGCGCGGGCAGGGGCTATTTACGGTCATTGAAGACTAACAGGCACCAATTGGTGTCTTAACTGTCGGATTTTGACCCGGGCCGGTTTTTAGTTTTGGAATGCCGGTCCGTTAAAATGATAGGTGAAAGAGGAAATTATGTCAGAGCTGGACTATGACGATCTTGACCGCCGCATGAATGGTGCGATCACAGCTTTGAAGCATGAATTTGCTGGTCTTCGTACTGGTCGTGCTTCTGCAAGTATGCTGGACACAATCACTGTGGAGGCTTATGGCGCTCCAATGCCGATCAACCAGGTCGCGACAGTCAGTGTTCCAGAGCCGCGCATGATTTCTGTTCAGGTCTGGGATCGTTCCATGATGCAGGCCACTGAAAAAGCTATCCGTGAATCCAGCCTTGGTCTAAACCCGGTTGTGGATGGCATGGTGCTGCGTTTGCCAATTCCTGAGCTTAATGAAGAGCGTCGTCAAGAACTTGTCAAAGTTGCGCATAAATTTGCCGAGCAAGCGAAGATCGCTGCACGTCATGTTCGCCGCGATGGCATGGAAACCATCAAAAAGCTCGAAAAAGCTGGTGAGATGGGGGAAGACGATGCGCGGTCAGCTTCTGACAGGGTTCAGAAGATGACTGACGACATTATTGGTGAAGTTGATTCTGTACTTGCCAAAAAAGAACAGGAAATCAAGCAGGTTTAATCCTGTTTGCAAGCGGGGGCTATATGGCGGCGAGCGTTGAATTTGAGGCAGTTGATGCAAATTCCGAAATCGGACTTTTGAGTGTGCCTCGTCACGTCGCCATCATTATGGATGGTAATGGCCGTTGGGCAACTCGCCGGGGCCTTCCGCGCACTGAAGGGCATCGGCGCGGTGTGAAAACACTGCGCGAAGCCGTTAAACACGCACAAAAGCGCGGGATCTCCTACCTGACGCTTTTTAGCTTTTCTTCTGAGAACTGGGCGCGCCCGCAACAGGAAGTTTCTTTCCTGTTGGCCTTGCTGCGCCGGTTTGTACGCGATGACATTAAGGAACTCACTAAGACTAATGTGAGGGTTCGTGTCATCGGGTCCAAAGAAAATCTCGATAAATCCATGCTGACCCTGCTTAATGATGCGGAACGAGAGACCGCTCATTGTACCGGGCTGGTGCTGGTTATTGCTTTTAACTACGGAGCGCGGGACGAGTTCGTCCGAGCTGCACGGCAACTGGCGCAGCGCGTGGAAGCTGGTGAGTTGAGAGCTGCTGACATTGGGGAGGATGATGTCAGTACTTGTCTGGATACCCGTGATATTCCGGATCCAGACCTCATAGTCCGCACAGGGGGAGAACAGCGACTTTCCAACTTCCTGTTGTGGCAGGCTGCTTATGCCGAATTTTATTTTGCTCCTACGCCCTGGCCTGAGTTTAACTCAGATGCTTTTGATGATGCTTTGCTGGCGTTCTCTAACCGTGACCGGCGGTATGGGGGTTTGAGCTCTGACGCGACTGGGACGTAATGCCTGACAAAAACAATCAGAACAATTCTGAAGGCGCTTCCGGAGGAATTATCCGGCGCGTGCTAAATGCAAATCCTGATTTGCTGGTACGCGCTCTTTCTGCAGTTATTCTTGCTCCTGTCGCGCTGGCGCTGACATGGGCAGGTGGTTTCTGGTTTGCTGGCCTCGTGCTTGTTGGCATGCTGATTGTTTACTGGGAATGGTACAAGATCATTTTGCAAAATGCTCAGCGACCTGTTGTGCTGCTGGGCTACCTGTTTCTTCTCTTCATTGGCTTTAGTTACTTTCAGGCGCAGCCGCTCTGGATTGCCGTAGCGCTGATTGCTGGTGCTGTGGTACTTTACGGTGCTGGTGGCTTTGACCGGACGGCGCGCTGGGTGAGTGAGGGCTACGTTTACGCTGGCCTGACATTTGTTTCATTGCTGGCGCTGCGGGAAGGGGATGAAGGGCTGTTCTTCATCATCTATCTCTTCCTTGTGGTCTGGGGGACCGATATTGCGGCCTATGTGTGTGGTCGCAGCTTTGGCGGACCTAAGCTTTGGCCTGCTGTTTCTCCAAACAAAACCTGGAGCGGTGCTATTGGCGGCGTGGTCTTTTCTTCGCTTTTAGGAATGGGCTTTGTTGCTGTTGCGGGTGGTTCTCAGCTGGTCTGGGCTTTTGGGCTTGCTGTTGTTCTTTCTGCAGTCTCTCAGCTTGGAGACCTGTTTGAAAGCTCCATGAAGCGCCGCTTTAAGGTGAAAGACTCCAGTCGCCTTATTCCCGGGCATGGTGGGCTGCTTGATCGCGTTGATGGCCTTGTCGCTGCCGCTGTGTTTGCCTATGTGGTTGGTGTAGTGTTTGGCGGTCAGCTGTTTGATCCAAATGCAGGGTTGATGCTGTTTGCATCCTGATACTGCTGATTTTTGTGCTTCGCCCACGGTTCTGTTGATTTGCAAGGGTTGTTGATATGACAAAATCTCTCACTGTGTTGGGAGCAACCGGATCGGTTGGAGCCAGTACGCTCAAAGTTATTGCGCACAGCCCTGAGCGTTATGAAGTCAATGTACTTGTTGCAGGCCGCAATGTTGATGCGCTTGCGAAGGCGTGCCGGGAGACTGGCGCAAAGCATGCGGTCATTGGTGATGCCTCTAAATACGAAGATCTTAAAGCAGCACTCGCCGGTACTGGCGTTGAGGTTTCTGCAGGTCGTGAGGCTGTGCTGGAGGCGGCTAGCCAGAAGGTAGATGTGCTGGTTTCTGCTATGGTGGGAGCCGCAGGGCTGGAGCCGACCATTGAGGGGATCAAGGCAGGCAGCAATATCGCTCTTGCCAATAAAGAAACCATGGTGTGTGCAGGTACGATTGTGTGTGAGCTGGCTGAAAAGCATGGCTCCAAACTGCTGCCGATGGATTCAGAGCATAACGCTATTTTTCAGGTGTTTGAGCAGGATGACCCCAAAGCTGTCGACAAAGTGATTGTCACAGCTTCCGGTGGACCGTTTCGGACATCGACACTGGATGAGATGCGTGTTGCCACGCCTGAGGTGGCGCTGAAGCATCCAAACTGGTCCATGGGGCGGCGGATTACCATTGATAGTGCTTCTATGGTGAACAAAGGTCTTGAGCTGATTGAAGCCTATCATCTGTTCCCTATTACCGCTGATCAGCTGGATGTGGTTGTCCATCCACAATCAATTGTCCATGGCATGGTTAGATATTGTGATGGGTCATTATTGGCCCATATGGCGGTTCCGGACATGTGCGGGCCAATTGCTCATTGTCTGGCATACCCAACCCGAAAGACGGCTCCGGTTGCGGATCTTGATCTGGGGATGATTGGGCGTCTGGACTTTGAAAAGCCTGATTTTGAGCGTTTTCCTGCGCTGTCACTTGCACGTAAAGTGATGGAACTTGGCGATGGGGCAGGGACGATTTTTAACGCAGCTGACGAAGTGGCGGTGGAAGCCTTCCTTGGACGGAAGATCGGCTTCCTCCAGATCCCAGAGCTTCTTGAGGATGTTCTGAATCGGCTTCATACGCAAAATATGCTAGATTGTTCAGATCAGCTGGAGGAGATTCTTCAGTTGGATCAGGTAGCGCGTCGAGTTGCAAACGAAGTTATTGGGAAGATGGCCGCCTAATCCGGCGCTTCCTTTAAAAAATAAGGTAAGGCTGTTCGCATGGACGTTCTGAGTTCAGTTCTTGGTGGTTCGCTCGGAGTCATCATTCCCTTCTTGGCTGTGCTTACTGTGGTTGTTTTCTTCCATGAGCTAGGGCATTTCCTCGTCGCGCGTTGGTGCGGGGTGAAGGTTCTTGCATTCTCAGTCGGGTTTGGACCGGAACTGTTGGGTCGCAATGACAAGCATGGGACGCGCTGGAAGGTCTGTGCCATTCCGCTGGGTGGCTATGTGAAGTTCTCAGGTGATGAGAATGCTGCAAGCGTGCCAGACCGTGATGAGCAAGCCAAAATGGATGAGGAGATGCGCCGGACTGCGTTCTTTGCGAAGAACCCGTGGCAGCGCTCCGCAATTGTGGCCGCAGGGCCTATTGCCAATTTTATCCTCGCTATTCTTATCTTTGCAGGAATGTTTGGATTTTTAGGAAAATTCGAAACATTGCCGCGTGTGGATCAGGTGCGACCTGGTAGTGCGGCTGAAATGGCCGGCATTTTGCCAGGGGATTTGATCCTCTCGATTGATGGCAATCCAGTAGAAAGTTTCAATGATGTGCAGCGGGTCGTGACGGCGAGTGCGGGCGTTCCGATGCAGATCGATGTGGAGCGCGGGGATGCTGTCGAGCGCCTTACTGCAACGCCAGAACTACAGGAAATCAGTGATGGTTTTGGGAATACGCAGAAGGTTGGAATTCTTGGAATTCAGCGAAATACTTCTCAGGAAGATATCATAGTCAAGCGTTTTGGCCCGGTGGAAGCTGTGGGTGAAGGGGTAAAAGAGACATGGTACATTCTTGATAGGACATTAGGTTATATTGGCGGTCTTTTCCTCGGTAAAGAAGATCCGGACCAACTAGGTGGTCCGATTCGCGTAGCACAAATTTCCGGGCAAGTTGCGACCCATGGTATTTTACCGCTAATTAACCTTACCGCAGTTTTGTCAATTTCTATTGGTTTACTCAACCTTATGCCTGTTCCCATGCTGGATGGCGGGCATCTGCTGTACTACATCATCGAGATCGTAAGGGGTAAGCCGTTGAGTGAAAAACTGCAGGATTTCGGGTTCCGGATAGGAATCACTCTGGTTCTGCTTCTAATGGTTTTTGCGACCTGGAATGATCTGCGGTCGATAATCGGCTCTTAGGTAAGTTGCGTAACCAAAGGTTGGGCAAAGGATTGGGCAAATTGCATTAAATCCAGTTGTGTCGCCTTGCTTTACTCTGAAAACCTTGTACAAAGTTCCTAGGTGTTTCAGATTCTATCCATTACCCTGAGGCGCATTAGTGATCTGAGGATCAGGGGACTAATGCAACTTTAGGCTGAAAATAAAAGGCATAGCAGTTCTATGCAGTCATTTAAGAACCTGTCACGTGTGTCGCTTTTGGCAATGGCCGTTGCAGCTACTACTACAGTTGCTCCGGTTGGGGTTCCGTTTATCGGAACAGGGGTTGCCGAGGCCGCGGTGGTTAACAAGATTGTCGTTAACGGTGCAACGCGCATCGAAAGCGAAACAGTTCGCAACTACCTGACTATCCGTCCAGGGAAATCGTTTTCTGCAATTGATATCGACGAGAGCCTGACCACGCTTTATGCGACCGGTCTGTTTGCTGATGTTTCCATCGAGCAACGCGGCGGCACTCTTGTTGTTGATGTTAAAGAAAATCCAGTTATCGGCAAAATCTCCTTTGAGGGTAACAAGCGACTGAAAGACGAAGCTCTGCAATCAGTCGTTCGTTCTTCTGAGCGGTCCATGCTGACACGTGCGCGTGTTCAGTCTGATGCTCAGAACCTTCTGGAAGCTTATCGTCGCTCCGGTCGCTATCGTGCGTCTGTTGAGCCGAAGATTATTGAGCGCGCTAATAACCGTGTGGATCTGGTTTTTGAAATCGAAGAAGGGGATAAGACGGGTGTTGCCCGTATTTCCTTCATCGGTAACCAAGCCTTCTCTGACGGCTACCTGCGTGAGCAGATCCAGACCCGCGAAAGTGGCTTCCTCGGCTGGTTGCGTACAACTGATGTTTATGATCCTGATCGTCTCGATGTAGATGAAGAATCTTTGCGTCAGTTCTACTACCAGAAGGGTTACGCTGACTTCCGCGTTGTTTCTGCTGTTGCAGATCTGGACCGTGAGCAAAACATCTTCTACGTGACGTTCACTGTTGATGAAGGTGAGCAGTACGAGTTCGGTGATATCGAAATCGATACCTCCTTGTCTGCTGTTGACCCAGAGGCGATGCGCCAGTATCTGCGCACTCAGTCTGGTGATACCTACAACTCTTTAGAAGTTGAAAAGACGCTTGAAGCTCTGACGCTGGAAGTTTCCAAGGCAGGCTATGCGTTTGCTCAGGTTCGCCCTCGTGGTGAGCGTGATTATGAGAACAAGACAGTCTCGATTACTTATTTGATCGAAGAAGGTCCACGCGTTTATGTTGAGCGTATCAACGTTCGTGGTAACGACCGTACACGTGAGTACGTGATCCGCCGCGAATTCGATCTCGCTGAAGGTGATGCTTACAACCGTATCCTTCTGGATAAGGCTGAGCGTCGTCTGCGCAACACGCGTTACTTCCAGAATGTGCGTATTACGCGTCAGCAGGGCAGTGCTCCTGACCGTGTGATCATCAACGTGGATGTTGAAGAGCAGCCAACCGGTGAAGTTTCATTCGGTGTGGGTTACTCCACCTCTGACGGTGTGATTGGTGATATCTCCATCACCGAGCGCAACTTCCTTGGTCGCGGTCAGTACGTTAAAGCTGCTGTTGGTGGTGGTACCGATAACCAGAAGTATGAGTTCAAATTCGTTGAGCCGTTCTTCATGGGGCGTCGTATCTCCGCAGGTCTGGATGTATACCGCCGCGTATACGATCAGAACAGCTCCCGTGCTTATGAAGAGCAGACAACTGGTGGTGCGATTAACTTCGGCCTTCCGCTTCGCGAAGACGAACTGACGCTTAACCTGTTCTACAAGCTTTACCAGCGCGATCTGACACGTAGTGACTCTACTGGCATTAGCGATTGTGAGCCTGGTGTGTCTTTGGGTGTCTGTGACTCCCTTGGGCAGTACACGACTTCACTTGCGGGCTTCTCGCTCGTCTACAATACTTTGGACAACAACCTGAACCCACGTGACGGTTATGTCGCTTCCTACGAGCAGGAAGTTGCGGGTCTCGGCGGAGAGTCTCAGTATGTTCGTGGTCAGTTTAAGGGTAGCGCATTTGAAGAGCTCTATGCTGAATGGGGTCTTGTTGGTTTTGTGAAGGGTTCTGCCGGTTACATCGAATCTATCGGTAACCGTCTGCGCGTGACTGATCAGTTCCAGGGTTCACCTGACAGAATTCGTGGTTTTGCAACCAACGGTTATGGTCCTCGTGATGAAAACGGTGGCGATGCCTTGGGTGGTAAATACTACGTTGCAGGTACCGTTGAAGGTCAGTTCCCATTCCCAGTCTTCCCTGAAGAACTTGGATTGTCGGGCGCAGTCTTCGCTGATGCGGGTTCTCTCTGGGGTGTGGATAGCGAACTGTCTTCTGTAATCGGAAGCGGTATCCAGTCTGAAGACTTCGATCTTCGTGCTTCCGTTGGTGTTGGGGTGTTGTGGCAGTCGCCGTTTGGGCCGCTGCGTGCTGACTTTGCTTGGCCTGTGCTCAAAAACGATGTTGATGAAACGCAGGTATTCAAGCTCAGTGGTGGTACACGCTTCTGATCTAGTGAAAATTTGATTATAATCGGTCGCCGATACCCTCGGCGGCCGTTTTTTTGTAGGATCCTATGACAGAACCATCAAATCAATCTGAAGTTAGCCCGGTTTTCTTCCCTGAAGCTCGATCAATAACAGTGAAACAAGTAGCTGAATGGGCTGGGGCGGAGATTGTTCGTGGTGATCATGACCTTGCCATTACTGGTGTTGCTCCTCTGGATGAAGGCGTTCCCGGAACGCTTGTGTTCATCGATAATCCAAAATATCTGGATCAGCTTGAGAGCACGAAGGCAACAGCTTGTCTCGTGAGCAAAAAGCATGTCGACAAGGTGCCTGACGGCGTTGTGCCTTTGCTCGCCAAGGAGCCGTACCGCTCACTGGCGAAAGTTTTGGCTGAGCTTTACCCAACCGCAATGCGGCCACTTTCGGTAACCAGCGAGACGTCTGTCAGTCCGCGTGCTTTTGTTGATGAGAGCGCGCAGCTGGGTGAAGGTGTTGTTGTTGAAGTTGGTGCTGTCATTGGCGCGCATGTGGTGATTGGGGCTGGATCTCGTGTTGGTCCCAATGCAGTGATCGCTGCCAATTGTCAGCTGGGCGAGAATTGCTCCATTGGAGCAAATTCCAGTTTGCAGCACGCAGTGCTTGGTGATCGTGTCATTATTCACCCAAACGTTAGCATAGGGCAGGATGGCTTTGGGTTTGCGATGGGGCCAGGTGGACATATCAAGGTTCCCCAGCTGGGCCGAGTTGTGCTAGGAAATGATGTTGAAATTGGCGCTGGCTCCTGTATAGACCGCGGTGCAAACCGTGATACGACTGTGGGTGATGGAACCAAGATTGATAATCAGGTTCAGGTTGGTCACAACGTTAATATCGGAAAGCATTGCGTCATTGTTTCTCAGGTAGGGATTTCTGGAAGTTCCAGCCTTGAGGATTATGTGGTTCTTGGCGGACAGACCGGTGTTTCCGGGCACGTTCGCATTGGAATGGGCGCGCAAGTTGCTGGCGTGAGTGCTGTACACGACGATCTGGCGCCAGGTGGGCGTTATGGTGGTGTACCGGCACGGCCGATCCGTGAGTGGTTCAAGGAAATGACGGCGCTTCGCCGCCTGACCGCTCAAGGCGGCAAGAAATAACAGATTAGACCCGGGATCTGATCCCGATAGTTAACTAGATTGGCTGGTGAATGAGGAGGGCGTATCCTCAGATGCTCCAAGTGAGACATATGCCAGTCAAACCGATATTGCTGAGGCATTATTATGAGTGATGTAGAGACCAGAACACTTGAAAGCGCTGATATCATGCGGGTTATGGAGCTTTTGCCCCATCGTTATCCGTTTTTGATGATTGACCGTATCGTTGATATGGACGGCGACAACTCAGGTGTTGGTATTAAGAATGTAACCATCAATGAGCCACATTTTCAGGGACATTTTCCAAGCCAGCCTGTAATGCCAGGTGTGTTGCTTATCGAAGCGATGGCTCAGACTGCTGGTGCGCTTTGCGTCCATGGTCGTGAAAAGAAAGATGTGCCTTCTCTGGTTTACTTCATGACCATTGATAAGTGTAAGTTCCGCAAGCCTGTGGTTCCTGGTGATCAGGTGCGCTTTCACGTGAAAAAAGTCCGCAACCGCGCGACCATCTGGAAATTTGAAGGTGTTGCAATGGTAGACGGGCAGAAGGTTGCTGAAGCGGAAATCAGCGCAATGCTTGTCGATTCTGACGAGGCGAATTGAGGTCATTGATGCAACAGATTCATCCCACCGCGATTATCGAGGATGGGGCCGTACTTGGAGAGAATGTCAAGATCGGTCCTTACTGCATGGTGGGTCCCAAGGTAACCCTTGGCGCTGATGTAGAGCTTGTTTCCCATGTGGTGATCGCTGGACGGACAACGATCGGCGCCCGGTCGAAGGTCTACCCGTTTGCCAGCTTGGGGCATCAGCCGCAGGATCTGAAGTTTTCCGGTGAAGATACGCTACTGGAAATCGGCGAAGACAATCAGATCCGCGAGCACTCCACTATGAACCCTGGCACTGCCGGCGGTGGTGGTGTGACGCGCGTTGGGAATGGTGGCCTGTTCATGATGGGTACTCATGTCGGGCATGATTGCATTGTGGGCAACAACGTTATTCTGGCCAACAACGCAACGCTTGCCGGGCATGTTGAGGTTGAAGATCACGTGATCTTTGGCGGACTGTCTGCTGTGCGTCAGTGGTGCCGTGTGGGTGCTCATTCCATCATTGGTGGTCTGACTGGTGTTGAGTTTGACGTGATCCCTTATGGATCTGTGATTGGTGATCGTGCGCGTCTTGCAGGGCTGAATCTGATTGGTTTGAAGCGCCGCAACTTTTCTCGCGAAGAAATCCACGCCCTGCGCGGTGCGTATAAGGAAGTCTTCAACAGTGAAGAGGGTACGTTGCGTGCTCGTGCTGAGATTGCGCGGACCAAGTACGCTGAATTTGAAGGTGTGCAGACGATGACGTCGTTCATGCTGGAAGATGAAAAGCGCCGGTTCTGTACGCCGCGCAACACCGGTGAATAAGGGTCTGTTTTGAATTCATGGTGAAACAGGCACCTATTGCTGTGATTGCTGGTGGCGGCGATTTGCCCGGTCTGGTCATTCGCTCCGCTATGGAACAAGGTCGCGATGTGGTGACCATCGCAATCAAGGGGGAGGCAGATGCCTCCCTTTCTGCGTTTAATCCCGTTGAACTTGGCTGGGGGCAGATCGGCAAACTGTTCTCAACGTTGAAATCTAACGGTGTTCAGGATGTGGTGTTGATTGGCGCTGTGCAGAAGCGGCCTGATTTCACATCAATCCTCGGTGATTTTGGAACGATTTGGCGTTTGCCGCGTATCATCAAGGCTGTTGTTGGCGGCGATGATCATTTGCTGGTGAAAGTAGCCGGGATATTTGAACGAGAGGGTTTGCACGTGGTTGGTGCTCATGAAGTTGCTCCGGGGTTGGTTGCTAGCCCAGGCCACGTGGCAGGGCCGAAGCCGGATGCCAAGGCTCTGAGTGATATGAAGCTTGCCATTGAGGCGGTGGATGCTGTGGGCCGATTGGATATCGGGCAGGGTGCTGTTGCTGTGGGTGCACGTGTTGTTGCTGTTGAGGGCGCTGAAGGCACGGACGCCATGCTTGAGCGTGTTGCTGGGTTGCGTGCTAATGGCCGTGTCCGGTCCAAAGGGGCTGCAGGTGTGCTTGTAAAGTGTTCTAAGCCGCAACAGGATCTGCGCCTTGATATGCCGACCGTTGGGCCAGAAACCATACAGAAAGCTTCTGACGCACAGTTAAAAGGCGTGTGTGTTGAGGCTGGGCGTGTACTGGTTGCTCATCGTGATGAGGTTGAGCGCCTTTGCGATGAGTTGGGTGTTTTCCTTTATGGTTGCGCACGTGATGAAGACTTTGAAGCTGGTGAGCGCTGAGGTATGAGCGATTTGGAAGCTGTCAAACCCTTCAAGGTTTTCTTTGTTGTTGGCGAGGAATCTGGTGATCAGCTCGGCGCGGAAGTCATAAAAGCCCTGCGGGCTTCGATTGGCGATCGTCTTCAGGTCTGTGGTCTGGGCGGTGAGCGCATGGCGGCTCAAGGTGTGCAGTCGATCTTTCCGCTGCATGATATTGCTGTGATGGGCATCACGGCGGTGTTGGAGCGTTTGCCGACAATTATTCGCCGTGTACATCAAACTGTTGATGCGGTTATGGCCGAGCAACCTGATTTACTGCTGATCATCGACTCTCCGGATTTCACTCACAACGTTGCAAAGCGCGTGCGCAAAAAAGCGCCGCATATTCGGGTGGTGGACTATGTGAGCCCGTCTGTGTGGGCGTGGCGTCCGGGACGTGCGAAGAAGATGGCGGCATATGTGGATCAGCTGCTTGCTCTGTTGCCGTTTGAGCCTGAGGCCCACAAGCGCCTTGGTGGGCCGCCTTGTGACTATGTAGGGCATCCGTTGATTGAACGGCTTGCGGATTTGCGGCCTGCTCCGGGGGAGCGCGCAGAGCTCGGGACAGGCAGAAAGCAGTTGGTGGTGCTTCCGGGCTCCCGAACCAGCGAGGTTTCGCGGTTGCTGGAGCCGTTTGGTGAAGCAGTCGCTTTGATTTGTGCGCAAGACCCGGATGTGGATGTGATCATTCCAGCAGTGCCTCATCAGGAACAGCGCATTCGCGATGGTGTGGCGTCCTGGAAGGTGCAGCCGCGTATTGTGACGGGTGAAGCGGAAAAGTTTGCGGCTTTGCGACAGGCAAATGCAGCGCTTGCGGCCAGCGGTACTGTGTCTTTGGAGCTGGCGATTGCTGGGGTGCCTATGGTTATAGCTTACAAGCTGGACTGGTTCTTCCGCCGCCTGAAGCAGATCAACCGGTTCGTCAAGATTGTTGCGGTGGACACCATTGTGCTGCCCAACCTTGTGCTTGGAGATCACAGCATCAAGGAATATATTGAAGACGAAGCGGCCCCTGAAGTGCTTAGTCAGGCCGTACTTGCGCTGCTGTCTGATAGTCCAGAGCGGCGGGCGCAGCTGGACGCGTTCTCTCGTATTGATGAAAAGATGCGTTTGCCTGAAGGCGAAAGTCAGGCAGGCAAGGCTGCCCGGATCATTTTGGAAACGGCTGGAGTTTCAGCTTAGGTGCTTTTGAAAGTGATTCATTAAATGGGTGTAGCTCTTTGAAAACCAAGAGTCATTTGGCGTTGCGCTTAAAGTGATGCTTTAAGCTATGAGTTTAAAGGCCTGAAGGGATCTTCAGGCCTTTTTATATGGTGGCTTAGTTGCTGACCACTTTGACCTGAATGACGCCTCTACACGTACCGTCGGAAAAGACACCGGTGGCTTCCTGGCTGCCGATCAATCCTGTTGCTGCCAGTTCCACATCTACAGGTGTTTTGGTTTCATCATCGGGGAAGATGATTTCATATTGGTTCTCGATGGAGAAGATACCTTCGCTTACGTTTCCGCCGAGTGCAATGACTTCGATGTTATGTCCTTCTTTGGTTGTCCGCTTGAGTGGGTTGCTTGCTGAATCTGGATTACTTTGCGTTGTGAAGCCGGTGCCATAGCGCTTTTCACAGGTGCCATCATCAGGGCTTCCATCGGTCATGGACAATTCAGAGAAGGTGATTGTTCTGTTGCCGGGGCCTAATCGTTGTGTGAGGGCCTGTGCTGATGTGCTGGCAATGGTCATAGCCAGAATGCAGGCGGAAGTCAGGAGGAATGGTTTCATTGTTCTATCCGTCCCGTTTTATTGAGTGGTATGGTGCAGTGTTGTATCATTGTGCTGCTGTATTCTTTACGAGCATGATCTGTACGGTGCCGCGGCATATTTCGTCAGAAAAAACTCCGGAAGCTTGTCCGTCTCCAATGAGGCCGGTTGCTATCAGTTGAAATTTGATAGGTTTAGCTTCGGTGTCATCGGGGAAGGTGAAGAGGTACTCATTTTCCAGCGAATATACGCCATCTCCCAAGCTGCCACCTACATGGGTCATCTTGATAATGTGCCCTTCATAAGTGTTGAATTCCCGCTGTTCAGGGAGGGAGCCGGGGTGTGCTTTGACAGTAAAGCCCTTCCCGTAGCGCCTTGTGCAGATCTCTTATTCCGGACTTCCGTCCACCAGTGACGGGTCGGTGAATGCGGAAAACTTGTCGCCGCGCCCCAATCGCAGGCTCATCGCGTCTGCATTGATGCTTGTGAGCGTCAGGGCTGTCAGGGATATCACTGTGCAAAGGGCGGCTTTCATCAGGTGGAGGTCCTACTGCTGAGCAGATTGAATGGTGACTTTGCCGCGGCACGTGCCATCCGAGAACACGCCTGAGGCTGTTCCGCTGCCAATCAGGCCGGTTGCGAACATCTTCACATCAATTGTTTCTTTGTGTTCGTCATTGGGAAAGATGATCTCGTACTCATTTTCGATGGACAGGATGCCATCCCCAATGGTGCCACCGGTGGAGGAGATGATGATGTCGTGGCCTTCTGTCGTCGTCTTTTGAGCGTTTGGTGAAGATGTGTCGGGATGGTCTGCGGTTTTGTAACCTGTTCCGTAGCGTTTTGCGCAGGTGCCGTCGTCAGGCGTGCCGTCTGCCAATGTCAGCTCGGAGAATGTGACGGATTCATTGTCACTGCCCAGACTGTGATCGTCTGCCAGAGCCGTGCTGCTGATATAGGCAATTGCGCCAAGGCTTGCTGCTGCACAGAGATATTTCTTCATGGGTGCCACCACTTGTTATTTTCAGGCTTAAAACCGCGCAAAGAGTAGTCCTGCTGCGTTAACGTAGATGTTTTTGCTGAGCTTCGATTTTCTTTAGGATGAAGAATGGGTTTTGGGGATACTGCTGGATTTAGCCAGTTTCTAATGCACTACGCATAAACATCCGTGAAAACTGAAGATTTACGCAGTACAGGGGCTGGAAAAGCCGGGGCTTATGATAGGCTATGCTCTTCATTGCATTGATGCATCGTGGGTTTTCTCCTGTCGTGTTTGTTTTGAGAATGAGTGTGCAGGTCAGCTACAGATTTTGAGGTTTTTATGAAAGTCAGAGACGCGGTTCTGGCCGATGTTGAAGAAATCAGCAGTTTTTTGCAGGAACTTGCTGCGTTGGGAAAGCGCAGTTTGCCGAGTGATGAGACCTATGTGATCTCTCAGTACATTGCTCATTCAGATAATATCCGCTGTTCTGTGGTTGAAGATGTGGACGGGACCCTGCTTGGGCTGCAGGTCCTGAAATGGGCATCAGAGGGCAACACTTATGGTGTGACGCCGGGTTGGGGCATGATCGGCACCCATGTGCGCCCGAGTGCTGGGCGCCGCGGTGTCGGGCGGGCCTTGTTTGCTGCAACGCTTGATGCTGCCAGACAAGCCGGTCTTGAGAAGATTGATGCCACGATTGGTGCCTCCAACCCGGAGGGGCTGGGTTATTATGAGGCGGTTGGCTTTCGCACCTATAAGACCAACGAGAGTTCTGTCAGTAAATGCTTTGAGCTGACTGAGGCAACTGCACCTGTCCAGAAATGATCATTTGACGCCGACGACAGAGAATCTTCCGGAGCAGATGCCATCTGAGAAGACGCCGGTGAAGATTTTGGAGTTCACGAAACCGGTTATGAACTGGGTGTTCTCGACTTCTTCATCCGGATCATTGGGGAAGGTGATGAGGACTTGCGAGTGTTCGGCATAAATGCCGTCACCGCGCAACTCGCTGCGGGCATAAAGGGAGAATTTGTGCCCTTTGTCGCTGACAAATTGTCCGCGCCGTCCGTTTGGATCGGGGTAGACAGTGTATCCGTTGCCATAGCGCTCTTTACAGAACTCAACACCAACTGCATCTGTCAGGACTGTCAGGTTCTGGATGGCGATTTGCCGTGATACAGACAGGCGTTTCAGGTCGGTGAAGGGATTGCCCCGGTTGTCGCGGTGGGTGATCTGACCATTGGCTTGCCCCAGCATCCCAATGGTGAGGATGAGAGCTACACCGGACTGTTTCAGTTTTGTAAGGCGCATGTCTACTCCCATTTCAAACCTGCTGTGCCTGACCTCTCGTCCCGGATCTGTCGACGACAGGACTGAGGCTTGTTGCTGCACAGAAAATCTTCTTCATGGGGAGCTTCCACTCGTTGCTGTTCAGGCCTCACGACCAGCAAAGAATAGTCCTGCTGCGTTAATGTAAATGCTCTGGGTTCAATTTGATTTTCTTTAGGATGAAGAATGTGTTTCGCGCGATTGTCCGGATTTAATCAATTTCTCGAGGCAGCGTTTTGCGGGATCAATTGGCGGCTACGACGGAGAAGTGCCCGGTACAGACGCCATCAGAGAAGACGCCGCTGAACATCTTGGAGTTGACGAAGCCGGTGATGAAGGCAGTCACCTCGACCTCTACGTCCGGGGCATTGTGGAAGGTGATCAGCAGTTTTGAGTGTTCTGCATAAATGCCGTCCTGACGCCACTCACTGCGGTCGTAGAGGGAGACTTTGTCGTTCATCTTGCTGATAAACTGCCCTTGTTTCCCGTTTTGGTCAGGAAAAATTGTGCCGCCTTTGCCATAACGTCCCTCGCAAAACTCAATTCCCACGGCATCAGTCAGGACTGTCAGGTTGTCAATTAAGACTTGCCGTGTTGGAAGGGCGCGCTTCATGTCGGAAAACGGATTAGCCTTATTGACGCGATTGACGATCTGACTGCTGGCTGGCCCCAGTAGTCCAAAGGTGATGAGGAGAACAACACCGGACTGCTTCAGCTTTTTAACTCGCATGCTTTCTCTCGTTTTAAACCTGTTGTGTCCCATCTTTTATGCCTGAACGGTCAGGATTGGTGCGGCTGCTAAATGCTGTTGGACGATGAACCGGACGTGCCTTTTGCACCGGACCATTTCGGTTTGGGGAACCTCTCAGATTATCTGGCTCTGTCTGTGTCAGTTCAACGGAACGGTGGTGAGCGGGCTTTACTGGAGTTTCAGCGGGCCAACAAAGACCTTGCCGGTGCATGTGCCGTCTGTGAATACGCCGCTGTAATGGTCTCCGCCAATCAGGCCGGTTACGAACTGAGTGACCTCGATCTCTTCCTCTTTATTGCCGGGAAACGTCATCATAAACCGGTCGTGCTCTGCAAAAATGCCGTGTCCCAGGATCTCGTTTGTATCGACCAGCGTTACCGTGTGCCCTTTATCGCTGATGTAGGTGCGCTTAGGGGCTTCCTTGGAGGGGGAGACTGTATACCCGTCACCATATCGCTCAACGCAGATGGAATTGTCTGATGTGCCGTCCTGCATGCTCAGGTTTGAAAAGACAACGTCTCTGGAGGCTTGTGTGGTGTCGGTGTTTGCTAAGGAATAGCTTGCCAGACCAGCAGAGAGGAGCGTGAAAGCTGCAAAAACAGGGAGGGGGGCAAGACGCATCAATACATCCTTTTCTGATGCCAGTGGTAGTGCCGGGCACTTGGTCAAACATCAAGGATAGGGATGTGGTGAGGCATGAACAGGATTAAGCCGCCTCATGGTTTGCGTGTGTTGAACGCAATGGGCGCTATTCAAATAAAAAGGAGGCAAAATGCCTCCTTTTTCTAAGTCTGTCTATCAGCTCAAGCAGCTTTGCTACACTTCCCGAAAACCGGTATCCGTTTTTCGGAGAATGTTCTTAGCGGCGCTGGTCGATTGGCTGATAATCACGCTCGGAATAGCCGGTGTACAGCTGGCGTGGACGACCGATACGCTGGGAAGGATCTTCAATCATTTCCTTCCACTGTGCGATCCAACCTACTGTACGAGCCAGTGCGAAGAGCACGGTGAACATGGTGGTTGGGAAGCCCAGAGCACGCAGGGTGATGCCGGAGTAGAAGTCAATGTTTGGATAAAGCTTCTTCTCAACGAAGTAAGGATCGGTGAGAGCAACTTTTTCCAGTTCCATTGCCACTTCAAGAAGCGGATCGTCCTGGTGGCCCAGCTCTGCAAGCACTTCATGACAGGTTTTCTGCATGATGCGCGCGCGTGGGTCGTAGTTTTTGTAGACGCGGTGACCGAAGCCCATGAGGCGGAACGGATCATTCTTGTCTTTTGCACGTGCTACATACTCAGGAATACGGTCAACAGAACCGATTTCGGAGAGCATGTTCAGAGCTGCCTCATTCGCACCGCCATGAGATGGACCCCACAGACATGCAATACCAGCTGCAATACATGCAAATGGGTTTGCGCCTGAAGAACCAGCAAGACGTACGGTGGATGTGGAAGCATTCTGCTCGTGGTCAGCGTGCAGGATGAAGATACGGTCCATGGCACGTGCCAGAACCGGATTTACTTTATATTCCTCACATGGAACTGCGAAGCACATGTGCAGGAAGTTGGATGCGTAGTCCAGATCGTTTCTTGGGTAAACGAATGGCTGGCCAACGTGGTATTTGTAGGCCATTGCAGCAATGGTCGGCATCTTTGCGATCATGCGCAGGGATGCAACCATGCGCAGGTGTGGATCAGAGATGTCGGTGCTGTCATGATAGAAGGAAGAGAGAGCTCCAACGGTACCGGTCATGACTGCCATTGGGTGGGCGTCACGACGATAACCCTTGAAGAAAGAGCTCATCTGATCATGGATCATGGTGTGGTAGGTTACACGATGAACAAAATCGTCCTTCTCTGCGCGTGTTGGCAGTTCGCCGTACAGCAGCAGATAGCAGCTTTCCAAAAAGTCGCCGTGTTCGGCGAGCTGTTCAATCGGGTAACCGCGGTAAAGCAGAACGCCTGCGTCACCGTCGATGTAAGTGATCTTGGATTCGCATGAGGCAGTTGATGTGAAACCAGGGTCCAGTGTGAAGTGATCAGTTTGCTTATAAAGCGAACCGATGTCCAGAACATCAGGGCCCATGGAGCCAGAGTGGACGTTAAAGTCCCAGCTGTTGTCTCCAATAGTCAGTTTCGCTGTTTTGTCGCTCATATCAGGCAACCCCCATTTTGTATCTCCTCATGCGACTTGCTTCATTTGTGTACAAATGAATACACTGCATGATCTGACGTTTCCGCCCGGAGGAGAGTGTTGTCGTGGAACTGCCTATATCATTTGCCGCGATGGGGCAAGCGCCCGCAACCAATGCTTTTAGCTATAAGTGTAACTACCGCTACGAATGACTAGTATTTGCAGCGGTAGTTTCTTTTAGAATTCAGCGAATTAAGCTGAAAGATCACGAATGCGTGCGCAAGATTCGTCTTTTCCGAGCACTTTGAGCACGTCAAAGATGCCTGGGGATGTGCCACGACCAGTGAGTGCAGCGCGCAATGGCTGAGCAACTTTGCCGAGTTTCAGCTCTTCTGCTTCAGCAACTGCCTTAACGGCAGTCTCGGTGCTCTCCACGGTCCACTCGTCCAGTGCTTCCAGAGCAACCAGAACCTTGCCAAGAACAGCACGTGCCTCGTCAGAGAGGATCTTTTCAGCCTTTGCATCCAGATCCAGCGGACGCTGAACCCAGAGGTAACGAGCAGATTCCTGCAGTTCGACAAGGGTCTTTGCACGCTCTTTCAGGCCAGGCAGAGCTTCAACCAGTTTGTCCTGGTTTCCATCGCCTGCAATCCACGCCATGACGTCTGCGCCGCCTTCCACGTCCATCAGATAGGTGAGGAAGTGACCGAGCAGCTCCTCATCGCTTTCTGAGCGCATGTAGTGAGCGTTCAGGTTTTCCAGCTTCTTGAAGTCGAAACGGGACGGGGATTTGCCGACAGCGTCCAGACCGAACCACTCGATCATCTGATCGGTAGAAAAGATCTCGTCATCGCCATGGGACCAGCCGAGGCGTGCCAGATAGTTGCGCATGGCGGATGGCAAGTAGCCCATAGCCCGGTACGCTTCTGCACCTACTGCGCCGTGGCGCTTGGAGAGCTTTGCGCCATCTGGTCCGTAGATCAGCGGAATGTGCGCCATGACCGGGACATCCCAGTTCAGAGCCTTGTAGATCAGGGACTGGCGTGCTGCGTTGGTCAGGTGGTCATCGCCACGAACGATGTGGGTGACGCCCATGTCGTGATCGTCTACCACAACGGCCAGCATGTAGGTTGGGTTGCCATCAGAACGCACGAGGATCAGGTCGTCCAGATCCTTGTTGGCGAACTTGACGGTGCCCTGAACCTGATCTTCCACGATGGTGTCACCTTCAAGCGGTGCTTTCAGGCGAATGGCAGGGGCGATGCCTTCTGGTGCTTCAGATGGGTCACGATCACGCCAGGTGCCGTCATAGCGCGGCGGGCGACCTTCTGCGCGGGCCTTCTCGCGCATCTCGTTCACTTCTTCCGGGGAGCAGTAGCAGTAGTACGCAGTGCCGTCCTTGACCATCTGCTCAGCAACTTCGCGGTGGCGGTCAACGCGGCCATACTGGGAGATCGGCTCGCCGTCCCAGTCCATGCCCAGCCAGGACAGACCGTCCAGCAGCGCATCTACGGCTTCCTCAGTGGAGCGGGAGCGATCGGTGTCTTCAATGCGCAGCAGCATTTTACCGTCGCTGTGTTTTGCCAGAAGCCAGTTGAACAGGGCTGTACGGGCGCCGCCAATATGCAGGTAGCCAGTAGGAGAAGGCGCGAAGCGCGTCACAACAGGTTTAGTCATAGGTGTTCCGGAAAAGTTTCAAGTTACTTCGAATAGTTTGGGGTAATTACGGCGGGGCGCCGTACCTCTGCGGGCTGTGTACCATAGCATTGAAAAGTTCCCAAGTGGCAGAAAGGGACTTAAGGGTGCGCGAGGGGCAATCATCCTCAGACAAGACGCAATCTGGTGGCTGTGCTCCCAGAATAGGTGAGCTTTGCCTTGAGGAGGATAAGTTTTCTTCTGCGCCGTTTGAGACCGATACGGCGCTTGCTGGGCGAACTACACAGCAACGCACAAAAACGCAAGTCAACGCAAAAAACGCACATAGCAACGCAAGCATGCGTTTTGCTGAAGAGAAACAGCGCCTTAGTCTTCGTGATGTGCTTCAAAGGGCACGTAAGCTGCTGGGTTTCGTGCTGAGGCCGGATTGGTCAGCTGTCATGACTTATGCCCGCTCTGCGCTCGTGCAGGATTGGAACAAGGGGCATGGCATCCTCTGGTATGCGCTTTGCCATTTAGCTGGTGTGCTGGTTTATTTCTCACTCCCCGCCGAGCCTTACAGTGTTTTAAGCGGAACTCCTTTTATCTTATTGGGAGTATTCGCTTTTCGTCGTTGGAAGATCGGGCGGTTAACGGTTGGGCTGACCGCGCTTTTGTTCTTTACTGCCGGGTTCTTCCTTGCTGATTTGCGCGTGGAGTATGCGCGCGGTGACCCGCTGGAGCGCCCGGTTACACGCAAAGTGGAGGGTGTGGTTGCTGGAGTGAAGCATTCTGGCAAAGGGGCTTACTCCGTCATTTTTGCAGATGTGACAACACTTTCGCAGAAGGGCGTAACTCTTCTTTCTTATCGCATCCGGATTAGCATCAAGGGGATGAAAGAGGCACCCGTGATGGGGGACAGGATGCAGCTGAAGGCTCGGTTGTTGCCGCCGGGAGGTGCGGTGCGCCCCGGTGGGTATGACTTTGCCCGAACTGCGTTTTTCAGTGGGATTGGTGCGGTCGGCTATGCGCTTTCCAAACCGGTTGTTGTGGCACAGGTAGAGGGCACAAGTTTTCTGCAAGGGATAGAGCGTGTGCGCAGTGGGATAGCACAGCGGATCCGGCGGGTGTTGGATAACAGCCCGGAAAGTGCGTTTGCTGTTGCACTTCTGGTGGGCAAGCGAGACTATCTTGCCACCGCTGACAAGGATGCCTTGCGCAATGCAGGGCTTGCTCATGTGCTCGCTATCTCCGGCATGCATATGGGACTTGTGACCTCTCTGGTCTTCCTTGGTGCCCGCCTGATCCTATCCCTCAGCCAGTCGCTTGCGCTGAAAGGACATATTCACGTTTATGCCAGCGTGGCAGCACTGATTGCGGCGATTGTTTATCTTGGTTTGTCAGGAGCTTCTGTGGCAACGCAGCGGGCTTTTTTGATGGCGGCGATGATTTTATGCGCGGGTCTGCTTGGTCGGCGGGCCTTCAGTCTGCGTGGTCTGGCGCTGGCTTGCCTTGTGCTTTTAAGCCTGAGGCCGGAGGAGGTTCTGGCTCCCGGGTTTCAGATGTCCTTCATTGCAGTGCTCGCCTTGCTCTCAGCCTATATGCTTGGGAAGGATTGGTTGCTCGGTAATCGAGATAGTTCGCGAAGACGGAATACCTCATGGTTTCATAGGATTAGTCGTGTAATCTTAAAGTGGATTCTAGCTTGTGCGTTGACCTCGTTGATTGCAGGTGCTGCCACGGGGCCAGTTGCGGCGATGCATTTTGAGCAGGTTGCGCCTTATGGAGTTCTGGGGAATATTCTTGCTATGCCATTGGTGACTTTTGTGGTTATGCCCCTTGGGTTATTGAGTCTGTTGGCGATCCCGTTTGGTGCGGATGCGTTCTTTCTGCAAGGGATGGAGGCTGGGTTGGCGCTGGTGCTGAAAGCTGCTTACTGGGTGAGCTCACTCAGTGAGGGGCTGACCAGTCTCGGGGTTTCCAGTGCTCCAGGGTATCTGCTCGTGATCCTAGCGATTGTCGTACTGTGTGTGATGCCGCTGCGCCTGAAATGGCTTTCACTTCCGGCATTTACGGTGAGTGTCCTGATGTTTGCCGGTGGCAAGGCGCCTGATCTGATGATTGCGGATGCGGGCAAGCACATTGCTTATTATGGGCAGGATGGTGCGTTTCGACTGACGTCCTCACGTATGTCGTTTGCTGCTGACAGCCTGTTGCGCGCTGGTGGAGTTTCGGCGGGTTCGTTCAAGCAACACAAGGTGAGGGCTTCAGATCGGTCCTGTGATGATCGCGGCTGTGTGATTGAGATATTCCCTCAGCAGCCTGCAGAGGGAGGGAGGATAAGCTCTGCGCCGATCCTGTTGGCACAGTCCAAAGTGGCTGATGTTTTGGAGGCTGACTGCCATCTTGCCACCATCGTCATCACGCAGGTTCAGGCGCCTCCGGCTTGCCGGGCTGAGCTGGTTATTGACCAGAAGGTTTTCGGAGAGCGCGGTTCAGCTTACATCTGGCTTTCTGTTGGTGCTGAGGGCGGGGAAAGAATAAAAAAAGTGCGCTGGGCATATGATGCTCAGCGCAGGCCTTGGAATCCGAAATTGCCTCAGGCAACCAATGATTTAATAGCGGCGGAAGAGCGCAATCATCTTGCCTTGCACGTGGACGCGGCCCGGGCCGAAGATGCGAGTTTCGTAGGCGGGGTTGGCCGCTTCCAGCGCGACTGAGGCGCCTTTTTTGCGCAGGCGCTTCAAGGTTGCTTCTTCTTCATCAATCAGCGCCACAACAATCTCGCCGTTATCAGCCGTGTCACCACGTTTGATCAACACGGTATCTCCATCGAAGATACCGGCATCGATCATGGAATCGCCTTTGACTTCCAGCGCATAATGCTCGCCGCGACCCATCAGATCAGCAGGCATTGCGATGGTATGGCTTTGTGTCTGGATTGCTTCGATTGGGACGCCTGCAGCAATGCGGCCCATGACCGGGATTTCCAGCGTTGGCACTTCGTCTGGTGATGTGGTGCGTGGAGGTGGCGGCGTTGCTACTTTCTTGCTCAGGGAGCCCTCAATCACCTCAGGTGCAAAGCCTTTTTCCTTAGCGGCAGGCTTCAGGCCCGGAGAAATGGAGTCTGGCAGTTTGAGGATTTCAAGTGCACGAGCTCTGTTCGGCAAGCGGCGAATGAAGCCGCGCTCTTCCAGAGCTGTGATCAGCCGGTGAATGCCGGATTTGGAACGGAGGTCCAGCGCGTCCTTCATCTCATCGAAGGAGGGCGGAACACCGGCTTCCTTCAAGCGTTGATGGATGAACATCAAAAGCTCGTGTTGCTTCTGTGTAAGCATCTTTTATCCCCGTTCGCTCCTAAGGCGCTGATTGAAAGTGAGCGGTCATTCCTGACCAATCGCAGTTTTGTAATTCCAAGAAGCTGAAAGACTTCAACTTCTGCGATTGGAAGGACAAAACACGAACGTACTCTACCTGTTCTCATTGTGTTCTGCAATGGGTTTGTTGAGGTTAAGCCCTGCTAGAACTGGGGGATTTGGTTTCTGGTGGGTGAGTGGGCAGGGGTTGCCCACTTCTGATGTCTGGATTTAGCGTAGCTTGAGCAGGTCCACTTTTTCACCTGCCTTTGCAGCTGGTGCGTGTGGTGGACGAATGATCAGGGCATCTGCTTTTGTCAGCAAGGCAAGCATGGAAGAGTCCTGTTTGCCAAACGGTGTTGCTATCAGATCTCCGTGTTCGTCTGTGTCCAGACTGGCGCGCAGGTAGTCCTGGCGCATATCATTTGTAGGCAAATCATCTGCCAGAGTTGCTTTGGTAACGCCTTGATTTGTCACAGAGACCGTGCGGCCTAACATCTTGTCCAGAAGCGGGCCGAGGAAGAGGAGTGCGCATACAAGGCTGGAGACTGGATTGCCAGGAAGGCCGAGGACTTTCATCGGGCCAAGGGCACCGGCCATGAGGGGCTTGCCCGGGCGCATGGCGATGCGCCAGAAGCCTAGCTCCATGCCTTCAGCGCCCAGTACGTCCTGAATGAGATCGTGGTCGCCAACAGAGGCACCGCCGAGTGTCACCAGTACATCGGCTTTTGCTTCAATAGCCTGTTTCACGCGTGCCGTGATTTCCTCAGGCTGGTCTGGTGCAATGCCCAGCATCATTGGCGTTCCGCCACAGTTTCTGACGAATTCTGCGATGCCGACTTGATTGGACGCTATGATTTGATTCGGACCTGGTATCTGACCTGGCTCTACGAGTTCATCACCATTTGCGAGGATCGCAACAACCGGTTTTTTGCGTACTGGCAAGGCTGCGTGGTTCATGGCGCCTGCAAGCGATAACTCACGGAAGCCGAGTGGCGCGCCTGCCTTCAGGAGGGTCTGACCTTCTTTGAAGTCGAGGCCTGCTGGGCGGATGAACTTACCAACAGAAACGGCTTCCTCGCAAAACAGGTTATCCCCGTCACGGCGGGCGTTTTCCTGCATCAAAATTGCGTCGACGCCTGCTGGAACAGGTGCACCTGTAAAGATGCGCAGAGCTTCTCCGGCTTGCAACGTGCCATCGAAGTTATGCCCGGCAGCGACTTCTCCAATGACCTTCAAAGCAGTCTCTGGATCGACCGTATCAGCAGCTTTGACGGCATATCCATCCATTGCTGAGGCGGAAAATGGAGGCTGCGTTCGTGTTGCAGCAACATCTTCTGCCAGAATGCGTTCTCCGGCTTCAAGTAGTGGAAGCTGCTCGGTACCGGTCGGATTCACATCTTTCAGGAGGCGGTCCAGCGCTTCTTCAATACTGATCAAGTTCATTGGGAGTTATCCTCCTCAGCCAGATAGTGACCGGACTTGCCGCCCTTCTTCTCCAGCAACCGGATTTCACCGATCTCCATAGAGCGATCAACGGCTTTTGCCATATCGTAAATTGTCAGGCAGGCAACGGAGGCAGCTGTAAGTGCTTCCATCTCGATGCCAGTCTGGCCGGATACTTTTGCGAAGACTTCGATCTCAATTCCCGGAAGTTCAGGGTTGGGTGTGAAGTCCACCTGAACCTTGGAAAGCGCCAGAGGATGGCACAACGGGATCAGCTCGTGAGTTCTCTTGGCCGCCATGATGCCAGCAATGCGCGCCGTTGCGAGCACGTCGCCTTTCTTGGCGTTGCCTGAAAGGATCATGTCCAGAGTTTCAGGCCGCATTTTTACCTGACCGCCTGCACGGGCAATGCGTGAGGTAACCTCTTTCTCCGAAATGTCGACCATATGAGCCGCACCGCTGTCATCTAAGTGAGTGAGTTTTGGAGAAAGTTCTGACATTTTCTTGCCTCTGGACACAGTTTGTTCAGGTGTCTGCTTTTGCCAAGCAGTTGATTTTTAGCGTTTAAGCAAAGCTTTGGTTGCGGTTTCCACATCTTCCTGACGCATCAGGCTTTCGCCGATGAGGAAGGTGGAGATGCCGGAGTTTTCCATTCGGGAGAGGTCTTCCGGAGTGAACAGGCCGCTCTCGCCAACGATGATCCGATCTTGCGGGATCAGTGGTGCGAGCCGCTCGCTGGTTTCCAGAGATGTCTCGAAGGTTTTTAAATTGCGATTGTTGATGCCAACAAGCGGAGAGGAGAGCTTCAGTGCGCGTTCCAACTCAGCTTCGTCATGAACTTCGATAAGCGCATCCATGCCCAGTTCAAATGCGGCGTCTTCCAACTCTTTGGCCAGTTGGTCGTCAACAGCTGCCATAATGATCAAAATACAGTCAGCGCCCCATGCACGTGCTTCATGAACCTGATAGGTGTCATAAAGGAAGTCCTTGCGCAGAACTGGCAGGGAGACTTCAGCGCGAGCTGTGACGAGATATTCTGGTTTGCCCTGAAAGGATGGTGTGTCTGTCAATACGGACAAGCATGCTGCACCACCGTTTTCATAGGCTTTGGCGAGTGCGGGCGGGTTGAAGTCAGCGCGGATCAACCCCTTGGATGGACTTGCTTTTTTTACCTCTGCGATCAGGGCGTACTCACCGTTCACATGCTTGGCTTTCAAAGCATTTGCAAAGCCGCGTGTTGGTGTTGCTGCTTTAATCGCCTCATTCAGATCAGCCAATGAAGTTTGCGCTTTGGCAGCAGCAATTTCTTCACGTTTGTAAGCTTCGATTTTCGTAAGGATATCTGACATGGGATCCGTGGTCTTAGAGTTTCATATTGGCAGCTGTTGCAGCGTCGGAGGCTTCAACAAGTTTGTCCAGTCGGGAAAGGGCTGCACCTTGGTCAATCGCATGCGCAGCCATCTGGACACCCTCAGCGAGGGTGGAGACCTTATCTGCGACGATAAGGGAGGCCGCTGAATTGAGCAGGACGATATCCCTGTAAGCGTTTTTTGCTCCTTGCAGCACTTCGCGCAGTGCCTGAGCATTTTCTTTTGGATCGCCGCCTTTCAGATCTTCTGTCTTTGCAAGCGGCAGGCCCGCATCTTCAGGAGACACTGTGAAGGTGTTGATGTTTCCGTTCTTCAGTTCGGCGACAAAGGTAGTTCCGGTGGTGGTGATTTCGTCCATTCCATCGGAGCCGTTGACGATCCAGGCTTTTTCGGTGCCCATTTCCTGAAGGGTGTTGGCGAGTGGTTCAACCCATTGCTGTGCGAATACGCCTGTCATCTGGCGCTTTGCGCCTGCCGGGTTGGCGAGCGGGCCTAGCAGGTTGAAGATTGTTCTGGTGCCCAGCTCAATGCGGGCCGGGCCGACATGGCGCATGGCCTTGTGGTGGTTTGGTGCAAACATGAAGCCGATACCGGCCTCATGAATGCAATGGCTGATGCCGTTCGCATCCAGGTCCAGGTTGATGCCAAGCTCGGCAAGTGCTTCTGCTGAACCGGATTTGGAGGACAGGGACCGGTTGCCATGTTTTGCAACGGTCACACCGCAGCCCGCCACAACAATGGCTGTGCAGGTTGAAATGTTATAGGAGCCGGATGCGTCACCACCTGTGCCAACAATGTCGATGGCGTGATCTGGTGCTTTCACCGGGATCATTTTGGCGCGCATGGTTTCTACAGCTGCAGAAATTTCGTCGATGGTTTCGCCGCGCAAGCGCAAGGCCATGAGGAAGCCACCGATCTGTGCGGGAGTTGCAGCGCCTGACATGATGATCTCGAAGGCCTCGCGGGCCTGAGATCGGTCCAACGTGTTTCCGTCAGCGACAATTCCAATGAGATTTTTCAAATTGCTCACGGCGAAAACCCCCTCAATCTCTCAGGTAATTCCTTAGCATACACAAGGGCTAACTATTAGATAGCTTTCGGAGGGCTGTCTAGGAGATAAACAAAAGCCCGCCACACTTATAAGTGTGGCGGGCTTGTTTTCGACAAGGATTTGTCTACTGGCGATCCAGTCCGGTCAGCTGGTTGAAGACTGCCTGATTTACTCGGACACCTTCTGTTTGCTCCAGCTGAGAGATGAACTGGTTGAGCAAGGAGCTTTCCAGCGCACTTGTTAGCTGAGTGTCAATGCGCTGCACGTTTTCAGATTCTGTCATGAAGGCTGGAGACGTCGTGTCGGTTAGGACAAGAAGAATGCGGTCTTCGTTGTTGCCAGGAACCTGAGAGGCGGTGCCTTTTGGTCCGGAAAATGCTGCTGTCACAGCAGAGCCGGAAAGCTCCGCGATGCCGCCGTTGCGGGTGAACGGAGCAGATGTGGCTGTTGTCAGACCTTCGGCCGTTGCGACTTCGGAAAGAGGCTTTCCTGCTTCGACTTCTGCGATCAGAGCTTGGGCTTTTTCTTCCAGTAGTTCCGCTGTGCGGTTGGCTGTCCAGTCAGCAGTCACGGCTTCTTTTACTTCAGAGAGTTCTCTGTCGCGGGAAGGGGTGACATTTTTCACTTCGTACCACAGGTGACCTGTACGGTCGATTTCCAGCGGATCATTTTCAACGCCAACATCGGTTGAAAAGACTGCTTTGGTCAGTGCGCTTGCTTGTGGAAGATCAACAGTTTCGCCCGCTTCGTTTTTACCGGAAGCGTCAAATGAAGGTGTGTTGATCAGAGCCAGATCAAAGCGCTCAGCGATTTCTTCAAAGGTGCTGCCGCCTGCGCGTGCGTCTTCGACTTCGTTGAAGAGGTCTTCTACTTCATCGGCTGCGTTTGCCTGAGCAACGACACCGCGTAGTTCGTCTTTAACGTCTTCCAGAGGCTGTACTGCTGCTGCTTTGACCTCTTTGGCAAAGAGAATCGCGTTAGTGAACTGACCTTCGACCACGTTGCTTGCCTGACCTTCTTTGAGAGCAAAAGCTGCATCTGCAATTTTTTGGTCAAGGAAGCCGGATTTGTTCATGAGGCCGAGGTCGACGTCTTTTTCGGTCAGATCGCGTTCATTCATGAGGTCTTCAAAGGTCTTGCCGGACTCCATTTCAACAACAGCAGCTTCTGCTTCCTGTTTGGTTGGGAAGGAAATCTGGAAGATGCGGCGCTGTTCCTGAGACTGATAGCGGTTTTTGGTGCGCTCATATTCCTGAGCGAGTTCCGCTTCAGTCACATTTTCCGGCTTTGCAATCTTGTCTGCTGTCAGCTCGATCAAAGTGGCACTGCGGTATTCAGGTGCTTTGTAGTTGCCTTTGTTCTCTTCAAAGAACGTAGCGAGTTCTTCGTCAGTCGGAGCTGGAACATTTGTCAAAGAGCTTTGTGGCAGCACGAGGTACTCAACAGTGCGCTCTTCCATTGCGTATTTGTCGAAGGCTTCGAGCATTGCTTTAGGCACAACGATGCCGCCGATAACAGCTTCTGCAAGCTGCTGACGCTCTGCGACGAGCTGTTGCTGCATCACGAATTCGTCTTCGCTTATGCCCAGATTATAAAGTACCTGGCTCAGGCGATTACGGTCGTAGCCATTTACACCCTGAAATGCTGGTGTTTCCTGAATTGTTTTGACAATAGCTTCATCAGATACACCGATGCGCAGCTGTGATGCTTCATAATCAAGCGCAGCTTCGGCGATGAGGCGGCCCAGAACCTGAGCTGGTACGCCAAATGCAGCGGCCTGTTCCTGAGTGACAGGCTGGCCGACGCGGCGTGACAGCTGGTCGAGCTCGCGTGAATAAGCTCGTTGGAAATCCTGAGCCGAAATTTCTTTGTCGCCAACTGAGGCAACAGATGTGGAGCCGATTCCAGTAAAGACGTCAGCGATCCCCCAAACTGCAAAGCTGAGGACCAGAAGGCCGATCAGGATCTTTGCGAACCAGGAACCTACGCTATTACGCAGCGCGTCGAGCATAATTTTATCCGTTCTCTTGTTGAAGGCGAGGGACAGTCTCCCCGCGCACACATGCAAGGCCGCCGGATAATAGTGTTCCTTTCGCCCTGGGGCAAGTTTACACGCCATAAAGGCTGTGAGATTCGACAGGAGATACGAAGTTCATCGTACTAGCGGTAATCCGCTATGGGACTTAAGTGTTTTTTCTGCTAGTGAGCACACATTCCATTTGGGAATTTGGAATTCATATTTGGGGAACGGATCAAATGACTAATCGGCCACTTGTTGCTGGTAACTGGAAAATGAATGGCACCAAGGCTTCAGCTGCAGAGCTGGAAGCTATGGGCGCGGGATACGACTCAGCACTTGCCGAAAATGTAGAGCTTCTGATTTGTCCACCTGCATTGCTGGTTGCGCAGTTGGCTTCCCAAGACAAAATTGCGATTGGCGCACAAAACTGCCACGCAAATGAGAGCGGTGCGCATACTGGCGATATTTCTGCGGAAATGATCCGTGATGCTGGCGGCAAGTTTGTGATTGTTGGTCACTCCGAGCGCCGCGAAGATCATGGCGAATCTGATGCGGACGTTTGTGAGAAGGCTGAAGCTGCTTACCGCGCTGACCTCATTGCTATTGTTTGTGTTGGTGAAGTTGAGAGCGAGCGCCGCGCAGGCACAACACTTGACGTGGTTACCAAACAGGTTCTGGGTTCAGTGCCAGCAGGCGCAACTGCCGAAAACACTGTAATTGCTTATGAGCCAGTTTGGGCGATTGGTACTGGATTGACGCCAACTCCAGCAGACGTTGCTGAGGTTCACGCTTCTATTCGAGCGACTCTCATCAAGCAGTTTGGTGGTGATGTTGGCGGTAAAATGCGCATCCTTTATGGTGGCTCTGTTAAGCCTACCAATGCAAAAGAGCTGCTTGCGGTTGAAAACGTTGATGGTGCTCTGGTTGGCGGTGCAAGCCTGAAAGCTACGGATTTCCTTGGAATTGCCGAAGCTTATCGCGGCTAATAATAGCCGGTTTTTTATAATATTCTTAGCAGTCCACCAATTTGCTGCGCCTTTAGGGTAGAAAGGCGCAGCAAATTCGGTTAGAAGGCCGACTAACGAATTCATTAAACCTACGGATACCTATGGAAACCGTTCTGATTGTTATCCACCTGATGGTCGTCGTGGCGCTGGTAGCACTGGTTCTACTACAGCGCTCTGAAGGCGGCGCATTGGGTATTGGCGGCGGTGGCGGCGGTGGTGTGATGAGCAGCCGCGGCACAGCTAATGTGTTGACTCGCGGTACTGCGATTCTTGCTGTCTGCTTCTTTGCTACTTCACTCGCTCTTTCTCTGTTGGCTCGTTATGATGAGCGTCCAGGCTCTCTGCTTGATCAGGTTCCTGCCGGTTCAGCAACGCAGGGTACAGAAGGGGGCGCTGGCAATGGTCTTCTTGACCAGCTTCAGCAGCAAAGTCAGCCAACTGGCCCGCAGGTTCCACCTGCTCAGTAATCTGCTGTAAAGCAGAAACAGTTGAAATATACGTCTGACGGCACCGCACACTTGTGCAGTGTCCGTCATTCGTGCGTTCAGACATAACTCAATTATCCAGGGTATTGGATTATCAGGCACCCACCACGGCGTGCTTCCCTATTTGATAAATTCCACCCTTTCAAACGTGGTAGCGATCCATGGCACGGTACATATTCATCACCGGTGGTGTTGTTTCTTCTCTTGGGAAGGGACTTGCCTCCGCAGCTCTTGGTGCGGCTTTACAGGCGCGCGGATATAAGGTTCGGCTCCGTAAACTCGATCCTTATTTGAACGTTGATCCGGGTACCATGAGCCCTTACCAGCATGGTGAGTGTTATGTGACCGATGATGGCGCAGAGACCGATCTGGATCTTGGCCACTACGAGCGTTTCACGGGGCGTCCGGCAAATAAGCAGGACAACATTACCACTGGTCGCATTTATCAGGATATTATTGCGAAGGAACGCCGCGGTGATTACCTCGGCGGTACCGTACAAGTGATTCCTCACGTGACTGATGCGATCAAGAACTTCGTTCTCGATGGCAACGAAGGCTACGACTTCGTGCTTTGTGAGATCGGTGGCACCGTTGGTGACATCGAAGGTCTGCCGTTCTTTGAAGCTATTCGCCAGCTGGGCAATGATTTGCCACGCGGACAAGCTGTTTACATCCACCTGACACTGCTGCCTTACATCGCAAGTGCTGGTGAAATGAAGACCAAGCCGACACAGCACTCTGTTAAAGAGCTGCGTTCTATCGGTATTCAGCCAGACATTCTTATGGTGCGCTGTGATCGTCAGATCCCTGAGAATGAGCGCCGTAAGCTTTCTCAGTTCTGTAACGTACGCGAAGAAGCTGTTATTCCGGCATATGATGCGAAGAGCATTTATGAAGTGCCGCTGGCCTACCACAAGGAAGGTCTTGATGAGCAGGTTCTGGATGCATTTGGCATCACCGGTGCTCCGGCTCCAGATCTTTCCCGCTGGGAGAGCATCGTAAACTCTCTGTTCAATCCAGAGGGTGAAGTCACTATTGCGATTGTTGGCAAGTACACCGTTCTCAAAGACGCATATAAGTCCTTGATTGAAGCGCTTGTGCATGGCGGAATTTCGAATGGTGTGAAGGTCAATCTTGAGTGGATTGAATCTGAAACATTTGAAAAAGAAGACCCAAGCGAGTTCCTTGCTAATGTGAATGGTATTCTCGTTCCTGGTGGTTTTGGTGAGCGCGGCTCTGAAGGCAAGATTGCTGCTGCACACTATGCACGTGTGAACAACATCCCTTACTTCGGTATCTGTTTTGGTATGCAGATGGCTGTTGTTGAAGCTGCGCGTAACCTTGCGGGTATCGCTGATGCGAGCTCCACCGAGTTTGGCCCAGCCAAAGAGCCAGTTGTTGGCCTGATGACTGAGTGGACACGCGGTAACGAGAAAGAACAGCGTCAGGCAGAAGGTGATCTGGGCGGTACCATGCGTCTTGGTGCGTATGATGCTGTTCTGAAAGCTGACAGTAAGATTGCTGCGATCTACGATTCCACTGAGATCTCCGAGCGTCACCGTCACCGTTATGAAGTGAACATCGGGTACCGTGATAAGCTTGAAGAAGCTGGTCTGATCTTTGCTGGCACCTCTCCTGATGGTGTTCTGCCTGAAACGGTAGAAATTGATAACCATCCTTGGTTCATCGGTGTTCAGTACCATCCAGAACTTAAATCACGCCCGTTTGAACCGCATCCGCTGTTCTCCTCCTTTGTAGGTGCTGCGCGCGATAATAGCCGTCTGGTTTAATCTGCTGTTTTGGGGGAAACACTTTGACCAAGGGAATCGACCACATTGTACTTGCTGTAAACTCTTTGCAGGATGCAGCAGGGCTTTGGGAACAGCTCGGATTTAAGGTGACGCCAATTGCGCATCATCCTTGGGGCACGGAAAATCGCCTCGTTCAGCTGAACGGCAGTTTTCTTGAGGTTTTGGCGATTGGCGAAGGTGCTAAGCTAACAGAACTAAGTGAAGGTGTTTTCTCCTTTGGCGCGTTCAATCGTGACTTCCTGCTCAAGGGAGAAGGTGCTTCCATGTTCGTCATGGACAGCACGAGTGCGGTGGACGATCATAAAGCATACGCTGCTGCCGGTCTTCCTGAGTACGCGCCATTTTCCTTTGAGCGGATTGCTGTTTCTCCAGAAGGTGAAGAGCGTCAGGTTGCCTTTGATCTGACGTTCACGACAGATCCACTCAGTGCGGAACTTGGCTTTTTTACCTGCCATAACAAATTTCCGGAAAACTTCTGGAAGGCAGAGTATCAGTCCCATCCAAACACTGTGCGCGATCTGAGTGAAGTTATTTTTGTTGCAGATGACCCTGCTGACCATCATGAATTCCTAAAGGCGTTTATTGGTGAGCGTACTGCACGGCTTTCCAGTCTTGGTGTTGAGATTGAAACGTCTCGCGGGGTGGTCAGGGTTCTTTCCCCAAGCGCCTATGAGAGCCTTTATGGGGTTAAAGCTCCAGCTAACAGGGCAGGCCTTAAACTGGCTGCCCTTGGCTTTTCTGCTGCAAATCTTGAGAGCTTTGGGGAATATGCTGAAGCGCTTGGTGGACGCAAATCCGGTGATTTCTGGGTGATTGAGCCAGAACGAATGGCCGGTGTTACCGTGATCTGCAGCTGAACCTATTTAAACCCCGGGGCTATCGCTTTCGGGGTTTTTCTTTGCGTTGAGCCTGATGAGTTATGCAGTGACAACGAGTGGTGCCTGATTTTCATCCACGATCAGCTCCAGTTGAGCTGGTGGAGATGAAAACTCCATGACCTGCACCATGTTGTGGTTTGTTCCAGCTCCATCCTGATCAAAACTTAGAACGCCTCCTGATAGCTGGAAGTAGTCTCCCGCATTTTGCTGCGTGACTTGTTCTGATCCAATCAATTCTGTCACATCCAGCCGATCAGCATCATCACCAGATGAATCATAGTCAGTGATGAGATCTGCAATTGTGAGATTGGAGAGATCCAGCACGAATGTATCGCTGTCTGCTCCACCTTCAAGTGTGTCCCTGCCACCCATTCCTGCAATCTTATCTCGGCCTTCCATGCCGGAGATATGATCGTCACCGTCGAGCCCTTTGATGAGCTCGCTGGTTTGAGTTCCCGTTAGCACATCATTCCCGGATGTGCCGAGTATGGGCGGTGCTGCCTGCTTGATGGAAATGAGATGGCTATCCGTATCTGTATCGCCATCCCCATCTTCAACTGAAATGAAAAACTGCAATGTTTGGTTTTGGGGAAAGTCCAGCCCCGTGTCGGCTGTAAACTCCCATGTGCCATCTGAATGGATGGTAAGTTCACCTTGCTGCGTGTACAGCGTGGTTTGTGTGTTAGGAGCCAAATTGACGATGTGTTGATCGTTTACGTCTGTGTAGACGGTCACTTGAGCGTATCCATCAGTGCCAGAGCTGAGGGAGAATGTATCGCTGATTGTCTCTCCCTCAGTTACGACGTTCTGTGTGTCTGAGATGTCGATGTCTGGATTGTCATCTTTGATTGAGATGTTGGTGATGCCTAGAGCCGTGCTGCCATCTGTATCCGTTGCGACAATGGGAACACCCAATATTGTGAAATCGCTGGTTCCGTTGGTCACATGCGGAAAATCTGCAAGCAGTGTGGCAGTTACTTGAACTGAACCCGTGGATCCAGCTGCAATGGATGAGCCTGTCAGGGCAAGCTGAATAACGTTTTGACCATTGATTGAGCCTGTGAGTGTTTGTTTATCAGCTGAAAGAGCCCAGTTGATGGAATTGACGACTACGCCACTGTCATCACGGACCTCAATATTGGATGTGTCTCCAATCGTGAAGCTGACAATATTGTCAGAGCCAGCTGTGAAACTCAGGGTATCGCTTTGTGTTTCTGCCGTGCTTGCTGGGTTTGAGCCAATCATATCGCCCGTCGGCTCATTGTTGCCGATCTGATCTCCCAAAGCGCTCTCATCAAGACTTAAAGCGATAATGTCGCCACCGAAGGGATTTGTGCCGTCGGTGATCGTGATGGTCTGTGTGTCAGCTGTTGTATCGCCGTCAGTATCCGTTGCGGTGATGGTGAAGGCTTGCTCTTGTGGATCATCGTTGTCCAGATTGGTCGTAGCTTCAAAGGAGTAGGTGCCATCCGGATTGACGGTGAGTGTACCTTTGGACAGCGTGAACGTGGCAGGGGTGTTGCCGGAAAGGGAGATGGTCTGGTTGGCTTCTCCGGGTACTGAGACAGTGATGTGTGTGACGCCATCGGCACCAGGGCTAAGCGACCACGTGCCGTTGAGTGTGTTGCCTTCTGCGACTGAGGCTGGCGTGTCTGCGATGTCCAGTTGTGGCGTGTCGTCAATGATGTTGACATGAATGTCGGCAGTGACTGTGTCTCCGTCATGATCTGAGGCGTTTATGGTGATGCCGTTGATCTTGATGGGATTTCCGCTTGCATCATGGGGAAAGGCATCTGTCAGTGTGGCTGTGACCTGTACTGAGCCTTGTTGACCTGCTGGGATGGCTGAAGCATCCAGTGCCAGAATGATTGCAGGCGTGCCGTTGATCGAGCCAATAAGCTGGCCATTCGAGACTGCCCAACTGATATTGAGAGCCGCATCTCCATTGGTGATTGTAATGCCTGAAGGATCACCAAAAGCGAATGTGGTGAGGTCATCAGAGCCTGCTGTGAAGGTGAGGGTACTGGAGATGTCTGTCTCGGCTGTGCTGGTTGGATCAGAGCCTGTGGTGCTGCCAACAGCCAGATCATTTTGATCCTGTGTTGTATCAAGGGCTGCTTCATTGACCGTGAGGATCAGGTCCACCGCTTCACCGGGCAAGTTGTCTGGCGGTGTCGGTGAGGCGCCATCGGTGATTGTGATGATCTGTGTGTCAGTTGTTGTATCTCCATCAGTATCCATTGCGGTGATGGTGAAGGCTTGCTCCTGCGGATCATCGTTATCCAGATTGGTCGCAGCTTCAAAGGAGTAAGTACCATCCGGATTGACGGTGAGCGTACCTTCGGGCAGCGTGAAGGTGGCAGATGTGTTGCCGGAAAGAGAAATAGTCTGGTCGACTTCTCCAGGGACTGAGACAGTGATGCGTGTGACGCCATCGGCGCCTGGATTGAGCGACCACGTGCCGTTTAAAGTGTTGCCCTCTGCTACTGAGGCTGGCGTGTCTGCTATGTCCAGCTGTGGCGAGTCGTCAATGATGTTGACCTGAATGTCGGCAGTGACTGTGTCTCCGTCATGATCTGAGGCGTTTATGGTGATGCCGTTGATCTTGATGGGATTTCCGCTTGCATCATGGGGAAAGGCATCCGTCAGTGTGGCTGTGATCTGTACGGAGCCTTGCTGACCTGCTGGGATGGCTGAAGCATCCAGTGCCAGAATGATTGCAGGCGTGCCGTTGATTGAACCGATAAGTTGGCCATTTGAGACTGCCCAGCTGAGGTTAAGAGCAACATCTCCATTGGTGATTATAATGCCTGAGGGATCACCAAATGCGAATGTGGTGAGGTCGTCTGATCCTGCCGTGAAGGTGAGGGTACTGGAGATGTCTGTCTCAGTTGTGCTGGTTGGATCAGAGCCTGTGGTGCTGCCAACAGCCAGATCATTTTGATCCTGCGTTGTATCAAGAGCTGCTTCGTTGACCGTGAGGATCAGATCCATCGTCTCACCGGGTAGGTTGTCTGGTGGTGTCGGTGAGGCTCCGTCGGTGATGGTGATGGTCTGGGTGTCAGTTGTTGTATCTCCATCGCTATCTGTTGCGGTGATGGTGAAGGCTTGCTTCTGCGGATCATCGTTATCCAGATTGGTCGCAGCTTCAAAGGAGTAAGTACCATCCGGATTGACGGTGAGCGTACCTTTAGGCAGCGTGAATATGGCAGATGTGTTGCCGGAAAGAGAAATAGTTTGGTTGGCTTCTCCCGGCACTGAGATAGTGATCTGTGTGACGCCATCAGCGCCCGGGTTGAGTGACCACGTGCCGTTTAAAGTGTTGCCCTCTGCGACTGAGGCTGGTGTGTCTGTGATGTCGATCAAAGGTGCGTCATCGATGATGTTAATGGTGATGTCACCAGTTGCCTGATTGCCTTCTTCATTGGTCACGCGGACTTTCAGCAGATCCTGCGGTGTGCTGTTGCTGTGATCACCTGATGCGTTGAGCGTGTAGGCCCAGTTGTAGGTTCCGTCTGGATTAATTGTGATTGTGTAGGTGCCGTGGGGCGTGGTGATCTGACCGCCGCTGGTGACATCTATCCAGATATTTTGTGAGGGATCGCAAACCTCGAGTGTCTGGAGCGGGGAAGAGCCACTCTGGATATTCATCGGTCCGGCAGTTTGAGTGATGGTCTGTCCAGCTTCGGTGCCAGACGCGAGGCCGGATTCGTATACATCATCAGTGTTGCCTGCGAAAAAAGCAGGTGTCACTTGCGGATCGGATAGGTCTGGCGTGGATGTGGTTTGTTGGTCAGGTTCGAAGGCGCCGTCTCCTAAATCACGTTCTAAAACCTCTTTATCGCGCTCTGAGGGCAACAGGAGTGGTGTGATTGGGAAAGCCGGCTGGACGACGATTGAGATTGGTTCGAAATCATTTCCGCTGCCAATGAGCTCATCGTTGGCAGGTAATGGAGACTGAGGCTCATTGTTGCCGCTTGAGGGCTCAGAGGCGCTTGATGTACCTGATGAGGTCTCTGGACCTGCACTTGGTTCTGCGTTTCGCGCAGCTGCAAATGCTGTTTGAATTTCCTGAGCGGTGAGGAGTTGATTTTCAATCTCAATAGAAGGTGGATTGTTGCTGTGACCTTCAATGATCAGACGTGTGCCATCTGCCAGGGTGATTTCGGTGGTGCCACTAGCGGTCTGGATGTTTGCAAGCTCCAGGCCTGATGGCAGCAGCAGAATTTCTCTGACAGGATCCCATTCCACCTCATTCAGAAGCAGGTTCATGCCACGTGGTT
Organism: Pseudovibrio sp. Ad13; assembly: GCF_001623225.1. Taxonomy (NCBI): domain Bacteria; kingdom Pseudomonadati; phylum Pseudomonadota; class Alphaproteobacteria; order Hyphomicrobiales; family Stappiaceae; genus Pseudovibrio; species Pseudovibrio sp. Ad13. Next base: position 54,721 of record NZ_LMCC01000015.1, on the reverse strand, counting down.
GGCCATCTAACGGCGTTTCTGACGTTGTTTCAATGTTATCAGGAAGTTCGATGATAAGCTGGCTGATGTTTGGCGCTGCTGAGCTGGCTTCTTGTTGAGGCCTACTCTCCGGCTCAGGGGCCTGTTCAGGTGTTGGTTGATTGGTTGGAAGCGCTTGAGGTTCACCGGTTCTGGTATTCGGCATGCAAGGCTCCCTTTGCAAACTGGAACAGGACGTTAGCGCGCCTTTTCTGAGTGAGAAGACAACGTCTCGCTGAAATTGTGCTGACGAATTCTAAATCAAATGGAGTTCAAATTTATATATACATTATACAATACGCATAACTGACAATATTAGAGGCCGCGTCTGTTGAGTTGATGTTGATATTACTTTTTGAGTTATTGATATTTATTACACTTAATTGCGTGAGGAATGACATTATATTAAAATAAAGTAAATTAAAGCTTCAGTTGCCCGGTTGTCTCAAGTATTGCGTAGAGGGCGTGTGTATGAAGTTGTTTGCGCCACTTATTCTTGGCGTTGCTGCCGTTGGCTTGTTGAGCGGAGCAGGCCACGCGATGTCTCTCAGAGATGCAGTTAACCTTACTGTCTATAGCAATCCTGAAATTGGAGAAGCGGTTTTTGACCGCAATGCGATTGGCTTTGAGCTGAAACAAGCTAAAGGCGAATGGTTGCCGCGTCTTGATCTTGAGTTTCGCGGGGGTGCCGAATGGGCTGATCGTAGTTTTACCCGTCAGCGGGATCAGTTCTTCTATGGCCCTTATGAAGTGAGAGCGACAGGTCGGCAAAAGCTTTTTGATGGATTTGCGACGACCTATGAGATTGAGCGTCAGAGAGCTCGTCTGGATGCCACGTCTTTCAGAGTTTGGGAGCGGTCTGAGTTCATCGGTCTGAGTGCGGTGCGTGCCTATGTGGAAGTTTCCCGTCTTTTTGAAGTGAAACAGTCTGCTCAACGCAATATTGCTTATCACTCCAAAGTGGCCTCGGATATGCGAGCAGGTTTGTCTCGCGGGGTTGTCTCCGTTGCAGACGTTCAACAGGCAAGTGAACGGGTGTTTGCTGCACGGCTTGCATTACAGGAGGTTGTTGAAGAACTTGAACTTGCTGAAGCCACGTTTATTGAGGTTGTGGGCAAGCCAGTAGGACGCTTGGGGGGCGTCCCCAGTGTTTCACGACGCATTCCTGGCACGCTTCCTGATGTTTTGAATGTAGCACGGCGGAACAATCCACTGATCGCGTTGCGCAAAGCCGATGTAGATGCTGCGAATGCGCAGATTAAGATTGCAGAGGCAGACTATTATCCAAGATTGGATCTGGAGCTTTCCTCGCGTGTTGGTGAAAACCTGAACGGATTTCCCGGCGTCAATAATCAAGCAACAGCGCTGGTTGTTATGCGTTGGAACCTCTTTAATGGTAATATCACGAAGAACAGGCGTGCTGAGCAGGTTGAGCGGGCAGGTGAGGCACGGATGAGAACGGCGCGTGCTTTCCGTGAAGTTGAGCGGGAAACGCGTGCTTCCTGGATCCGGCGTGTTGAGCTTTCCAAGCAGCTTGCAATCATCAAAAAACAGCTTTCAGCATCACAACAGCTTCTCATTTCATATGAAGGCCAGTTCACCGTTGGACAACGAACTCTGCTGGATGTTTTGGATACACAAAACACAGTCTTTTTTACTGAAGTCTCCGAGATATCTGCCCGCTATGCGCAAACCTTTGCCAACTACCGATTGCTGGCGGCAATGGGCGGTTTGCTGGAAACGTTTGATGTTCAACCTCCTGCCCAAGCCGAAGCGGGCTATCGTAAAGTACGAGACGATGAGGAAACAGAGGGCTGGCTGCCGGGGAAAGTGTTGCCAGGCGTTTCAGCTCAGTGGGCGCGTGGGACACCTGTTGCCATGCCTAAACCGAAACAATGAGGGAGGGGATTTTGGGCAGACTTAAATTTGCAACGGGCATGAGCGGTCCTGCACTCCTCATCTGGGGGGCTGCCATGTCTCTTTCGGTATGGGCAGGAGATGCTGTCAGCGCGGACCTTGCCGTTGCCACCTCCGATTATTATCGCGGTGGTGTATGCTATAATTTCAATCTGCGACACCCCGAGGAGCTGCACAGCGAGGTTTCTGTTCGGGTGCGTGATTATTTTGAGGAGGCAAATACCGTTGTTGTTTCCGCGCAGCACAGCTCAATCGTGCAGTTGCGATTTGATTGGGCGCTGGAAACAAGAGACTGGTGTGGAGTTGCCATTGGCTACATGAAAGATGCGGTTTGGGATGATGAAGCCGTCAATCGCTGTCTTTGTTTTCGCGAATACATGAGAGAGTACTAAGTCTTCAGGTCATCCAGTTCCTTTTGAAAGGATATGGATGACTTTTTCCTTTGGGCCATCAGCGAGAATACGGCCCTTATCCAGAATGATCAGCCTATCAACCAGAGAAAGTGGCGCGGTGCGGTGTGTGGCAATGACTAAAGTTTGCTGCGGGGTGACCGAGGATGAGAGGGCATTGATGAACTGCTGTTCGGTCTGGCCGTCCATCATACCTGTTGGTTCATCCAGATACAGTAGCTTTGGGGAGCCCATGAATGCTCTGGCCAGGATGAGCTTTTGTCTTTGCCCGGATGATAGATCACGGCCACCTTCCTCAATCAATCTGGCAAATCCGTGCGGATGAGCATCGATAAACTCCAATGCTCCGGAAAGCTCACTTGCTTTGACCAGCTCTGCATCTGAGGCTTCAGGGCGACCTAATTTGATGTTGTCTCTGATGGATCCAGAGAAAAGGCTAGCATCCTGCCCGATGTAACATATGGATCTTCGCAGTTCCGTGGGTGCAAATTGCTGATGATCCAAATTGTCGATGGCATAACTTCCTGACTCTGGAGAATAAAGACCGCTCAATATTCGGCCCAGAGTGGATTTGCCAGAGCCGACAGGACCGAGTATGGCGATGCGCTCTCCTGCGGAAATGGATAGGTTCAGGTTTTTCAATGTTGGCTCTGCAGCCTGCGGATAGGTGAAACTCATGTTCTTTAGAGAAACCTGAGCGTGATCAATGGTTTTGCTTAGATGTCTGGAGGCCCATGGTGTTTCTCGCGGCAATTGATTGATGGCATCCAGTCTTTTGTAAGCGGTTTTGACCTGTTGGAACCGTGCGAGAAAGCTGGAAAGTGTTGCTAGTGGGGCAACAGCTCGTCCCCCAAGGATCACACAGGCGACAATGCCGCCCATGGAGATAAGCTTTTCTGAGAACAGATATGCGCCTGTGACCAGAAGTGCGACTGTGGTGAGTTGCTGCAAAAAGCCCGTTAGGTTTAAAGCCCATGTAGAAAGCGATCTGACTTTGTTTTGTGCTGAGGCTGCTGCGGCTGTGGCACTCTCCCATTTGCCAAGAAGCTGTCCTTCTGCGCGTTGGAGCTTGATTGTCTCCAAGCCGTAGAGGCTTTCTACCAGCAGTGCATTGCGCAGAGTAGCATCAGCAACTGTTGCCTCTACTGCTTTTTTGAGAGGGAACTGCATTAGCAGTCCAATTGTGACCACGCTCATGATTGCTGCAAGAAGCGGATAAACCATGGGGCCACCGATATACCAGATCAGGCCTAGGAACATACCGAGGAAGGCAAGGTCTGCGATGGCAGCGATTGTTGCTGACGTCATGAACTCGCGAATGGTTTCGAACTCACGCATTTCGTTGAGGAAGCCTGCAGTGCTTGCAGGGCGATGCGCCATTTTCAAGTGCATGGCCTGATCAAACAGTCTGGAGGAAATTATCAGATCAGCTCGTTTGCCTGCAAAATAGATTAGGGAAGCACGCAGTGACTTCAACAGCAGGTCAAATAGTAACGCGCCCGCTACGCCAAGAGTGAGAACCCAGAGTGTAGGGAAGGCCGAGTTGGGTAAGACACGGTCATATACGTTCATGGTGAAGAGCGGTGAGGCCAGCGCTAGCAAGTTGATGAAGGCTGCAGCAAGCGCAACGAAAGCGTAGTCTCGTGCAACGGCTCTAATGCCACTGAAAAACCAATGGGAATTGCCTTCCTTAGCTGTTTGCTCCTGTGAACCTTCTGGTTTGTAGAAGGGCTTTGCAACAATGATTTCTCCGCTGCAGAGTGCCTGAAGCTCATCCACCTTAGCCAGAACGGCGCCGCCATCTGCATGCGGGAGGGCGACTGCATAGGATTTTTCATCGTACTTTTCCAGAATGACCAATGCACCACCGGACTTGAGGAGTAAAACTGCAGGAAACAAAAGTGAGGAGAGATCTGTGACTTTCTGATGGAAAGCCTTGGTCGAAAAGCCAGCGCGTTTGAGAGCTTTTTGTAGCAAGTCAGCAGTGAGTTTGCCCTTCTCCAGGGGAAGACCTGCGATGAGGTTTTCTGAATTTGCTGGCATGTTGTGTTGAACCAGCAGAATTTCGAGACATCCCCGCAGTGGATCAATCTCGATTAAATCTGACAGTTGAGCGTTTGATGTAGTGTCCTCTGCAGGTTTTGTGCTTTCAGGTTCCCGTTTTGCTTCTTGATTTTCATCTGGCGTAACAGTCGAAACTGAGGCTTCGATGACTGGGTCACTCTCTTCATGCGTGGAAGATATTTTAGTCGTCGTTGTGTCTTCTTCGTTTACGGAAGGTGGCGTCTTTTCTTTTCTTGTTTTCGGCTTGGCCGTTTTTGTCAGTTCCAACCTGCAATTCTCCGCAATAGATCCCCGTAGTATTCAGAAAAACCAAGGAGAGTTACCTTTGGTAAGGATAACTTGATTCCGGCTGGTCGCGTGCCTCTGGAACTTGTTGGGGAGTTTCTTGGGGGATTATCTTTGCGCCTATTGCATCTGATGGAACGGGTCACAAATTGGATGAGGCTTGGATCTGAAACCACACGGCTTCCGCGTGGTGCTGCGCAGGTGTCAATTGGTTTGGAAAATGCCGTTTTTGCACGCACACGCTTATTAGTCCTGATGATCGGATTGCTTTTGATTTCGTTTGTCCTTTGGGCCGGTTGGGCGCAGCTGGAAGAAGTTACCCGTGGAGATGGACGTATCATTCCATCTGCGAAGATACAGGTTATTCAAAGCCTTGAAGGTGGGATTGTTAAAGAAGTGCTTGTGAAAACGGGTGACCTCGTCAGTAGGGGAGATGTCCTGATCCGCTTGGATGATACGGGTTTTTCTTCCAACCTGGGTGAACTGGTGGCAAAACAACTGGCACTGGAGATCGCTCGTGAACGGTTGGACTTTCAGTCCGTCTGGCCGGAGCGTGGAGAGGAGCTAGCTTATAGCGACCACTATCACGAGAATGCTCAGCAGATTGTTGCTTCGGAGCTGTCTCTTTTTCAGGCCAATCTGGAAGGATTGAAGGGCCAAGTTGCAATCAATCGTTCGCGCGTTGCACAGCGTATGGCGGAACTTGAAGCCTCTGAGAACCAGCGACGGAAGGTTCTTGATTTATTGCGTCTTGCAAATGAAGAAAAAGAGTTGAAAGCGCCGCTTGCTGAAAAGCAGATCATTCCGCGTACAGATATGCTCAAACTTCAGCGTGAGATTGGTGATCTGGAGGGGCAGGTCAACACGCTTCAGGTTACAGCAGGGCGTTTGCAGGCAGCTGTTGAGGAGGCTGAACAGGAAATTGAAGGTGTTTACACCAAGTTCCGGCAGGCAGCCCGCGCAGAGCTGAGCGAGGTGCAGGCTCAGTTGGATATTATTGCAGAAGCTTCCAAAGGGGCTGGTGATAAAGTCGATCGCGCAGATATTCGCGCCCCCATGGATGGCATCGTCAACACGATTGATGTGAGCACAATTGGCGGCGTGGCTTCACCTTCTCAGCAGCTTATGACCATCGTGCCCGTTGAAGATGTTTTGCTTGTTGAGGCAAAGGTGAAACCTCAGGATATCGCCTTTATTCACCAAGGACAGCAGGCGCTTGTTAAGCTCAGTGCTTATGATTTTTCCATTTATGGCGGACTGGATGGGCAAGTTGAGGGAATTTCTGCAGACACTGTTTACGACGAAAATACTCGTGAGCAGTTTTACTCCGTAATTATCAAAACGAAACAAACGGAGTTAGAAAGTCGCAACAAGAGTCTTCCCATCCTTCCGGGGATGGTCGCCTCCGTCGATATACTCACTGGAGAAAAGAGTGTGCTTTCTTACATTCTTAAGCCAGTTAATCGTGCACGTGAGGAGGCGCTAAGAGAACGGTAATGCGTTATGGCTCTTCCGGAATACCGGGGCAAGCACCGTAGAAAACGTGGTTTGTTGCGACGAAGCTTTGTAGGGATGGTGGTCAAAGCCGCTTTTCTGACTGGTATTGTGGCTAGCATGTCCACTGCGCAAGCTCATAATCTGCGGTTCAGCTATCAAAGCAAAGTGCGCCGCCGCCGTCTGTTTTCCCTAATGAGGTTTACGGGGCCAAACGCTACAAAAAAGAGGGAAAGCTTTGGGTTGTTTGGTTCGGTTGAAATTAGTGGTGGCAACAGCCAGGCTTTCAGGAAATGGCAGGCCGTACTGCCTGAATGTGACCAACAACTGGCCTCCTTGAAAGAGTGCTTTGCCGGAAATCTGCGGTGTGCAGGCTCCGTTGATTATTGGTCACGCATTGTCCGGGGTGTCGGGATCAATAAATCACTGCGGCAGCTTTCGCTGCTCAACTCTTACATCAATGAAAGTGCCGGATACGATCCTCAGGCGGTTGCCGCTGGGCAGGCGGACGTCTGGCGCGCGCCTTTGCAGTTTCTGGGCTTGCGAGGTGATTGTGAGGACTACGCGATTGCCAAGTATTTCAGTTTGTTAGCGCTGGGCTATGAAGAAACGGATCTGCGAGTTGTTGTGTTGAAGGATAGCAGAAGACAAGTCATACATGCAGTGACCACGGTTCAGTTTCAAGGCGCGTGTTATGTGCTGGATAGTTTAAGGCCAGTTGCGACCAAGGAGATCGACCTGCTTCATTACCAACCATTGGTGTCGATGCAACGGGATCTGCACTTTACACACTTCAGGACAGCAGAGATGCGGCAACGGTTTTGGGCTCAGTACAGGAATGGATAACCGTGCTGAGCGAGGATTTGTCTATGCGTTTAGCAACTTTTTTGAGTTCTCATAGGCAAGGATTGCTCCTGCCAAATCCTCTAATGCAGCTCCAACTGATTTGAAGAACGTAATCTCGTTTTCACTTGTTCTGCCATTGTTGCTGCCTCTGGTGAGATCATAAAGATCAGCTTGAACATCCTCAGGCTTCAACGTGCCATTCGCAAGCGGGATGGTCAGGTCCCCGGCTTCTTTCATAGCACCTGCGCGCGTATCGACGAAAATTCGTGAGCGGGAGATAGTCGTGTCATCAGCTTCGCGCATATTTGGAGTGAACCCGCCCACAAGGTCAAGATGACAGCCATCGGACAACCATTCACCTTGTATGAGGGGATCATTAGACAGTGTTGCAACGGAAACGATATCAGCCTGCTCAACAGCTTTGGGAAGGGATTGCTCTGCTACAACCTTGACGCCAAGTTTTGCGCTTAGTTCTTGCGCATTGTCCTTGGCTTTATCGAAGTTCCGGCCCCAGAGGGTTACAGTTTCAATCTGTCTTGTTGTGCAATGCGCCTCAATGAGGTTTGCGGAGAGACGGCCCGTGCCGACCATTGTCAGGGATGTTGCGTTTTTGCGAGCAAGGTAATCAGCAGCAAGGGCGGAGGCTGCCGCTGTGCGACGCGCTGTAAGCTCGCCGCCATCAACCAACGCTAACGGTGCACCAGTCTTGCCGTCGGAGAGCAGATAAGTGGCGGAGACTGCAGGAAGACCGGCATCTGCATTACTTGGAAAAACGCTTGCGAGTTTTACGCCGAAATAGGCACCTGATTGCCAGGCAGGCATGAGCAGCAAGGTGGCATCTGCTTTATCCGGCACGCCCATGGTGTGATGGTGCCGAACCGGCATTTCGCAGCCTTCTTTGAACATTGATCTCAAAGCCTCGACCAGTGGTCGGAAGGGCAGGGCGTTTTTAGTTTGGGTATCGGATAACTGTAACATACCCGTTTCTCCCTTATAATTTGCGAAAGGATGCGCTGATATCTCACAGGACTAGCGGGCGACGGATGTGTTTGTCACTTGAGTTTTCGCGAGAAACGGGTTGTATGCACAAAAAAGCCCGCCGTACAAACGGCGGGCTGTCTTTTGGCTCAGCGTGCTGAGTACACGATGTCTTTGATGACATTCGGCGTGATCTTTCCATGCTCACCGATGGCTTTTAAAAAGTCGCGGCTTTCGATGATGTGCATGAGCGTGTCGATGTCGTTTTGATCTGTGATGTTGGCATCTGACAGACGTATTGGCATGGCCAGTTGTTGGTAAAACTCTTCGATCGCATCAATCGTCTTCTCAGCCAGATCTTCAGATGGAGGCAGTGAGAACACAGCTGTTCCCATTTGCTCCAGTTTTGCGCGCTTCAGTTCAATCTGACTGCGCAAGAAGCTTGGTTGAATGATGGACAGTGTTTGGGCGTGGTCAATGCCGAAACACGCTGTCAGTTCATGTCCAATCTGGTGTGTTGCCCAATCTTGCGGCACACCAGATGAGATGAGGCCATTTAAGCCCTGGTTTGCTGCGTACATCAGATTTGCGCGCCATTCATCAGTATCGCGCTCGGGATAGCTCTTGCCCAGTTGAACGAGCGTTCGTAGCAATGCTTCCGCATATCCATCCTGTACCAATGCGCCGGTCGGGAAGGTCAAATATTGCTCGCAGACATGCACGAAGGCATCGATCAGCCCGTTCCTGAGTTGGCGTTCTGGCAGTGTTTTCATGGTGTCAGGATCGAGAACCGAGAACACAGGGAAAACAAGAGGAGAGCCGAAAGCGAGTTTTTCACCTGTCGACTTGCGGGTGATGACTGAGTTGCCGTTGGATTCAGAGCCTGTTGCAGGAAGGGTCAATACAGACGCGAGTGGTGTTGCCTTTTGAATGCGATGTTTACCGCTTGGAATGTCCCAGTGATCTCCGTCATAGTGTGCAGCTGCTGCTACAAACTTACAGCCGTCGACAACAGATCCGCCCCCAACTGCGAGGATGAAGTCCAGATCTTGTTCTTTCACCAGCTCTACGGCTTTTTCTAGGGTTTCGAAGTGTGGGTTGGCTTCGATGCCAGAAAATTCAACCACGGTGAAACCTTCAAGCGCGCTTAACGCTTGCTCGTAAACACCGTTCGCTTTGATCGATCCACCACCATAGGCCAACAAAATGCGACTTCCAGTCGGGATCTGATCCCTAATTTCCGATATTTTCCCTTGACCAAACAAAAGTTTAGTTGGGTTTTGATAATTGAATTTCATTTGATTGCCCGGACAATTGAATTGTGCATACCGAACTTAATGCACTTTTCTCGGGTTTGAAGGGCCGAAGTGAAACTAATTCACTTAAATGATTTGTTGAGTGATGAAAGAGGTTCGGAATTAAGCAAAGGTGCTGCTAGTTCACTTAGAACTAGGGAAATTGCGGTTCCAACCTTCCATCCTCATTAATGTAATTGAAAATGCTTAGTGACTAATCCGAGCTTTAAATGAAGTTGCTTGTGGTTTGGATTAATGACCAGCACCAGGCGGTTGACACTGTCGCTGTATGAGTTAGAAGTAAAATACTACTGATTTACTAACTTCATATGGTCTTTGATGTTCTAATGGGCAACGCATGGTTCAGATCTATGCGATCAAACAGATCAGTGTGACAGAACAAGCCTTTATCGCTGTAAGGAGTACAGCAGAATGAGCCTGGACCAGCTCAAGTAATTGAAACGGTTATAGAAAGAGAATAAGCACCCGCGGCGTTTGGTTTGGGATATTGCACGGGATACTCTGATTTTGAAGGAAGCAGTACTGAGAAACTTCGGAATCCTTGATGTACGTTGGACTGCACCGACCATGTGCGTAGTCAATACAAGGTTCGGGTTTGCCGTTTTCTGGCGCAACATCGATCAACGCTGCGGTAATTGCCACGTAGGCGTGCTGACAAAGAACGCCTGATTGCGGATATGATTGAACCGAATTACTGCCTTGTTAAGAGACGCCGGCGGGTTGAGCGTTTATGGCGATATAAGAAGCTTAAAGTGCCCATGAAACTGCCAAAGAAAGAACGGCTCTGGCTCAACGATGGATCGTGTTTCCGCCTACGGCCGGAATATTGCAAAAATATCTGGTTGTATGACTTCGCACATCATTGAACTGTCGACGGCTGACCCCTCAGAACGTTCAACATCTTGGATGGACGTAGCTGGGAATGTTTAGCTAACTGGAGGAAGTAAAAGTCGAACTCGACCGAGATCATTAATGCTTCGTCAGACGTGTTCATCTTGCTAGTTGTGCCAGCCTATATCAGGGTAGTCTGTGCCCAAGTTCATAGCAAAGATCGTCAGGAGCTGTTCAAGGCTATTGAGCCTGAACCATTCTGAGAAAATGAGTACTGTGAAAACTTCAGCGGGAGAATGCTGGAAGAAATGCTGAGCGGTGAAATCTTCCACTCACTGAGCGAAGCCCAAATAATCATCGAAATATGGCGGAGCCACTACAACACTGCACAACTCAATAGTGCTCTGAGCTAACACCCATCTGCGCCAAAGGTCATAGTATCGATGGTGCCAAAGACCAACGATGCAATAGCTTTCAATCTGGATCATTCGAGTGAGGACATTCATTGATGAAAGATTTCAGAGCTGAGAAAATCAAGTAAACTTATTGAGCCATAACTAGTTTTGATAATGCCTCCAAACAAACCTAAAAGAGTGAGTGAGTATAGTGGGCAGCATCAAATTGAGGGCTCACTGACATGTCAATAATTATCCGTCAGTAATGAACTGGATGCAGGAGCATATCAAACCTACCTGAAAGCCGATAGGTTTAGCCTTGCAGTTCTCAGGCTAGTCCATTCGCACTCAGAAATACTGGTTTGATACGCTTAGCATGTTAATAATTTTTTGGTAAGGCGGTTACACGTGAGCAAAGTGTTTTGATGGTGTCTCATGTCCATTCTTTGACTCTCGTTCTAATTTTTCAATAATGGTCGCTAGATCTTTGAGAAGCAGCTCTGCCATATCGCGACTAAATCCTTCCCTAAGAACGATCCTGAGCACGTGTATATCTTCAGCTCCCTCGGGCATTGCATACGCAGGAACTTGCCATCCATGAACTCTCAGGTGCTCGGAAACAGCATACACAGTGTATTTGTTCGGATCTTTCATTTTGAATGCAAAGACCGGGATGGTACTTCCATCACTGAGCAATTCAAACTGATCCATTTGCGCGATGTTCTGGGACAGATAGCTGGCAATTGAACGTAAGTTCTCCATTATCCGTGTGTAACCATCCCGTCCTAATCTGAGGAAGTTGTAGTATTGGCCTACGATCTGATTGCCCGGTCTGGAGAAGTTTAAGGTGAAGGTGGGCATATTACCGCCCAGGTAATCTACATGAAAAACAAGATCTTCAGGCAGATCACTTTTGTCCCGCCACACGACCCAACCAACACCAGGATAAACCAAGCCATATTTATGGCCTGAGACATTGATCGACTTAACCAGTGGCAAGCGGAAGTCCCATTCCAACTCAGACTGCAAGAACGGTGCAACAAACCCACCACTTGCAGCATCAATATGAAGAGGAACTTCGAAACCAGTCTGTTCGTTGGATATCACCAGCGCATCATGAACTTCTTTGATTGGTTCATATTCGCCGGTATAAGTCGTTCCCAAAATTGTAACAATACCAATGGTGTTCTCATCAATTTTCGCAACAGTTTCGTCAGGATCGATAACATATCGATCTGCTGACATTGAAACAAACCGTGGTTCAACATCCCAATAACGGCAGAACTTTTCCCAGACAACTTGCACATTGGTTCCAAGGATCAAATTCGGTTTGTCAGTGGGCTTGCCTTTAGCTTTCTGTCGATCTCTCCACTTCCACTTCAATGCTATGCCCGCCAACATGACAGCTTCACTCGAACCGATCGCTGACGAACCAGTAAACCCATCTGGAGCATTAAAGAGGTTCGCTACAATCTTGATGCAGCGCTCCTCTATCATTGCTGTGTTTGGATATTCATCTTTGTCAATTAAGTTCTTATCAAAGGTTTCAGCCATCAGGCGCTCTGCCTGAGGCTCCATCCAGGTTGTTACAAAAGTTGCCATATTAAGTCGGGCATTGCCATCAAGCATAAGCTCGTCATGGATGATCCGGTACGCAGTCTCAGCTTCCATCTGGCCATCAGGCAGACTGAACTTAGGGATAGGTTCCCGCATCACGCGCCCGCCATAAGAGGGCATCAACATAGATGAAGATACATCAACATCAGACATATCGGTTTTTGTGTTACCCATTATTCGGGTCCTTCTTAACTGATCGCTTTTGTTAGTGACCAAAATGGTCGGCGAATTGAAAATATTAGAACTGGAACAGCAACGACAATTGCCAGACCTGCAACCATCAAGAGTTCAAAGGTTTCGATGGCAAAACCACTGTGAAGCGGGGGAATGAAGCCAATTGCAAAACATGCGGTAGAAGCAACTAGGCCGGTTCCAGCAACAAGCCACATGCCTTTTTTCCCACCAGGAACTCGATAGGCCCTCTCAACTTCTGGGTGTGTATATCGCAAGCGTATTGCTGCGGCATACATCAATATATACATCAGTGAGTATATGAGGACTGCGGCTGAGGTGAGTATCAAGAACGCCGTATTTACATCTTTGACAACAATGAAGAACATCGCAATAAGCGAAATAAGTACAGCCTGCAAAACAAGAAGATTAGTAGGCACGCCCTGATGGTTCACCTTCTGCGCCCAGAGGGGTAAATTTCCAGCTTGGCCTGCAGCAAAAAGCCCTTTCACCGGACCCACAATCCAAGTACTCACCTGTCTTGCAGCACCTAATGCAACAAGAACAGCTATTATCGGTAAGAACCACAGTAGCTTGAAGTGTGTCAGCAAAGCAGAGAACGCTTGCATCGCGCCATTGATTTGATCAATGGACCCCGCGGGTAACACTGAAGCGACCGTCAACCCACCCAGTAAAGTTGTTACAAACCCAATCCCGGCAGCACTGAAAATTGCGATGGGATAGACACGTTGTATATTCTTAACTTCTCGAGCGTGGCTGGCTGATACTTCAACTCCAACAAAACCAAAGATAAAGCTCAAGAAGAGAACCAGGTTCCCTGTCTCCCAAACTGATGGGACCAGATTTTTGGCAGTCAATGTCGTATCTAGATGGAGCTCATTTCCAGAACTTACATAGATCGCACCCAATGCAATCAGGAGAACAGAAGGCAATAAAACTCCTGCGGAAACAGCGACAGAGCTTATTATGCCTGAGCCTTTGCTGCCTCGGAAATTGACAAGGGTGGCAGACCAGTAAACAGACAAGATAATGAATATTATGAAGTACTTGTTGGTACCGAGTTCTGGGTCGAAAGCATATGCTAGTGAAGCCGCTATGTAGGCTAGGATAGACGTTATCCCGAAAATACTCTGGACCCATTGCATCCATACAGCAATAAAGCCCATACGTGATCCAAATGCCTCTTCTACCCAGTGGTAAACTCCGTTTTTTGGCCATCCTGTAGCAAGTTCTGCGGAGATAAGAGCCACAGGAATAAGATAGGCGAAAATGGTGATGAGGTTGAAGAGGATCATTTTCATCCCGGTTTCAGCCATCATCGGCATATTACGAAGTGTCATAAACAAAGCAGCAGTGGTCAAAGTAAGCGTAAGTGCACCTATTTGCTGCACGCCTTTGGCGCGTTGAGTTTTCATATTGTGGGATGCTGTATCAGAGGACAAGAAGCGAGGGAAAGTTGCATCACTGATTGGTGTTCAAGGAGCAACGTCCCGAAACGGGAGGCATCAGTTTACCAAAAGTGAGACTGCTAGGCAGTCCCACTTCACGGCAGATCTAGTTTAGTTCTTCCACTTCTTCGAAGAGGAATTTCTCCTTGCCATCTTCTGAGGCGCAAATTTTTACGAGTTTGTCGCGATGCTCCACAAAAGTTTCAGCATCCCATACTGGCGCATCGTTTTTGCTGGATAGGTATCCATCAATCCAGAAAAGTGTCACAACCGCATCAGGCGCGCTCATCTCCAAAAACTCACCACAAGTGAGTTTTGACATATCGCGCTTTGATGTGGCAGCTTCATCTGCGTAGACGCTGCTTCCACCTGCAAGCAATAATGCTAGTGTTATACCCAAAAGCAGCATGAGCTAACGTTCCCTTCAAGGCTACTTATCTAATGTTTCTAATAGGTAGGTCGAACTCCAAACCTACAGGTAAACCATTAGCAGCCCGCCCATGCGCTCGCTGTTAGCTGGCCAACAGTTGCTCTTAAAACCGCTCAAAATTAACATTATTTAATTTGTTGTTTTCGTCCCAAATGGCAGATAACAAGACACTTGAGTGCAGATAAAATGTGTTCTCAGAAGTTATTTTTACTGAATGTTCGTCTATTGATGACAGGGGGGGGAGTTGTCGCACTGGCATCTTGCAACGATTAACTGGCTTGACGCACTACCAGATGACACTGTCAAAAGTATTCGTTCAGCCTCGAGAACTCAGGTGTTTCAGGACAAGGAAACGATCTTCTCTCCTATGATCGAGCCTGACACTGTATATTTGCTGGAAAAGGGCTTAACGAGATTGTACCGCTGTTCGAACTCCGGCGGTGAATTCACTCTTGGCTTTGTGGAGCCTGGAGAAGTCTTTGGGGAGCTATCAGCACTTAACAATGACACTCGGGAAAGCTTTGCAGTCGCAATTGATCAATGCGGTGTTTTAAAACTCCCCAAAAAGGTTTTCATCGAACTAATGCAAACTGCTCCCAGTTTTAGTTTTGCAATATCCAAACAGGTCGGAAAGCGCCTGCAACGGATTGAGACCAGAGCTGAAGATTTGATTTTTAAAAGTGCGACATCGCGTGTAGCAAAAATGATAGGCCTGCTTGCAAATGATCTTGGCCAAGAACAAAACAATCGCATCAGCATCAATGTGCGTTTAACACAAGGCGAAATTGCAACCCTCGTTGGGTGTTCAAGACCGACAGTCAACCTCACTCTCAATGACTTTAAAAAACAAGGCATAATTGAACTGGAAGATGGCTATCTAAGCATTATCAAGCTCAACAAACTTGAAGAACTGGCCGACGCTACTCCGAGTTACGCAGAATAAACAGATGCACACTCTTCAATACAGTTCTGTTAGAAAAACACGCTTTTCCAAAGCTCCCAACATAATTCTAAAATATTCGGCAGTCTGTTAACCAGCTAACAGACACAGCACCTTCATCTGCTCCATAGCTTGCCAGCAAACAACACAGGCCTGTGCGATCGACCAAACCCAATGATTGATGTTCAAGCCTGTTTGCTTGTTTTAAAGACTAAAACAAGGTGATAGAAATGTCTGAATTGATCGTCATTGGCTACGATAATGAAGCAGAAGCAGAAAAAGCACGCGAAGAACTGTTAGAACTACAACACGAGTATATGGTGGAAATTGCAGATGCAGTTGTCGCCAAAGCAAATGAACATGGAAAAATAAAGCTAAACCAGATGGTCAACATGTGGACTGCCGGAGCCGCTGGAGGCGCATTTTGGGGATTGCTGATTGGTCTAATTTTCCTGAACCCTCTTCTAGGTGTCGTTGCCGGGGCGTCAGCCGGAGCACTTGGCGGGGCGCTCAGTGACTATGGTATCAACGACAAGTTCATGAAGGACGTCGCTTCTGTACTAAAACCAGGGCAGGCAGCTTTGTTTATGATGGTCCGCAAGGAAGTATCCGACAAAGTCATTGAAAAGCTTGGTCAACAGGGCGGTCATATCATCCGAACAAATCTTGATCGCTCCAAAGAAAGCTCCCTTCGTGAAGCCTTCGACGCAGCTCATTCTGAAGTTTCAAGTGTAAACGTATAGAATTCAAGAGATAGGGTCGGGTTACCAATGCCTTTGAGGCACTGTGTTGCCTGACCTTTATACGTTAAAGGGCTTGAGTAATCACTTAGTGCAGTCATCATCATGCTCTGAGAAAACAGTCAGACACTGCGGGTATACAGCTTTAATATGCGCTTCTAATCCGGGAACAACACATGTGGTGTTTCAATCCTCCTTTTCGGTAAAAGAAAATCCTGCACCGTAAACGAACTTCCCAGCTTGTCTTTCTGCGCAAGGCTGTACAAGTGGTGCCATGCTCACCTCATAGACCTTCGAATGTTTTCGCAAACCAACAAAGACATGGGTCGCTGACACCACTTGTTCGCATTTTAGTTGGGCATTAAGACCAATCAATCACCGGAAAATCTAGCGATTTGAAAAAGATAAATGGATCTAGTCACCATTTTTCAATGATGGTCTCATCGCTCCATGTGGTCAAAGGAGCTTCGGACCACGTGCCGTATGCGGTGTTAGGGAAAACGATCCACTCTGTACCCCATTTAGCGGCACTCTCATCGACAAGAGATTTCTGGTGATCCAGAGGAGTTTTGCGGAAACCACCGTCGAAGTCATGCAATGTATCTCCCAGCATCAGAACAATCTGGTGATCCTTCCGGACAATCTCACGTCGCTCCACTTTGGGTGGTCCAAGCAGAAGAACAGTCTCGGGGCTGATCTGTGGTAAACCCAGCTCATTCAATGTGGCCAGTGTGTAATCTTTCTGTTTGTCCGAGCGGTCTGAAATATAGCGAATAGCAACCCCCAGTTCATCTGCGTAGTTTAAGAATTCCTTTGCTCCAGGGATCAATGTCGGCTTACCATCTCGCTCCCAGGGGAGCCAAGTGTCCCATACATCATATGTATGGCAGTTCTTCAGATCACGAGCCAACAGGGCACTATTATCAATCACAGTCTCATCCAGATCTGAAACAATTGCCAGTTTCGAAGGATCATCTGCCGCTTCGACTACAGCTGCAAGTTTCTGCGTAGCAATGTTATAGGCTTGTCTCTGTAGTGCCCGAACTTCCGCTGATTGCTGCTGGAAACGCAAGCCCATGGTGAACTCCGCAACAGAACAGTCGTTTGAGGAAGCTTCTTGCGCGAAGCTCGCCTGAACCAGAGAACCCAAGGTCAGACAGGCCAGTACCGAAGTCGTGAGGAAGGGTTGTTTCATGGGACTATTCTCTTTCATTGAGCTTTTGCTTTCATGGTTCGGGTAGCAGACTTGTGAAATTTCACTCAGTCCGCAATCATGGAACGTACAAAACCAGTTTCCAATATTGAACCGTGTTCATAGTCTTATTGACACTTGCCCTCGGGCTGTGTTGGATGGTGTCATGATTTCTGCTGACTTCATAAATTTTCGATGAACCGAAAATGTAGTGAGAACGGTGATAAGGGATGTTGCGAACTTTCAACCCGCGCTGAGCTTCAGACCTCGGCAAACAAATGAAGCCTCTGTGGCCATGTCCAAGGCGCTCAATCTAGATGACGTCTGGGAATTAAGATCTGAGTAATGTACTCCGGTTTGATAGGTAATACATTATAAAGAAATGACGCGGAATTCCTTCCTGTCAGAGGAAATTCTGACTAGGCATCATAGGCTCAACTGCGATGATACGTGCTTGAGATGGGGCAATTAACTGTATGTAATCTGGCTGTATGAGCGTCGATTAAAGATGATAGCAACATGTGGTGCAGGGAGTTATGCGAGTTTTATGCTGCATGTCATCGGGGGCAATAAAGTACAGCTGAACTCAACTAATCTTTTTTTTGATAGTGACAAGTAATATTTTTTTATATTTATGATTATTAAAAGTAATTTCAAAATTTATTATGCCTTTTTAGTCGTAAATGATGAATTGCTTGAAGTTAATGAAATATAAAAGCTGTGATAACTGTCACGTTCCAATTGCATGATTGATTTATATTTTTAAAGTCACGTATTTTGCAAGCACAATTTCCGGCCACGTGAAAAGAATGCACCCAGCTCAAGGAAATTTGCTTTATTCGAGGACTATTAGTCATCCTCGAAGAGGAGCGGTGCGGCTTTTCTCGTATGCATTACTTTTGCTATTAGAGGGAGGCCACTTGTGGACCAACAACTGCTTTCAGTTCCCCCGCAAGATCGAGACTTGGAATGGATTAAAGCTTCGCTGCAGTCAGCCGTTGCTTTGGAGCATGCAACCCTGCCGCTATATCTAGCCGCAATGTTTTCCTTAGAGGTTCAAAACTACACAACTTACAACCTGATCCGTTCCGTCGTGATGGAAGAGATGGTTCATATGGCCATCGGTTGTAATATATTGGCAGCTCTCGGGGAAAAGCCTTCAATTAAGAAGCTGGATCCTCTCTCTCCCTCTGAAGGATTGCCTGGTGGTGTGGAGCCTGATCTGCCGATTGTTTTTGCGCAGTTAAGTAAGAACCAGTTGCGGAATTTCTTACGACTTGAGACGCCGATCAGTCTGTTAGCTGAAAAATATAGAGACGAGAAATACCCTTCCATTGGTGCATTCTATTCAAAAATAAAAGCAGCAATTACCGCAAATGTGAATGAAATTAATGCCTCCGCTCAAAAGGTGCTCTCAGCTCAGGCCAATACCTTTCCTAACCAAGTTGGAGACAACATTGGCTTCACCGTCTTTTCTATCGAGGATAAACGAACGCCTGTTCAGCAATTCCTCGACGGTATTGACGAGATCATTGAGCAAGGCGAAGGGAGCAATGCTCAGGATCTTTACGCGCAGAACTTTGATGGCGAGGGGAGCCATTATGCGCGTTTTGCTGAGATCTACTACGGTGCACAACTTCTCGTTCCAACACCCGAGCCCAAACTCACACCTGAGACAGAAACAGAGTTTTTCAAGGGTCACCAAATACCCTGGCCAAACGTGACCAATGTGCTCGCGGTTCCTCGTGATGGTTATAAGAAGCTACTCGAACTTGATCCAGAGGGAGCATCGGTCAAATCCAACCTCTGTGCGTTTGATGACAAATACACTGAGATCATGACTGATCTGGATCTGATGTGGAATGGTCCAGCTGAAGAGTCCTGGCCAACATTTGGCAAAGCTGTTGCTGCGATGACAGATTTACGCGTGCTTTCCTGCTTCAACATCATGCGCTCTCAGGTTCCTGCAAACCTGATTGCTCGACTGCCAGAGCTGTACGGTGATGAAGCCAAAATCATGGCACGCTACACAGATTTGTCTGCTCCGGTTTTCTACGGTCCCCGTTTTATAAATCAAAACGCTTAGAGAGGCTTTGCTATGAAAAACCGTTATACGGACGCTAAAAGTGTAGCTTGCTCAAGTCCGGGAACTTTACCTCCACTTCCCGTTATTGACTGGTCAAAAGTAGAGCAAAGCGCTCCTGCAAACGTGGATATTGGCAATCCAGACAAGAATTCGCCACTGCCTAAAGTCGATATCGTTGTGATGACCTGGACAGATACTGAGTGGAACGCGCTGGATCATGTATTCGTGGCTTCTGATAAGGAGGCCTACGTCTCATCAGATGAGTTCCGAAAAGGGTGGTTCCTAAGATCCAATGATGAGTACGTGAAGGGAGCTTACAATCTCTGGGGGTTCTATCGGGTCGTATCTATCCGAAACGCTGCAGGAGCAGATTTGAAGGTATTGCTTTGGAAGTCAGATGCGCACCTGTCGCATCCTCCTTTTGCAGATGGGTTGATTGCAATGGTGCATTTCGTACTAAAAGAGGCATCCCCTCAACGGCTTTATTCAATTGGCACCGCTGGCGGAGCGACCATAAGCGAAAAGCTCGGCGATGCGGCGATTACAAATACAGGCAAAATCAAGCTGAAATTGTCTGAAAATACTGGTTCCGGATTGAATGACAAAACAGTTGCCTGCACCAACTGGTATCCGGACCTTTCAATGAACTCAATCATTGAAATGAATCTGCTCTTCAAGCTGAGTTCTGTCGTGACACAGCCTTATCTTGAATACCTTCTGTGTCAGGCTATTTACGATTCAGACAAAGGCAATCCAGACTGGGCAGGACAGTTTACCGTTGCCGACATGATGAACGCAGCTCTTGAAGAACTGGGGGCACCTAAAGGTCTCGACAAGAAGGGGATTCCGCTCCTCACAACGGACTATTACTTCATCTCAGATGGAGACGATACCGCGCAGTACAGTGCGCTGGAGATGGATGACGCTGTGGTTGGCTATGCTGCGGGGGAGTATCACGTTGACTATGTATTTGTCCGCAATATGTCTGACACCGTAATTCCAACACAAACGCCTTCTGGTAAAGCAATTCCGCAAGAGCTGCGCGAGAATTGGTCCAGCGAAATCTATGAGCATTACGGCTTCTACACTTCCATGAATGGTGCTCTGCTTACTTGGGGAACCATTGCAGCTGATACTGATTTGAAGGGGCAAACAGCCACTGGAAAGGGCACGTGATGACCAGTTCTTATACGCCACCGCGGCAAACCAATCCGCGCCAGCCAAAGAATCCGATGGAGGTAGAGCTGGTCTTTAATGTTCGCCCGTGCGGCACCTGTTCATTCTTTTGGCCTCCAAATCCCAAGGATCAGGTTTACGGTCCTTATCCAACCTATGATTTTTTGTCGGACTTTCCTAAAACTGCGGATCCCTCCGGAACACCTGAAATGTATCCCTGGGTGAAAGGGATCACGCGAAACTCCGGATTTCCAAATGGTGAGATCATGGATGGATGCCGAAAAGCTCCCATCATGACTTTAGGGATCAACCCGAACCTGACAGCGTTTAGTCCGGGCATTACTGGAACGTCCTGGGCCTATCCCGACTTTACCAGTGATGATGGAACCGATGGCTATGACAAGTATGCGTACTACTATCGCTACCGTAATGTGTACCAGGAACGATTTGCCTTTGAAGAGGTCAAAAAATATCTGATCGCAGGAAGCTCTGTGACACCCACAGCCGATTTAGTTGTGATTGCGGATCAAGTAATTGCAGCTGAAGATGGCATCATTAAATCAGCTGAGAGAGACCATGCTGGCTCTCCTTATGACGTGATTATTGACTATGACAGCGGTACAGAAATTACACTCACATTAGAGCGTCCCACTGGTACGCCGCGTTATGTGCTTCTCTTCAATCATGATAGTCCGGACAACAAGTTCGAAAAGGGCGACATTGTCATCTCCAAGATGCAAATGCCTGCCGGTGTTAATCTGGAAGTTTATCAGGAACTTCAGACATATTACGAGCAGTTCGTCCCAAGCCTGAACGAGTTCTCGGACTATTTACGAGCGAAAGGCCATAAGAGTGCTGATCTGAAGATCGGTGAAGATGTCTGTCAGTTAGACATGGTGGCTTGCGCCTCTCCTCATTGGAAACCCGCTTTCCTGGGGGGCACGGAGGAGAGCGAAGATATAATCATCTCCAACTGTGTGACTAAAAATGCGTGGGCTTTAAAGCAGTTGGTTATGACCAACCCAGCAGTTCTGTTTCTGGTTGGGGAGAGTTCCTGGGATATGTTCCGGGATGCCTTCAAGGATCATATAAAGCGCTCACCTGAACTGCCGAGTGATCCTTATGACAACGCGTTCACACTGTTTTCTCTCACTACAGAGAATGACAATCCGACCATGTTTGAATTCTCTACTGAGATTGACGGTGAACCTTATGCCATCAACACCCGGATCGTTGTAACACCGCACTTTTCTTACGATACGAACTTCCTGCCTCAGTTCCGGTTAAGCCCTGATTGGCTTTCTGAACTGAAAGAAAAGTCTCCTGAATGTGTGCATTATCTGGAGACCAATCCAGAGATTACATATGTTCCCGGTAACGGCGATGGATATGATGCTTTCCAGTTCTCTGCAGAAAATGCACCACAAATACTGAAGACAATAAAATCCCAATGGCCTGAAGTGTGGCCTGATCTGGAAAAGAGCTTTTACGATGCTCATGCCACCATGGCCGATGTGCTCGGATATATGTACCGGGAAGGCAAGTTGACGTGGGATGATAAAGGAGACTACCTGTCTCGGTCAGCAGGCCCATGTCAGTTCTGTGTCAATGAACATTGGAAGTTTCCTCTCGGTTGCCCCTATGGCAAACCAGAGGAAAAGCCACTCCCAATCGGCTTTCTAAATCAGGTGACAGACCAGATCCTGTCGGAAGGAGCGTGATCCATGTCCTTCCAGATACCTCCTGATGCAGTCCGGATATGGCGAGGATTTCGCCAGTCTACCCTTCCGCAAGAAGAGTTTTTTCAAAGACTTGGAGAAACATTCATTCCTTCAACCGTGCAGATGCAGATCGAAAATGGCTTGGACACATATGTTCCGACCATTCCATGCGGAATGACCAACAAGCCAGACACAGTACCTGATGAAACTGCAATCTTGTTCTGGAACTCTCAGCAGACCTACTGGGATGGTTTTAAAACTCTGGCCGGACGTACATATACATTGACCCACGGTGGTTGCTACACTCCGGAAAGTGGCGCTGACTTCCCACTCTTATTTGCCGGAGATTTGGTATCAAACCAATGTTACTACCTTATCGACACGTCTCAGGACTGGATGAAAGGCAAGATAAGGCATCTGGTGGGCGGCCTACCGGCAGGCGCAAACACTGCAGAGTTGTTTCAGAACCTGCAAAGTATCCTTGCCGAAACGCAGGCGCGCGAAAAAATACAAGGTGGCATTATCTGCATCGGAGCAGATTATATCGTGTATTGGGAACTGGGTGACGGCACTGATCCTGGGCTTGAACAGTTGCAATCACATTGTGATTGGTCTCACGTTTTTGAACCTGTTCCGACAACATTGCCACCGCAAGCAGCCCTTTGGGATGACTGGCCAGGCATAAACGTAAAGCCCGGTGATACATACAATATGCAGTTCACAAGGGTTTCCGAAAATGAATGAAATTCGTAAGGTCCCACCCGATGCTGTACATGTCTGGCGAGGGTTTCGAAGCAAAGATAAGACACAGCAGCAGTTTGAAGAGTTTCTAGGCTCTGTGTTTGTGCCAGGATGCTCCTTGTTACAGCCCAATGCGGGCTTGCATGCTTACATACCGTCTTTGCCACAAAATGAAGGCAAACCACCAACGGTGCCAGATCAAAGCGCCTTAATGTTCTGGACCTCGCAACAAACTTATCACGATGCTTTCAAATGTGTCGCTGTGCGCTGCTACACGAATTTGCATGGTGATCTATATGACACATCACGAAGCGCCGCTGAATTTCCAGTGTTGCTGCCAGAGACCGACCTGTTAGTAGAAACACCGTATTTCCTTGTAGATGCGCCCGCTGATTGGATGTCCGGCGATGTGGTGCACTATATTGGCGCGCGCAATCAGAACGTCTCACCAGAAATATTTAGAGCACACATCCTGAAATGGGCGAAGAACCTGCAGCCTATGAGTGGGCTAGAGGGGGGGGTGTTGTGCGTTGGCGAGAATTACCTGGTCGCGTGGACACTTTGGCCTAAGGGAAAAGGCAGCTCAACCTGCTTTGCTCCCCTGAAGGACTTCACGACAATGTGGCTGGACCGAGCTTCCGAGCATTTTGAACTTGGTCATGGGTTGTGGGAGGACTGGACCGGGATACCCATGACAGCACCTAACAGTCTCAACATTCAGCTTCATCGAACTTTGGATATATGATGCAACCCATTGTCAATTATGAGAATGCGGATCTGGCTCGGTTGAAATCAGCTGCTGCGAGCGTTGTTTCAAAAATGACAGATCATGACCCGCGCCAAGGGGTTCCGGTCGCTCATCCTATGTTAGAGGGCGTGGATGCATACGCACATAAAGCATTGGAAGGTAAAGCACCTGAGATCCCGACCACGCGAAATGCCAGTGACCCGGAAGCAGCAGAATACCTCGCTTATCTGACACATCATAAAGCTCACGCGGTTTTTAGCGGGAATAAGCAAATTGAAGCGCAGATGCAGACACAGCTGGACAACTTCACTTTTGGCAACCCGGCCTGGCAGCAGATGTTTGATGAGTATGTGAAATACTTCTGGGCCTATCCGGGGCACTCAGGAGGGAAATTGGATTACCGGAGTTGGCGAGATCCCAAGTATGGAGGCGGGAGCTATGATTATGGCTGCGTGACCTGGCAACTTCCATCGGACGCGACCATTGCTTTGATCGGTGATATCGGAACAGGAACGGATGTGGCAGCTGCTGTTCTAGCGTCAGCACTTTCGTTCAAGCCAGATGTGATTTTGCACGTCGGCGATGTTTATTATTCCGGTACAGAACAGGAGTTTGATACATACTTCCTTGGGCTCCTTAATGTGGCTTTTACAGCTGCAGGGCACCGTCCTCCCGTTTACACGTTGCCTGGCAATCATGAATACTTTTGCGGAGCATTTCCGTACTTCAGGTGCCTTGATGAAGGTCAGCTCGTAACCCATCCCAGTCAGCAGCAGCAAACCAGTTATTTCCGTCTAACCACAGAGGACGGGGCCTGGCAGATCCTAGGCATGGATACGGGGTATCATGGGCACTATCTGAAGGTGGCTGGAGACAAACTGGATGAAGCCCTGGGTGTACTTCAAGTCAATCCGAGTGATGCATATGACCCGCAAAACCCACCGCCCATGGTGTATGTGCGTCCTGATGAAGTGGACTGGCATCGACACCACCTCAGCCAATTCTCTGGCCGTACATTGTTATTCGGGCACCATCAGCTTTACTCAGGTCGTTTTGCTGTAGGTGTGACTCCAGATTATGAAGGTGACATCAATCGGCCCGGCGTAAACACCGCTCTTTGGCAAGCCTTTGGACCATATTTTGATAAGGTCGCTGCATGGTTCTGGGGGCATGAACATAACCTTTGCATATTTGAAGATAACTTCAGGCCCACTGGCTGGCCTCCCAATAATTCAGAACCGGATAATCCTCTCAAAACGCTCGCAAAAGGTCGTTGCATAGGTCACTCAGCCATTCCGGTGCAGCAGAAAGAAACGCCCTATGAGGAAGTGTATCCGGTCCCGATTATACCTGGTACGCATCTGCAGATGGTCGAGCAATGGTACAATCGAGGGTTTGAGATTTTGAAGCTGAACGGAGCAGGGCAACCTGCTCATTGCACTTACTATCAGATTGCCGGCGTAGATCCGGCTCCCTTCAAAATTTACAGCGAAGATATACGCTAGGAGACGGGAATAATGACTGCAACGCTCTACACGATGACACCAACCCAACAAGCTGGCGTAATGGAATGGTCTGAGGTCGGACAGCCTGTTTTTGACCATAACTACGATGCAATCACTACCTATGATAATTACGGTACCACGGTCCTTGTGGGATACAATAAGGGGAGTGGAAGTTGCGACACATTTGAGCTCCTTGAAGAGGAACCTTGGATCAAGCAAGTGCCTAATACATTTGAGCTTGGCAAAGACTGGGATTCGATTCAGCCGTTTTACATGATGAACAAGCCTCATCTGCTCGCCTATCAGGCCAAAAACGGACACATGTATTTCTTCCTTTTGACTAAGGATCTAAAATCCGAATATCCATTGCATTTCTATCATACACGCTATCCCTATACGACGAACCTGAGCGAAGTAAAATGCGCTGTCGATCTGGGGCAGAATTTTGTATTTGGTTACAACAACACAGATGGCGCCGTGAATACCTGGACGATATCAGCCACGGCAAAGTCCGGTGGGAAAAGCCCTCCGCTTGTTGTAGAAAATGTCTGGGCTCACCAATGGGCAAAAGGCTGGACACGTTTTGCCTTCTTTACCTGGGGCAAGGAGAACTTCTTCCTGAAAACCAATACATGGAAACCCAACGTTAATATAGATCACTTCTCAGATGATCTAAGCGAAGGGACCAATGAGGTCGGTTCACACTTACATCTGAAGGATGACCAAGAGCTGGATATTGTACATCCATTTATGGTTGGGCCGGGTGACCCTTACTTTATGACG
The DNA here is from genome assembly GCF_001623225.1 of Pseudovibrio sp. Ad13. Taxonomy (NCBI): domain Bacteria; kingdom Pseudomonadati; phylum Pseudomonadota; class Alphaproteobacteria; order Hyphomicrobiales; family Stappiaceae; genus Pseudovibrio; species Pseudovibrio sp. Ad13. The sequence continues at coordinate 28,848 of NZ_LMCC01000015.1, read as the reverse complement.
TATATGGCGAGTAATGGTGAGGTGACTTTAAATCGCGTACACGGCGATTGCATGGGTTGGACAACAGAAGCAACTGTTACCGCGGCAACAGGTGTGTCGCAAATTATTCCATACCGGCTGGGTGAGCAAAACTATGCATTGTTTATATAGTTGAGATTGGTCTATTTTGGGTAATAGACCAATCCAAAATCCAGCGCAGTTGGAAGCCAAAGCAAAACTTCAGCCATATTTGTAGATTTAACATTTTCCAGCGCTCGATAAAGGGGCGTTGGAGACTTCAAAGCTTCCAACAACTCAGCCTGCCAATCATTGATCTGCAATGAAACGACCTTGTAGTCTTTTCGTGTGAGAGCTACCCAGTTCTCAGTTCGCTGTGGTGTTGTCACTGTGTCGTTCAAATGTAGTGACACGGCGAGTGAACGGATTGGGTACTCTAGCTTGAGAATTCTTAGGCATGGCGATGCTTGTAATAGCTCAGAGTGGTTTGATGTCAAAAAGGCAATCGACGTTTCTGAAGTATAATAAAAATACCCTTCAATACCATGATGGAGCAGGATCTCGGATAGCGTTCTCTCATATCGCGCCAATTCAGCTGGAATCTTAAATAGAGCGACTTGATCAGCGCAATTGGCTCCCCTCGGTTGTGTCTCCTCCAGAAACTCAGGGAGTTTAGCTCCTAACTTATATAAACTGGAATAACGCGAAGGATGGGTGACAATGTAAGCCTTTGCGAATCCTTCAAAGACTTCATCTCCCATAAACTTACACAGCAGCGGATACTCTGCCTTTAGCGCTTCGACCAAGCGCATAATGTATCCTGAGGCATAAATGTTGATGCGCTCGATTGCAGGAAATTGGTCCGTTTCTTTTATAGCTTCTGTGAGGGTAAGGTTTGTTTGGTGCTCGGCTCCTAAGAGTTTTTGATAGAGGTCGCCACGGTTTATCAGGACCTCCTGCAGCCATTTTTGTAGCTGCCTTAGTTGGGTATCTTTCTTTAGACAACTTTCCTTCATCATCGAACAACCGGGCTCGAGAATACACTAGGTGCTTGATTGATGTCGACACTCTCCAGTCGCTGGTAAGGCTTTCCATCAAAAATTAGCCGTGCCTTGTTCAACTCAGCGACAACCTCAGAAAAGCCCGGGATGTTTGCATCCCATTCCAGTAGCGTGGAGACGGGGCCGGTTTTCTCTAGGAGCACTTTGTAAAGCTCCCAGACTTGATCTGGGACAGGTTGATCGTGGGTATCCACCAGACAGTTACCAGCCCTTGTAGGACCAGCTAAATGCACTTGTTGGATGCTGCTGTGAGGAATGTTCCTCAGATACTCCAGAGGATCATAGCCATGATTAAAGGAGGAGACGAAGACATTGTTTACATCAAGCAACAAAAGGCAGTTTGTTTTTTTGACAAGTAACGACAGAAATTCCCACTCACTGAGCTCATTTTGTCGAAACTCAAGATAGGTGGATGGGTTCTCAAGAAGGATTGGTTGTCCAAGAAAGGCCTGAACTTGCAGCACCCTCTCGGATACATGATTGAGGCTCTCTTCCGTCAAAGGCATTGGCAGAAGATCATGAGTGTTGTGTCCAAGAATCCCTGTCCAGCACAAGTGGTCAGAGATCCATGATGGTTGGACAAATTCAGCCAGCTCTTTGAGCTTTTGAAGATACTCCCAGTTCAGAGGATCTGAAGATCCTACATTGAGGGAAACACCATGCATCACAATCGGACATCTGCTGCGGAGCTCCTTGAGAACCTTGCGACCATATCCGTGGTTGTCGATGAAGTTTTCACTTATGATCTCAAACCAGTCGACAGGTAAATTCTCGCAAGCCATAATCTCAGGGAAGTGCTGAGAACGCAGGCCAACCCCAAATCCTAAATAATCAGTATTTTCGTTCAATTCGGAAGCCGCTGAATCTGCGGCTCCTTGTTTCGATGAAGCAGATGAACTCATTTGACCCCGTTTATGTGCTTGGTGGCATCGCCAGCCGCAAATCATTGGCTTTTGGTGCTTTATGCGCATCAGGGTCGAGCCCCTTCGCATGACTGTAAGCTTGCCATGCTATGTCGTAAACGGCATCCCCTTCAGAGTAGGGGAGATGTTGCTTCAAAGCCTCTGAATTATGATCAGGAGCAGGTCCAAATTTATAGAGTTGCATCTTATAGCAACCATCGTCTTGTTTCGGGTAAAGCTGAGAGGCTGAAATTGGTACTGCACACCCTCCAAAACCACCGCATTTATTGTCCGCTGGCGCGCTCTTTAGATCTTTGGCAACGGAACCTCCACAGCTACCTCCACCGCTGGCACTTTGGACAAACCCGCACCCACCCTGGGTCTTGCATTCGTTTGAACCTTTACAGCTATGGTAAGCTAAAACACTGGCACAAGTCTCGGTATCTGAACCGTTTAAGGCCATATCCTGACAAGCATGATAAAGAACATGTTCCTTTTGTGAGGCAATGCCAGTCACAAGATCGGGCACTTTTCCGGTCACAGCCCAGCATATAGAAACCCGATCACCAGACCCATCCATGGCAGGAGAGGGAAATTCGGTGTTATCGCTATTATTCCAGTAACTGTTCAAGACTGTAGTGATGCCCTTAATCGTCCCAACCGCAGCTTGGCTTAATATTTGGTAGGTATTAGGCTTGGTTTTTAACTTATTGAGCGCTGTTGCTATGTCTTCAGTACATGGCACGTTGGGGGCTCCATCGGTACCAAGCATATCTGGTGTCCAAGTATGGTTTTGGTTGTGCCATTTCTCCCATGTCATGTAATCATGCTTTTGTACGAGTTGAAGCACTTCCGAAAACAGTTCGAAGTGGTCTTTATCCGCTGCATCAGATCTGGCGCGGGCTATACCAGATAGCGTTGGGAGCTGATTGCCCTGATCATCGTAATGAGGATAATCTTCAATCAATGCTTCTTTGTTAGGCTGGAACTTTTCCTTCACGCAACCAAGAGGATTTTCTGAGCCTTTTGCAAGTGTGTTGGCCCATGACTTAAAGCCCCAAACCCTCACAATGTCTTTGACAACATCCCCGCCTTCACCCTGATCAGTGATTGCATTGATGTTGTTAATGAGCTTGAGCTTTAGGCTGTCGAGCTCTTCCAGGTTCATATCAATCATCGGATATTGTGAAGCCGTTTGTTCAGGCTTATTGAACCGGTCTCGCTGTAAGCCTAAGAGACGCCCAAGCAAACTGGTTCCATCTGAGTAGGTAATTTCAAGGTAGCTCCAGTAACATAAGTACATATGCCCAATTGAGCCGAACAGAGGTAGATCTGCTTCCGTCATGTTGGCTTTGAACCAATCAAATGGTGCAGGTTCAAAGTACTTTGGTCGGGTCTTATCACCATCGGGCTGAGGATCAGGTATGGGAACTTCAGAATTTTCCAGATTGAGCTTGGCGAGTTCAACGGTCTCTTCAATTGCCATGAACAGTTTTGCCTGATCTTTGTTCATGGCGCGCAGGATCACTTGCATACCTTTTAAATTCATTAGGTCGGGATCATATGAACATAAGACGGGGTGATCTATCCAATTATTAAAATCCAAAATGTGCGGAATCATGGTGTTGCCATGCTTATAGCAGGTCCATCCAAACTCTTTGTTCTGTAAGGCTGGACTTGTGAAGCATGGCTGCACTCCAATCAAAGTTGCCATGTTTGAAGCGAGTTGAAGGTGCAGCATCTCTTCAATAAACACGCTGTAGACTTTATTGAAGACTTGCTTGTTTGTTGTGTCAGGGTCAGCGGCAGGACCAGAGCCAGGCCACCAGCGACCTTCATAAAGCTTACTGCCCTTACTATTGATTTGATGTGTACCTTGGACTGAATACAGCGCCGTCATGTAGAGGGGGATTGTAAACAACTCTACATTGATAGCTGCTTGAGCGATGGCTTTAACACAGGAAAGGTCGTCATCTATGTACTTGGGGTCGCGATCTGTGCATGCATCGACCAGAGCCGCGCAGGCGCTATCAGTCAGTTCTAGGAGAGGGTGTTTCATTGCTGTGTCCTTCGGTTTAGCGAAAGCACACCTAGCGTTGGTTTTCATTATCGCCAGGCGCTGAAGAGAAAAACAACGACTGACTTAAATAGTTGAGATCGCAATTTGTGCCCCAACTCTGACAAATGGCCCGTTGTCGGAGTTGTTATCTGAAAGAGGATTTACAATCGTAAACTGCTTGATAGCTTTGGGCTGAAAAACAAGAGCCATTGAGGATCCCCCGTAGCTGAACCACCCAAGTTCTTGTCCTTTTTGAACATTATCGCCTACTTTGACCTGAATTGAGATAGATGAGATTTCAGTGATCCCGATGGGCATAACGCATACGCAACCGATTGCCGGATTTTCGCTCTCGATAAAGATAAGCGCCCTGGTGTTTACCATCGCCTCGTATCCTTGAGACTTAGTTCCAGCTGATGGATCAAACCCCTCTGAATAAAGCTCAGAGAACATGTATCCGTTTACGACCCGAGCTTCGACAACCTTACCGGCGATAGGAGCTCTCCACCGGTGATAGTCGTTGCCGCTCAGGAACGTTTGAACGACATCTCCGCCAACAAAGTGCGTTGTGAGAGGGCTGTCGTCAAGCATTTGCTTGAGAGAATAGTTTTGGGCTTTCGTCTCAAAATCGTCGTCCAGTTTTACATTACGTGCAATGCGATAAACGGTGCCATCATTAGCAGATGTAATCACTCGATCATTGTCCGGCCCATCAATTGGTCGGCAGATCGCAATGATTTGACGATGGAAGAAGTCATTAAACGACGTGTATCCCCAATGCACAGGGTCTTTCTCGATCTGTTCTTTCGTTACGAACTGATCCAGGCTGTTCGCTTTCCATGAGGCTTCAGAAAGCCAACCATCCTTTGAGGTAACAACGACACTGAGTGAGGCCGGAGAGTCTAAAAACTCACACCAGGCATCAAGGATGTTTCTCAGGGCATCATTGAAAAGCTTGTTTTTAAAGATAAAGTTCCCTGCGGGTGTCCACATCATGTAGACAAACAATCCTGACATTGGAAATGCTGAATGCGGCAAGTCCGGATCAAAGATTGGTGCATGTTTGATAATGTAATTGAGCGCGCATAGCATATTGTTGATGGATTTAATTCCATACGCCACTTTGGGTTCTTCTTCTTGGTGAACTTGCCAGCCTTGCTCAATCATCTCGCTCGCAAGACCATGAAGGTGATCACCTTCATTCAGCAAAAAGGCTAGGGCTTGAACTGAAGGCTCCAAAAAAGAGTAGCCTCGTTCAATTTGCTCTCCATACGCTGATATGGATTTTTTACTGATATGATCCAGCCACTTCCCCAGAAGCTTTGAGTCCCGCGGGAGAAAACCTGCAATAACACCAGGCCTATTTTCATGATGAGATTGAAACTGTCCTTTGGGCATCTGTAACTCCTGTCGCATCATGCATGAACTAGATATGCTTGCTGACAATAGGGAGAGCAGATTTTGAAGAGCAACTTCTGAATACTATTTAGCAAATCCCGCAGTAGCAGAGTTAGATTAATTTAGCTTACTTAAATACGTGGTTTTAGAGTTTTGTCGATATAATAGTTTAGTATATTTCTTTGTAAAATATTTTATCGGCTACTCTAGGTGTTTCAATTAAGTTCTGTAGCTAATCCAATTTAATTACCGGGTTACTTCAAAGCGCCAACTGGCATTTAAAAATGCATCAGCAAACAGACCATTGAAGTTCTCTTTGCAGTGTTGATTTTCATAATTTGAAAGGACAATTACTAGAGCTAAAAGAGGAGTGAAATTGCACTTTCAAATGCTCTCATTTGCTTTCATAGCGCTGACACGAGGTTAAATGGTGCTGGCAGCAGGGATCGAACCCGCACCCCCCTGATTACAAGTTGCAATTTGCAACTCACGTCCACTTACACTCTACTACGATTCAGTACTATGAATCAATGAGTTGTAGAAAATTATTTGCTCCTGCCTACCTTGCATTTCGCTGCGAAACTCGTACATTTGCTTACAATATGCTGACAAGAAACGGTAGGCATAGCGCAAGCGATCTGTAAGGGGATGAGGCCGTGTTTTGCACAGGGCCATTAGAGAAGCCCAAAAGGTCGTCACAAGCTGTCAGGCCGTCAGAAACAGTAGCATTCGGGGACTAATTTTAATTTCTATTTTCGCATGTGGGCGGTTCTTGTCATGGGTCGTCAGCGGGAGAGTTTTGCCTGATGCCCAATGTCACAAAACGGACGGTCGATGCAGCCAAGCCAACAGCGAAGAAGTACTTCGTCTGGGACGGTAAGCTCTCGGGATTTGGGCTGCAGGTGATGCCAACCGGACGCAAAACCTTCATTGTTCAATATCGCACACTCGAAGGGCGCTCTCGCCGGATGACCCTCGGAAAATACGGGGAGCTAACACCAGATCAGGCGAGGGGGCTGGCTGTCGATATTCTGGCCAAGGTGCGCAATGGGGAAGACCCGACCGTTAATCGCAAGATCATTCGCAACGCGCCGACGGTTGACGACTTGCTTGATATGTATCTGAGCGAGCATGTTGAGGTGCACAACAAGCCAAAGTCTCTTATCGAGATACGGCGAATTCTTGAACGGTGTGTGCGCAAGCCTTTGGGCAAAGCGAAGCTAGCATCAATCACCCGGCAGGATATCTCCAAGCTACATCGTTCTATGCGCAGAACTCCGCGACAAGCAAACCACGTTCTGGCGATCATCTCCAAGGCTTTCAATCTGGCCGAGGTTTGGGGTTTGAGACCTGAGCACAGTAATCCTGTGAGGTTGATCAGACGCTATAAGGAAAATGAGCGTGACCGGTTTCTATCTGGTGAGGAGTTACAGCGCTTGGGTAAGACGCTGGAGCTTGCAGAGAAAGAGGGGCTCCCGTGGATCATCAAGGCCAAGCCGGAGCACACAAAGCATCTGCGCAACGATATTGAGAAACGGCGTACACCCGTGAACCCGATGGCGCTCTACTGCCTTAAGCTACTGCTCTACACAGGTGCGTGATTGATGGAGATCGCTTCTCTTGAATGGAAGCATGTGGACTTTGATGAAGGGGCCATTGCCTTGCCTTCAAAGAAAGGGGATGGCCGCAAACCTCATCCGGTGAGTGGGAATGTGCTGGATATCCTCTCCGATATACCGCGCTTGGATGGCTCTCCCTATGTACTTGCCCGCATCAACGATCCCACACGGCATATTACCAAGGAGCTGGTGGAAAACGCATGGCAGCGGGTGCGCCATCATGCTGACATTCCAGATGTGCGCATTCATGATCTACGCCATACGGTTGGTACATTTGCTGCGCAATCAGGTAGCAACGCTTTCCTCATCAGTCATCTTCTGCGCCACCGCAACGTGACCATCACCAACCGCTATGTGAACCATGATGCTCATCCGATACGGGTGCTCTCAGAAACGGTCGGGGAGAGGATTGAGGCGGGGTTGAAGGGAGGAGAATAAGAATTGCATAGCTGCTACAATTGAGTATTTGGATGTCCGAATAAACTGCATGTTTCAGTGTTACTTTAGTGGGCATTTGCCTGGTTACGGAGCAGCTCCATCCAGAGCGAGACGGCAACTTGAAATTGACCTCAATCAGCTTGATGCTAAGGGCAATTACCGAACATCTGAACATTTCCATCATGGGTTGAGACACGTTCACCCGAAGGCTTCTACAATAACTCTTATTGGCGATCTGCAATTACTCATGACCATGTACGGACATTCGTGAGTATCGCTAACTGCGGCCACGATTGAAGCTCTGCAACTAACAGTATGGTGTGTTGACAACAAGGGCGATGTTCAGGATACGTGATGAAGTGTACGCATTCGACGCATTTTAAGGAACCTTGTCCATGACAGGATTGCTGGATCACGGGAGCCTCAAGTTCCTTGACCTGCTTAGTCCAAAGGTCGAGGCCGCTTTTGCAGCTGTCGAGCAGCGCCACACCTATCAGGACGGCCGCACGATCTTCTCGACCGGCGATGAGGGTGATCGCCTGCTCATAGTGCGTTCAGGGGCAGTTAGAATGGGGCGTTTCAGCCCCAGTGGTCGGGAAACAATTCTTGCAGTGCTTGGTGAGGGCCACTTCATTGGCATCATAGGTGTGCTGACCGGCCGCAAGCGGACACAAAATGCTACAGCAGTTGGTAAAACAACAATCGGCTATGTTCACAAAGCTGATTTTCTGACGCTAATGGACACTCATCCAGAAATCGCCCGCGCAGCTTTGCCAGCGACGTTAAGCCGATTGAATGTGGCGCTGAACATGCTTGACGATCTGCGTTTGCTGCCTTTGCCCGCTTATACAGCGGTGTTCTTGCAGAATATGCTCGAAGCTTCAGAAGTGCCAGGGATGCTCAACTGGAACCAGTCTGAGTTGGCTATTGCTGTGGGCACCTCACGTGTTTCTATGGGTAAAGCGCTCAAACAGCTGGAAAAAAATGGCCTGATCGTACTGAAGTATGGCGCAATTGCCGTGCCGGATGAACAAGCCCTGTCAGACTGGATTGATGCCGCCAGAGCCGAGCATTTGTCTCTCTGAGGTCTGCTCGCTCATGCCGTGTGCACAAATCTGAGTAAATAGCCAGATTGCTAAGTTCTTAGCATTCTTTGCTCTGCCGACTACGTACAATCCCTCTGTAATTTTATCCCATTGATATTCAAGTGTCAGCATTTTGACCGCTGCCGCCGGTATCGGCGTGCCGCCTAGCGAAAGATTGGGAAGAGAGATCTGTAGCGACTTAGCTAAGGGGGCGTTTAACTGACGAGCGTTCCTGGGCTGGTCACGGACAAGTTCCGCGTCATTTCACATCAAAACAATCAGGTTTTGGAGTGAGATGGGTACATCAAAAATTTTGAACCAAGAGTTCCGACAGCCCTATGACTATTCCCCCTACAAGAACATGTTTTGAGCACTTTCTGAACCATCTGCGGCGCGGTGGACGCATGACCAAAGTGGCTGGTGTTATAGCAAGTCGAGCGCCCCATCTTGCGGCTGCGCTAATTGCATCAGGGCCTTTGGGGTTGTCCGGAGCAACCAACGCGCTTGGCCAAACATGGGACGGAAGCGCATCAAGCGATTGGTTTACTGGCGAGAACTGGACTAATGACATTATCCCGAATGGGGCAGGAAGTGTTTACATCGATACGACAGCACTCAATCCGACCTCAGTAACGGATAAAACCACCAACGGAACTGCAAGGGCAAATAATCTGAGGGTAGGCTACAGCGGCGAAGGAACTCTGACGGTATCCGATGGCGGCGTGGTGAATAGTAACTACGGCTATATCGGAGATAACAGTGGATCAATCGGCGCCGTTGAAGTGACCGGCATCGGGTCAACCTGGGATAATTCAATGGATCTGAGTATCGGTGACTTTGGTAACGGCACTCTGACGGTATCCGATGGCGGTAAGGTGAAAGGCAACTACGGCCACATCGGTTATAGCGACGGTTCAACCGGCAGTGTTGAAGTGACTGGTACCGGATCAATCTGGGTCAATTCGGGCATTCTAGCTGTTGGAGGATCTGGCAATGGCACTCTGACGGTATCTGATGGCGGTAAGGTGAATAGTAACTACGGCTATGTTGGCCGTTACGAAGGCTCAACCAGCGTTGTTGAGGTGACCGGCACCGGGTCAACTTGGGGCAATTCGGGCAATCTGAGTGTCGGTCGCGATGGGGGGGGCTCTCTGACGGTGTCTGATGGCGGCACGGTGAGTAATATATCCGGCTTTATCGGCCGTTACAAAGACTCAACCGGCATTGTTGAAGTGACCGGCACCGGGTCAACCTGGAGCAATTCGAGCAATCTGTTTGTTGGGCGCGACGGCGATGGTACCCTGACGATTTCAGAGGATGCAATAGTGAGCGTGTCCGGGGTGACAAAGCTGGGCTCTAACTCAACGGGTTCTGGCGTTTTGAACATCGGGGCGGGAAGCGGTGATGCGGCTGCTACGGCCGGTACGCTTGATACCTCAACTGTTGAGTTCGGAGACGGCACTGGGGTAATCAACTTCAACCATACGGATAGTGACTACACCTTTTCCGCGGATATCAGCGGGAATGGCAGTGTCAATCAGCTTTCCGGTACTACGATCCTGACCGGCACCAACACCTACACCGGCGACACGATAGTTTCCGGCGGTACGCTGGAGTTGCGCGGCGGGAGTGTTTTGACCGACACTCAAGAGCTGAGGGTCGGCTATGCCGACACCGGCGCATTAACCATTGCAGAGGGCAGTGAGGTTAATAGCGAAAATATGTTTATTGGCCGTGTGTCGGGCAGCGTGACAGTGACGGGTTCAGGAGCTTCGTTAAATGTTGCTACTAACTCTATAATTGGCTTGTATGGGACCGGAACGCTGACCATTTCCGATGGTGGCAGGGCTACCAGTGGTCGGGCCAGCGTCATAGGTGGACCTAATGCCACAGGTGCCGTGACTGTGACGGATGACGGATCCATCTGGGAGGCAGGCTCTCTTTTGGTCGGCCAGTATGGTGCCGGCTCCCTAAAAATAGAGAATGGCGGCAAGGTCACTTCTGGTCGCGCCACCATTGGCTTTGACAGTACCAGCTTCAGTGGGACCAGTTCGGGTATTGTTACAGTGACGGGAGAAGGCTCCGTTTGGGAGAGTCGCGATCGTATTATCATCGGAGATAGTGCGCCCGGGACGCTGACGATCGCGGATGGCGCCACCGTGGATGTAGATGGTGAAGTCAAGCTGGCCTACGATGCCGTTTCACAAGGCACACTCAATATTGGCGCTGCAGCAGGTGAGACGGCTGTGAAGGCAGGCACCCTTGATACAGAGGAAGTTAGATTTGGTGACGGTATCGGGGTGATCAACTTTAACCACACGAATACCGCTTACGTGTTCGCGCCAAAGATCAGAGGAGACGGCCGGGTTAACCAGCTTTCGGGCACCACGACCCTGACTGGTGCCAACACCTATACCGGTGGCACTACCGTTTCAGGAGGCAAGCTAGTTGTTGATGGCACCATTGGCGATGTTACAGTCAATGGCGGTAGCCTTGGCGGATCGGGCACGATCAACGGTTCTGCAACAGTCACAAGCGGAACGATTGCTGCAGGCAACAGCCCTGGCACACTGACCATCGACGGTGACCTCAATCTGACCTCCGCATCCGTTCTGGACTTCGAACTCAGCTCTCCGTCAGGCACAGCAGGCGCAGACAGTGACCTCATCGCCGTTGGCGGTGATCTGACGCTGGATGGATCTCTCAATGTTACTGATGCAGGTGGCTTTGACGCCGGGGTGTATAACTTGATCACTTATGGCGGCAGTTTGACCGATAATGGTTTGGCGGTGGGCACTGCGCCTACAGGTTTCCTTTACAACGTGCAGACCGCAACAGCCGGACAGGTCAATCTTCTGGTAAATCCAGACCAGCTGAGCTTCTGGAATGGAGCGGTAACAAGTGCTGATGGAACCGTTCATGGTGGTTCTGGCACCTGGAGCACTGCGGGAACCAACTGGACCGATGCCACTGGCTCAGCAAGCGCACCTTATCAACCAGACAGCACGCTGATTTTCCAGGGAGCACCGGGCACAGTCACAGTGGATAGTGCCGGGGTTTCAATTTCCAAGGGCATGCAGTTTGCTGCCGATGGCTATATAGTGACTGGTGGCGATATTACACTGGCAGGAGAAGCTGGATTCCGCGTCGGAGACGGGACCTCCGCGGGCGCGGGATATTCGGCAATCGTTGCATCTAACCTGACCGGTACCGGTTCACTGGAAAAAACTGATTACGGCACGCTCACCCTTTCCGGTGCCAATACCTACACCGGTGGTACAACTGTCTCGGAAGGCGTGCTTGTTGTTGATGGTTCGATTAGCGATGTGACAATCAATGGCGGCACCCTTGGCGGTTCGGGCACGATCAATGGTTCGGCAACAGTCACAAGCGGAACCATCTCTGCCGGAAACAGTCCGGGTACGCTGACAATTGGCGGTGACCTTAATCTGACCTCCGCATCCGTTCTGGATTTTGAGCTTGGATCTCCATCCGGCACAGCAGGCGTAGACAGTGACCTCATCGCCGTTGGCGGTGATCTGACGCTGGATGGATCGCTCAACGTTACCGATGCAGGTGGCTTTGACGCCGGGGTCTATAACCTGATCACCTATGGTGGCAGTTTGACCGATAACGGTCTGGTGGTGGGCACCGCGCCCACGGGCTTGCTTTACAACGTGCAGACAGCAACAGCCGGACAGGTCAACCTTCTGGTGAACCCGGACCAGCTGAGCTTCTGGAACGGAGCGGTAACAAGTGCTGATGGAGCCGTTCATGGTGGTTCTGGCACCTGGAGCACTGCGGGAACCAACTGGACCGATGCCACTGGCTCAGCAAGCGCACCTTATCAACCGGACAGCACACTGATTTTCCAGGGAACAACGGGCATAGTCACAGTGGATAGTGCTGGAGTTTCAATTTCCAAAGGCATGCAGTTTGCCTCCGATGGTTACAGCATAACTGGAGGCGATATCATCATAAGTGCTGGCGCTGATACCGTTTCATTCAGGGTTGGGGACGGAACCAGCTCGGGCACCGGTTTGACCTCAACCATTACCTCCAACCTGACCGGGACTGGATCACTGGACAAAACTGGTCTTGGAACACTCGTCCTGACGGGTGACAGCTCCTATAGTGGCGACACCACTGTTTCAGAAGGAGCGCTGGAGTTCAGGGATGGCGCCACTCTGGCCGGTCGAACTATTAGCGTTGGTGGACCTGAAACAGCGTCTCTGACCGTTGTTGATGGCAGCGATGTGTCCGCCAGTCTTTCAACCTTTCTCGGGAAAAGCTCAGGTTCTTATGGGGCTGCAACAGTGACAGGGCCTTCTTCGCGCCTGCAAACTACCAACGGCTTTTATGTCGGGCGCTTTGGAAACGGAACCCTGAATATCTTGGAGGGCGGTTTAGTTTCCGGCATGCATGGCCAGATTGGCACTTTTGCAGGCTCTACCGGAACAGTGGAGGTAATCGGAGAAGGGTCGCATTGGAAGAACGATTTCGGGTTGGATGCAAGCGGGACTAGCCTTTACGTGGGACGTTATGGGGTCGGAACTCTAACCATTAGCGAAGGTGGTCGGGTGACCAGTAAAAAAGGGGGGATCGGTTCTGAAGCTGGTTCTTCGGGGGACGTAGTCGTGACCGGAGTTGGTTCTCTCTGGGAAAACAGCCACTATATGAACATCGGATTGCTCGGAAACGGTACCCTAACGATCTCAGATGGTGGCGTGGTTGATGTGGAGAACAGCGTTTATCTGGGCAGGGTGACAGGTTCTCATGGCACGCTCAATATTGGGGCTGCCGCTGGCGACACCGCGCAGGCCGCAGGCAGTCTGGATGCCACAGCAGTTAAATTTGGTGACGGTACCGGGGTAATCAACTTCAACCACACGGATAGTGACTACACCTTCTCCGCAGATATTAGCGGGACTGGCAGTGTCAATCAGCTTGCAGGCACCACTATCCTAACCGGCACCAACACCTATACCGGCGACACCATTGTTTCCGGTGGCGAGCTGGTTGTTAATGGCACCATTGGCGATGTTACGGTCAATGGCGGCACCCTTGGTGGCTCGGGGACTGTAGGGGCTGTTGCTTTCCAATCAGGTGCTGTAGTCGCACCGGGAAACTCCGTTGGGACTCTGAATGCGACTTCTCTTGTTTTCAATAGTGGATCAACCTTTGACGTTGAATTGAACGATGGGGGCAACGTGGCAGGCATCAACAACGATCTGCTGGCCGCCAGCGGTACTGTGACGATCAATGGTGGTACGGTGCATGTGAAGCCGGAAAACGGAACCGACGATGGCTCAACCTACACTACAAATACGGTCTATACGATTATGAGCGCTGTAGGGGGCGTCTCCGGAACGTTTGATTCACCCGCACCAACAGATGACTTCGCATTCCTTGATTTTGTTCTCTCTTATGATGCCAACAACGTTTATCTGAGTTCCCAATTAGTATCTAGCTCGTTCTGCATGCCCGGGATGAGTGCTAATCAGTGCGCTGCGGGTGAGGGTGCATTCTCACTTGGCATCGGAGACTTGTTCAATTCAGTCTTGAACCTTTCCAATGCGGATGCAGCAGGAGCACTCGATCAGCTTTCAGGCGAAGCTCATGCCTCAATAAAAACAGCGCTGATTGAAGATAGCCGTTTTGCCCGCGAGGCAGCCCTCAATCGTGTGCGTGCTGCAATGGATTCCGTTGCAGCGGATGGACAAGAGCAAGTAGAAAAGCGCGTTGGCGAAAGCCTCACGTTCTGGGGGCAAGGTTTTGGGTCCTGGGGACGCTGGAGTGGAAACAGCAATGCCGCAAGGCTTGATCGGTCAATCGGCGGTTTCCTTCTAGGTGGAGATGTCCAGATTGGTGAAAGTTCCCGCTTTGGCTTTTTCGGTGGCTACGACAACAGCAGTTTCGAAGTGAATGGCAGAACGTCCTCAGCGACAGCAGATACGCTGCATCTTGGTGCTTATGGTGGCACAGAGTTTGGGCCTCTGGGGGTGCGCGCAGGTGGTAGCTATGCATGGCATGATATCGACACGACCCGTTCGGTCGCCTTCACTGGCTTTACTGAGAACCTGTCAGGGTCCTATACGGCGCACACTGCGCAGATCTTTGGTGAAGCAGGGTACCGTTTTGATTTTGCAGCAACCAGTTTGGAGCCTTTTGCCAGTATATCCTACGTCCAGTTGTCCAGCGATGGGTACTCCGAAACCGGTGGCTCTGCTGCGCTGAAGGCTGATCGCCAGACAATGGACAGCACCTTCACCAGTATCGGGCTGCGGGCAGAGACACGGGCGAACCTTGGTCAATTCACCGCGAAGTTATCAGCACAAGCTGCCTGGCAGCATGCGTTTGGCGATGTAACACCTGTTGTCAATCAGGCCTTTGCCGGAGGCGATGACTTCTCCGTTGCCAGTATCCCGATTGCCAGAGATGCCCTCCTGCTGAATCTGGGAGCATCGGTGGATTTGGGACATAGCACGACCTTGGGTCTGGCATACGATGGCCAGTTCGGTTCCAGCTTCACTGATCAGGGACTCAAAGCGAACATTGCTCTGAAGTTCTGACCATTCTCCTGCCTGAGCAAGGCCAACTACCCCACATAAACCTGCCCGCCACCTGAAAACTTAGGTGGTGGGCAAGTGCTCTCCAATCATCAAAAATTCATATGCGCCATCTCTGTTAATTTGCCCCCATCCTGAGCACGGCCTTTTTCATTAGTACCGTGAACTTTGTCTAGGAAATGAAAGCAGTCTCGGGAACTCTGACAGCCTGCCATCCAGGCCGCTTCAACCATTGATAGAACAGCTCGAATGGCCGCATTTGGCCCTTTTTCTGTAGGCGCTAAGGTATTTTGCAACAGGGCCCTTGCCGGTGTCCCCAGCAAGCCATTTCTTATCTACTTCAAGAAACTTCCTTGGACCAATTGTAGTAGAGCTCTGCGAGATACCTTCTTACCGGCTCAGCTCAGCAATACTGTCTTCATCATGTAATCCGGCAAGCACGATACGGATCTTGTCTTCTGCGGAATAGCGCTTGCGGGCCTTGCTAGGGATATCTTTGAACGCTTCCTCAGCAGCGGCACTCGCTGCTGAGGTGTTTAGCCCCATATCTCATCCATATGGCTTCGGCGGGGAGCAGATAGTTACCAATGTTGCTGCAGCAATCATAACCTTGAAGACATACACGCAAAGCAAGCTCCTGCCGATTAAGAGCGATTGTGGAGGTGGAGAATGTGATCGTAGGTCTCAACGCCTTCTTGCAGTACCCTGCTTAAACGACCAGCAGGTATTGAACAGTAGCGGTTTACCGAGATCAAATATTCGGGGCAGGTTTAATTTTCGAGTAAGGAGAACAGGCGAACCAGTCCTGAGCAGATTGAACCAGTTCTCTGGAGCCCTCAAGGTATAAATCGTTATTCGCTTTTGCTTTGTTGATTGAAATATCGCGCATCCAAATGGATACTAGGCACTCAAGCCGCGCACTGATATAGACATCCACATCGTGGCCCGGATCATCTGTGCATAGATCTACGGTTTTGCCATTCGCTAAAATCCACCAGCTACCGAGCCTGCTTTGATCGATAATGTGCACGTGGATCACTGTTTCGCCGCCCGGCATCGCATCTGTTGCCAGAGTTCGATGGAAGTCCCACATGAACGCGCCAACATCACAGTCTTGCTCCATTATACGGCGACTTCGCCAACGTAGCCCCCAAACAGCCATGGCATCGATGATCGGCCCCAACTCCCTTCCCGATCTGGTAAGCCGATATTCCTTTGTTCGGCCAGTTTCAGTGGTTTTGCGTAGAATAAGTTCTGCGTCTTCTAGCGACTTGAGGCGGTTGCTCAAAATCGAAGGTGACACGCGTGGTATTGCCCGTTGAAAGTCACTGAAATGCGTAGATCCTAGAAACAATTCACGCAGAATAAGAAGAACCCACTTGTCACCGATAACATCGGCTGAAGCTATCGCAGGACACAAGCTGCCGGGCAAGATCTTACGGGAAGTTTTCATAATCTGAACGTAATGAACTCCGTTTTACAAAACAACTATGGAATCCGTAGTGAATTACTATTAAAGCCGAACTTTCTTAATCAAGAGAGCAAGCGCACCTTTATGTCAACGTCTGCGATCAAGGCGGCGTACGGAACCTGGAGGTTAATATGGGACGCGCTCTTGCATTTTCTTATGGAATATTATCCTACATCGTCTTTTTTCTCACCTTTCTTTACGCCATTGGCTTTGTAGCCAACATTGTTGTGCCAAAGGGGATCGATTCAGGATCGCCTGGGGCTTTTCTACCGAGCCTTGGTATCAATCTACTGCTGCTAACGATTTTTGCACTTCAGCACAGTGTGATGGCGCGCCCCGGTTTCAAACTCATCTGGAAGAAAATTATACCCCAGCCTATAGAGCGGAGCACCTATGTGTTGCTGTCCTCTCTGGCTTTGTGCCTGATTTTCTTTTATTGGCAGCCGATGGCTAGGGTCGTCTGGGATGTTTCTGGAACTCCATTGGGCCTAGCGCTTGTGGGTATTTATTGGGTCGGATGGCTTATTGTCCTAAGCTCAACCTTCATGACTAGTCATTTCGATTTATTAGGCCTCAATCAGGTTTTAGCGAACCTTAGAAATCGCGAGTTTGTGGCAGGTGGTTTTAGACGGGTGGCTCTTTATCGCTTGGTTCGCCACCCTTTAATGACTGGCTTTTTGTTAGCGTTCTGGGCAACTCCGTTAATGAGTATTGGCCATCTGCTCTTCGCTGTTGTCACCACAATCTATGTTGTAATGGCCGTTCTTTTACTGGAAGAAAAAGACCTGATTGCTGAACTAGGCGAGGACTATCAGTCCTATCGCCGGGAGGTCGGTCCCTTTATCCCTGGCATTGGCAAGGAGCGTTAAAAATGGCATTGCAAGCGGAACACTTGAACCATATCCGATCCTTTGAGGCATCTGAAGGCATTAATGTGCGTGATCGGCAAGCCCGATTGCGAGCGCTCTATGCCAAAGCTCCTCAAACTGCGTGGGTGGATGATCACGCAAGAACCATTGACCGACAGGTGAGGGCATGCCATCCGATCCATGGCCATGTTGTTTGCGGTGTTGATGTTCCCATCGACTTGCCAATCTCTGTGCATAAGGCTGTTGGCGGGGAAAGTGACTTTCCTTGCCCCGGCGAGATTTTAGCAGCGGCTCTAGCGAGTTGTCTGGATACCGCGATCCGAATGATCGCCAATCTGATGAAAATGGAACTCAAAAATCTTGAGGTAAAGGTTAGCTTAGGGGCCGACGTCCGTGGAACACTAATGATGAACGATCAGATTCCTGTTGGATTCCAGAGCGTTCATGTCGAGGTTGACATAAAAACCTCATCAGATGTTCCCGATAAATCTCTGGCAGTGCTTCTCAATGCCGCTGAAAAGAGCTGCGTTATACTTCAAACACTGCGTAATCCGCCAAAGTTACTAGTCAGCCGAACCGTGAATCAGGCTTTAGAATGCCCTGAGCTGAAATGAGGCCTGCTGTAGCTGTTCAGGAATATGGAGAAAATCAGAAGTGACCTGCCAGTTTGCGCTCTTCGCGTAGGCCGAACGATCGCCAGTTAATGCATGCTCTGTATATGTCCGAAGTTGCGAAGTGCCATCTGCTGCCAACATTTCCAACTGGCCCGAACGGCAAACATGGGTCACCCGGCGAAGGCGGCCATGTGCTTGGATAAGGACGATATCCGGTTCTGATGGCAGTTTCATAATAGTTTATAATATTTGCTCTCAACCTCAGCTGGAACCGCTCGGATGGCCGCTTGTGGCCCTCGACGCTAGCAACGGTCTCTCACTGGCCGGGGTTTTCGCAGTGCATTGAACGTCAGCAAAGTCCGCATCTTACCAGTTCAAAATCACCAAACTTGGGTGAATGAGATTCAATGCTCCCTTGTTGTTGTTCGTAACGCCCAAATGTGCACGCTCGGTCCAGTTGGGCCTGTATCATAAAATGATACGCCGCATCCAAGGTCGGGTTTGAGACCTGTTATCCGAAGCTGCACTTTGGCCATCGCACAGGCCGGTCATTGGCAAAGATTTGATTGCCGTTTTCAGGTTCGTAGCGCTTGGTCTACTTCTGATAAAGTGCCCCTTGCATCTTGGGCTTCAGTTCGTCAAGCCCATCCGCCAAAAAATCCACGAACCTGCGAACCCGAACTGTTCGTCGCAATTCTGAGTGCAGTAAGATGAATAGGGTGCGATCAAATTCAATCTCGGTATTTGGCATTTGGCGCAAATCGGGGAAAATATGTTCAAAAACAACAGGCAGAAATGACATTCCACATCCCTGCCTTAGAAGGCTTATGTGCATATATGTTTCGCTTGAGGAGTAGCGAATATCGGCGGCAGGAAATTGAGATTGCTTCAGCCACGCCGGATTTTCACGTGATTTCGTCCAACCAACCCAACTCAATCCGGCACCCTCGGGTCCGGCAGTGGGTAAAACCTCATCAATATACTGTTGATTGGCGTAGATCCCGATTGCCATGGGGTAAAGTTTGCGCGCGGTGACGTCATCGGTTACCTCATATGCCGCTCGAAGAGAGACATCCGTTTCCGCTTGATTGATATCCTCTTGCGCGTCGGTCAATCGCAGTTCCACATCGATGCCTGGATAGGCCTGATGAAACCGCGCCAGTATCGGCGCGACGACATCAAGGGCCATAGCAGGCGGCAGAGAAAATTTAATCGTTCCAGTTTCGGTTCTATCCAAACCTTCGACCCGGCGACGCGCTCCAAGAAATACCTGCTCGGCTTCTTCCGCCATTGGCAAAAGAGCCTCTCCCGCTTCGGTTAACTCAAAACCGCGGCGAGAACGGGTAAAAAGCTGAACGCCATAGCTGGCTTCCAATACCTTGATGTTGCGGTTCACCGTAACATGATTGGCGTTCAGCATCTCAGCCCCAGCGCGCAGGCTTCCCTTGCGCGCAACAGCCAGAAAAAAAGGCATCATTTCCCAGTCGATGGACCGCATTTCGCATCCCCTATGTTTCATCAGGCGAACACTATGTTCGAAATTATGCAATTTATAAAGAGGTAATTGAAACATAGATATTGCTCAACAGAAAACTGGAGATATCTATGAAACGCAGAACCTTACTAAAATTTGCCGCCTTGGTTACAGCCGCATCCGTAATGTCGCTGCCCGCATTCGCGGACACTCATCAAGCGCAGGACAAAAGTTATATGACAGTGCTGGGCCAGAAGATCGCTTATGTTGATGAGGGCGAAGGGCGCCCCGTTGTCCTTTTGCACGGCAACCCTGCCTCTTCTTATCTTTGGCGGAACATCATCCCGCACCTGTCAGCCACACACCGCGTGATTGCACCTGATCTGATCGGAATGGGCGATAGCGACAAGCCAGCACTTGAAAATACCTATGCCGACAGCGCGGAATATATGTTCACCTTTCTTGACGCTCTGGATTTGAAGGATGCCGTGTTGGTGATCCATGATTGGGGGTCGGGTCTGGGCTGGCACTATGCGCGCACGCGTCCCGAACGTGTGTCCGCAATTGCCTTTATGGAGGCGATGACGCCGGGCTTTATTCCCTACGAAAGCTACGAGTCACTGGGCGATTTCGCGGAATTCGTACGCAATGTGAACACGCCCGGTGTTGGCGAAGAAATGATTATGAACCAGAACATTTTACTGGATCAATTTATGCGATACGGCAGCCCGAATGGACCGCTCTCGGATGAAGTTATGGCAGAGTATAACCGCTATTACCCAACAGCCGAGAGCCGGAAAATATTGTTAGACTGGCCACGCGAAATTCCAATCGCTGGCGAACCGGCAGATGTCTATGAGGTGGCGACGGCAAATAACGCGTGGTTGCTGGCCAGTGATCTGCCGAAATTGATGTTCCACGTCGATCCAGGCGCGATACTTCCGATGGCCCAAGCCGAGTATTTGCAGAAGAACCTGAAAAATCTTGAGACGGCGTTTCTTGGCCAAGGGGGGCATTTCGTTCAAGAGGACTATCCCGATGAAATCGGCAAGGCTCTAGCCGAGTGGTTGACGCGGTTCTGACAGGTAACCGTCACAATGCGCCAAGGAAAGAACCGCTAGTTCGACGTGATCACCAGCGGACCCTTGGCGCAATCACAGACCCAATTGAAAATTCAGTTGATTGAAACCAATCCCCTTGGAGATCGAGATGAATAATGTTCGGAGAGACATATGACAAAATCAATGACAGCAGCAGTAATTAAGCAATGGGGCGGTGCAGCAATGTTCGAAATCGCGCAACTCCCCATTCCAGACCTTGAAGCCGACGACGTGC
The DNA here is from genome assembly GCF_001623225.1 of Pseudovibrio sp. Ad13. NCBI lineage: Bacteria > Pseudomonadati > Pseudomonadota > Alphaproteobacteria > Hyphomicrobiales > Stappiaceae > Pseudovibrio > Pseudovibrio sp. Ad13. The sequence goes on along the minus strand of NZ_LMCC01000015.1, from coordinate 7,957 downwards.
TGATCAAAGTGGCCTACGCGGGGGTCAATCCGGCAGATTGGAAAATGCGAGAAGGACACCTCGCCTCGGCGATGCCAAACGCCAAGTTCCCTTTGGTTCTCGGGGTGGACGCTTCGGGTGTCGTGGTGGCGACAAGCAAAAACGTAACCGAGTTCTCTGAGGGCGATAGAGTTGCTTCCGCAACCAATATGTTTTCTGCGGGGAAACCTGGGTCCTATGCAGAGTACCTTGTGGTCGATAAGTGCCGGGTTGCGCTGATCCCTGCAGATATGACCTTGGAATCTGCATCGACCATTCCGACTGCAGGTGTGACGGCCTGGCAGGCACTGTTCGGGGCTGAAAAAGGTGCGCTCAGGAAGGGTGAGAGCAAGAAGATACTCATCAATGGTGCTTCGGGTGGTGTGGGCAGTTTTGCCGTTCAATTGGCAAAATGGGCTGGCGCAGAGGTAGCCACCACCTGCAGTGGCGCCAATTTGGACTATGTTAAGTCCCTGGGAGCCGATTTCCCGATTGACTACAAAACTCAAAGTATTAGCGACGAAATTTCCAAATGGGCTCCAAATGGCTTGAATTTGATCGTCGACACCATAAGCGCCGACTCGCTTGCTGATCCTGTGGCCTTGTTAAAGCGAGGCGGTCGGCTCGTTAATATCGCAACATTGACGGATGACGGAGATGTCGAAGCTCAAATCGCTGAAGCGAAAGAACGCGGTGTCGAGAAAATTTTGGCTTTTGTCGACGATGCAAGTTTCGGCGCGGAAATTCGGGAAATCGTTAATTTGGTTGAGGCTGGCGAGTTGAGCCTTCCTCATACCGAGTTTTTCGAATTGGGCGATGTGGTTCGTGCGCATGAAAAGCTGGAGACAGGACATGTGAAGGGTAAACTGGCGCTGTGGGTATCAGGTGATCAATAAAATCTTTCAACCGGCGGATCCTTGTTAGCCTAGGCTCCACCCCTAGTTCTAAAAAGTAGAAAACATCCAAAAATGTGTGAAAATTGGAGGCCGTACTGTTCGGGGCGTTCGGTCACTAAACGCTTATTGGAAAGTATGATGCGAACGTTAGCTATCTGTCCCGCTTCACAGTCACTTACGAACCCGAAATGCTGCGCCATCGACCAATGTTAACTTTCGGGAGGCGAGTAAGTAGATTTTGAAGTGGGCTGAATGTCAGCAAAGGGGCCGTTTGAGTAGTTACAGATCGTTTACAGAAGCTTCTTGGTGGAACTGGTTCAACCCTTGCTAAAAACGCCCCAACGGCGGCTAATGGCCCGAAATTCTAGCCATTCCTGACGCGTCGCGCGTGACCAACTGCGAACCTTTGAATATTTCTATCAAGGGTTGATACAATCTACATAGCGGATTTTTTGAGTATCCGAGTGGGCAGTTTTTCATCGAGTAAGGCGATCAGTCAAGCAGGCCACAAGGTGAGTTCGCTGAGCCCAAGTTGCGGATTTTTAGCACCGCAGCAATTATCGGGTTTGTCGAAGCCGACCAGATGGCCGCTATATTTGCAGGTACAAACGTAAATACGCAAAGAGAAATAGTACTTTATCTATGAGGGTCAGCGAGGTGAATCGCGAATTGGGCGAACGTTATCCTCAAACGGCACATGTCGTCTCCGAAATGTTGTGTTCTGGACGTAGTTTGGCCTGCAAATCCGGTCCATTCGAAAATGACGGAAGTCCTTGCGCGCAGGATCCCAGGCCACCAGATACCATAGTGGTGGCAAGATCAGCATAGCTTGCGGCTCAACAACTCGGCTGGTTACTACCCCTTTTGCGTCACAGTACTGGAAACGCAAGTGGAGCTGTTGAAGAAAAGCTGTTTCGAATGCAGGCAGCAGCGCAGGCTCCATTGCTCCCATATCGGATATATCTACCTGCGGTGAAAGCTGCCCTACATACAAGCAATCCAGAAATCGGCGTAAGTCTCGGACTCTGTCCGACGGCAGAGCCTTCTCAATTTTGGCTAGTCCGGCATCTGCAAGAGCCGAAAAAGGCAGGTTTCCAACGGCTCGCATGCACGCCACGCTGATAAGAAGTGCAAATACTTCAGCAACCGAAATCCGCGCTGTGGTCTGAACTGAGCGTGGATCGAGTTGCAGGCCACCGCCGCGCCCAGGTTCAGAATGAATGACAAAGCCCTCATCCCGCAAGGCCCTAATGTCACGCAAAACGGTGCGGCGGGATGCGCCAACTTCCTCAGCTAAGTCAGCAATTGTCGAAGTACCGTTCCGGCGCAGGCTGCGCACGATTGCGTCATGACGGAGGCGAGTGTTCATTTTGCAAAGCTACCATTCAATGGTGACAGAATTTGGCACTATTGAAAACTAAACGATCCTTGAACATGTCTACAAGGAGAGTGTTATGTTTGATCCCGACAATTTTCCCAAACCCGCCCTAATCGCCGTCAACGGTGTGGAACTCGAAGTCTTTGAAGCAGGTCGTGAAAATGCAGGAAACCCCATCGTACTCTGCCATGGGTGGCCAGAACATGCCTATACTTGGCGTCATCAGATATCCGCTCTTGTCGAAGCTGGCTACCATGTCATCGCCCCAAACCAACGCGGTTACGGCAACTCATCGCGCCCTATAGAAGTTGCAGATTATGACATTGCGCACTTGACGGGGGATCTCACCGCACTGCTCGATCACTACGGGTACGAAACCGCTACATTTATCGGTCACGATTGGGGGGCATTTGTCGTTTGGGGGCTGACTTTATTGCATCCAGAGCGGGTCAAAAGCCTAATAAATCTGGCCTTGCCCTACCAGGAGCGCGGAGAAAAACTATGGACCGAGTTCTTGGAAGAATTACTCGGAAGCGACTATTATATGGTTCACTTCAACCGGCAGCCAGGCATTGCGGATGCTGTATTAGACGAAAATCCATCCCAGTTCCTTCGCAACTTGTTCCGCAAAAATGTACCGCCCGAGCTGAGTTTAGACGTGCTCAACCTCGCCAAAGCAAAAGCACCGCTTGGTGAGCCAATTATGAGCGACAGCGAACTGGCCGTCTTCGTCTCCGCTTTCAAAGCCACAGGGTTCACAAGCAGCATAAACTGGTACAGAAACCTTGATCGCAACTGGTATATATTGGCGGACGCGAACCCAATCATAAAACAGCCTGCTCTCATGATTTATGGTGACCGTGACGTGATCCCAAAATTTGAGAGATTATCGGAGTTTGTGCCGAATGTGGACGAGGTCAATCTGGACTGCGGCCATTGGATACAGCAGGAAATGCCGGAGGAAACAAACCAAGCAATTATGAAATGGCTGGAACAACAGGCTACCGCCTAGTCCCTTCGATATTTCAAGGTACGCGTGCCCTCCGGCCATGTCGGAGGGTGTTCCCCTAAAATCTATCAGAATGGCTTGAGTTGAAGGCGTAGAGGATGGTCAAAGTAATCTTTTTCAAGAGACAGGAAGAGTTTAGCGATTGGTTGAAAGAACATCCTGAAGCTCGTGAACTTTGGGTGGGCTATTTCAGGAAAAGTTCGGGGCGAGCTAGCCTTACGTGGTCCTCATCGGTCGATGTCGCACTTTGCTTTGGATGGATCGACGGCATTCGAAAAACCATTGACGAAGAGAGCTATAAGATCCGTTTTACGCCGCGCAAAATACAAAGTGTTTGGAGTGCTGTGAACGTGAAGAAGGTCAATGCACTCATACGGCTGGGAAAGATGGAATCAGCCGGGATGGAAGTCTTTAACAACAGATCAGATGCACAAGGCTACACCTCAGAGGATCGAAGTGTGCCGCTTACAAAGGCCTATGAAGATCAAATCAAGGCTAACCATTCTGCTTGGAGCTTCCTTACGAGTTTGGCACCTTCCTATAAACGTGATTCTATCTGGTGGGTCATGAGTGCCAAGAAAGAAGAAACACGGCTGAAACGGCTTGGCATTTTGATTACCTCATCCCAAGCAGGGCAAAAAATACCATTTTTGCGAAAGTCATAAAAGCTCCTGCGTAGACCTTAAAGGCCCCAAGCTGAAAAGTGACCAAAAATCAGAACAATTAAAGAACATGCTGGGTAGCTGTCGGTAGTAACTCGGAGTATGAACTGGTAAGATGCGGACTTTGCTGACGTTCAATGCACTGCGAAAACTCCGGCAAGTGAGAGGCCGTTGCCAGCGTCGAGGGCCATTACCGGACATTCACACAGATCAATCAATAGTTGAGGCAGCCTAGATGGCAGAAGGCCGTGTTCTGGGCGGGGATAAATTAGCGGGATTGGTGCATATGGATTTTCGACAGGTGGAGAGCATTTGCCCGCCACTTAAGTTTTCAGGTGGCGGGCAGGTTTATGTTGGGTAGGTGGCCTTACGCAGGCAGGAGAGCCGTCAGAATTTCAGAGCAATGTTTGCTTTGAGCCCCTGATCGATGAAGCCGGAACCAAACTGGCCATCATATGCCAGATCCAAGGTCGTGTTACATCCCAGATCCACCGATGCTCCCAGATTCAGCAGAAGAGCATCTCTGGCAATCGGGATACCGGCAACGGAGAAGTCATCGCCTCCGGCAAAGGCGTGATTGACAACAGGTGTTACATCGCCAAACGCATGCTGCCAGGCAGCTTGAGCTGAGAGCTTCGCGGTGAATTGGCCAAGGTTCGCCCGTGTCTCTGCACGCAACCCAATACTGGTGAAGGTGCTGTCCATTGTCTGGCGACCAGCCTTCAACGCAGCAGAGCCACCGGTTTCGGAGTACCCATCGCCGGACAACTGGATGTAGGATATATTGGCAAAAGGCTCAAGACTGGTCGCAGAATAATCAAAACGATACCCCGCTTCACCAAAGATCTGCGCAATTCGCACTGTGTAGGATCCTGACAGGTTCTCGGCAAAGCCAGTAAAGGCAACCGAACGGGTCGTGTCGATATCGTGCCATGCATAGCTACCACCTGCGCGCACTCCCAGAGGCCCAAACTCTGTGCCACCATAAGCACCAAGATGCAGCGTGTCTGCCGTCGCAGAGGACGTTCTGCCATTCACTTCGAAACTGCTGTTGTCATAGCCTCCGAAAAAGCCAAGACGGGAACTTTCGCCGATCTGGACATCTCCACCAAGAAGGAAACCGCCAATTGATCGATCAAGCCCTGCAGCATTGCTGTTTCCATTCCAGTGTCCCCAGGACCCAAAACCTTGCCCCCAGAACGCGAAACTCTCACCAACACGCTTTTCCACTTGCTCTTGTCCATCCGCTGCAACGGAATCCATTGCAATGCGCACACGACTGAGGGCAGCCTCGCGGGCAAAGCGGCTATCTTCAATCAGCGCTGTTTTTATTGAGGCGTGGGCTTCGCCTGAAAGCTGATCGAGTGCTCCTGGTGCATCTGAGTTGGACAGGTTCAAGACGGAATTGAACAAGCCTCCGCTGCCAAGTGAGAATGCACCCTCACCCGCAGCGCACTGATTAGCACTCATCTCGGAAATGCAGAACGTGCTGGATGCCATTTGGGAACCCAGATAAACATTGTTGGCATCATAAGAGAGCGCGAAATCAAGGAATGCGAAGTCATCTATTGGGGTGGACGAATCAAACATTCCGGAGACGCCCCCTACAGCGCTCAGAATCGTATAAACCGTATTGGCGGCATAGGTTGAACCATCGTCGGTTCCGTTTTCCGGCTTAACGTGCACCGTACCACCATTGATAGTCACAATACCGCTGGCAGCCAGCAGATCGTTGTTGATGCCTGCCGCGTTGCCCCCATCGTTCAACTCAACTTCAAAGGTTGAGCCACTATTGAAACTGAGAGAAGTCGCACTCAAAGTCCCGACGGAGTTTCCAGGTGCAACCACAGCACCTGAATTGAAAGCAACAGCCCCTACAATCCCCGAACCACCAAGGCTACCGCCATTGACTGTAACATCACCGATGGAACCATTAACAACCAGCTTGCCCGCTGTCAGGGTTGTGCCACCTGCATAGCTGTTATTGCCCTCTAGAATAAGTGTGCCTAGGTCGGTTTTATCTAGAGATCCGGTCCCTGTAATGTCAGAAGCGATGGTCGCAGTGAAGTCTGCACCAGCATTCGTGCCATCACCAATACGGACCGAGGTTTTGCCATCGAGCGCAATCTCGCCACCTGCGACTTGATAGCCATCGACAGCAAATTGCAGGCCAGATGCAACCGAGACACCTTCAACAGCGACCGTGACATTACCCGCCGTACCTTGAAAAACGAAATAGCTATCAGGGTCATAGGCCAGATCTGTGAAACTGGCAGAGTTGGTCCAGTTACGGCTTGAACTATTCCATGTGCCCGCGCCGCCATGCACGGTGCCGTCAGCGGTTGAAGTGCCGTTCCAAAACAGTAAATCCCGCGTCGACGCCAATAATGACACAGTGCCAGGCGTTACAGTGGTGCTCAGGGCAAAATCGTAATCAAGCGGGGCATCTCCGATTGTGAGGCCATTGTCTGTCAGGCCCCCGTCATAGGTGATTAATGTATATACACCTACACCAAACGTGCCGGTATCGGTTACATCAAGCGTGCCATCTAACGTGAGGTCGCCACCAACGGTGATCAGGTCGCTATCGAGGCCAACAGTGCCATCAGGTGTGCCTAGACCGAAAGCGAGTGTCGCATTTTCATCCAGTACAAGATCGCCGCCGATCATCAAAGTGCCACTCCCTTGATAGCCTGGAGAGAGCGTGCCACCTGTAGCCTCGACATTGCCGACAGTACCCGTGCCCCCAAGTGTTCCGCCCGTCAGCTTGATCTGCCCAGGCAGCTCGCCATTAACGATCAATGCACCGCCAGTGATATTCGTCGTGCCAGCAAAACTGTTGTAACTACCATAGAATTCGCCCACGCCGCCGGTCCAGATCGTTGTGCCCGCGATCTGATTGATTGTGTGGCGATATCCCTGAGTGTTAGAAATCGACCCGATATCGACATCAAAAATATAGGCGTCATCAGTGTGATTGAGGTTCAGCTCGCCATTGGAAAAACGAAAATAAATGCTTGGAATATCCAGTATTCCCGGGGCCTGAGCAGCTTCACCTTTCGCGGCACCGATATTGACGGCAAAATGGCTAGAATTATCTAAAGAGCTAGAATCACCAAATCTGATCCAATTGGGTGAGGAAAAAGTACCGCCATTAGAAACGGTGAGCGCACTCGTTCCATTTCGGAAGTTTAGTCTCTTTATAGATGAAAGTATAGATCCTTCGCCCGAAACAAGGATACGGCCTCCTTCTGTTGGTGCTGGTGGGCTTTCGAAGCTATGACCAAGATCAAGATTGCCGTTTACAGTCAGACGCGCACCGTCAAGCACGTTAAGCTCACCGCGGGCAGGTTCAGGATAAAGAACATAATGCTCTGCAAAATTCAAGTCGCCGGTAATGGTTCTATCTTCTTTATCGCCATGTTTGTCCTCGCCAGAAATTGTGAGCGTGCCAATGCCCCCATCGCCGAGGGTCATATAGCCACTGCCAAAGGAGCCGTAGTTTTTGCCGGTAAAGACAACATCTGCACGACTAATTTGGGGAGTTGCCGTCAGCGCCCCTGCAATGATTGAAATCGCAAGCCTATGTGAAACTAGGGCTGATGTGTTTTTGTATGCAAAGATCAAGCGTTGCATGTGCGTCTATCCCTGGAGAGTGAAAAATCGGAAAAACTTAACCACAACCGGATCAGATCGCTGTCTACGCCCGCTGTGCTGGATGGAGATCCAAGCTCAAAATCCATAACTGATGCGAAGGTAAGATCGAGGTCGCCATCAATAGTCAGCGTGCCGGGGCTGTTTCCGGCAGCGATGGTACCGTTCGTGACTGTTGTTGAATCGTTGATCGTACCCGCCCCACCAAGGGTTCCGCCATCGGCAATGTTCAAATCACCCGTTCCAGCATTGCCAACCTTGAACTCCCCAGTGGCCTGCCATTGGGATCCCGCTCCGCTCACCGTTACGGTGCCGTGAGAACCAGAGTTTACGCCGATTA
>NZ_LMCC01000014.1:0-38236 GCF_001623225.1 Pseudovibrio sp. Ad13 | reverse complement strand
GATGATGATCAACTGGTACATCAATAAAACCGTTCATTTTGGCCAGTGGATTGGCCGGGATCCGCGCAGAGCCCACGGGTTCGCAGCCGCGCTCGATCTTTTGATGGTGTTTTTGGTGTGGAGTACGATCTCTGACTTTCTGTATGCGCAGCAGGTCATTGAGCTTGGACAAGACAACTTTGAAATTGCTCATGGCATCCAGGCTTTAGCTCTTGGATCTGTTGCGATCCCCATCACTCATTTTGTCTTTACGCCCTGGGGCCATCAACGGCTGCAATGGTCCGTAAAGACATACCTCATTCTCATTTTTGGATCGCTCCTGGTCTTTGCTATTTCTGGCAACCTATGGGCGCAATCAATTGGGCAAAGAGCGCAAGACGAAGGGTACTTACTTTGCCAGAACGAGTTCTTCGCACCGGCAAAATCCTTCCATACCTATGTGCGTCCAGACACTTTATGTCCCGCTGATGAATGGCATTCCAAACCCTATCCACCGCCAGCGGTGAGGCCCTAACGAGCCCTCCAGACCACTCTCAATACTTGTACGTCCTTTGTTTTTTCTTTTGCCAGTGAGTTTGTTATGAATGCTATTGTCCAAATCCCGCAGCTCTTCCAGGAACAAGATCTGGCCTTCACCTTTGCAGCTCCTGCAGGCCCGGAGGCCGGGTTGCTGGTCACCGGATTCTCGGCAACAGAGCGCCTTAACGGGCTCACACAGATCCAGATTGAGCTTGCCAGTCCCGACAATGCGCTCGACTTGCACTCCCTGCTGGACACGCCCGCCACACTGACCATTCATCATAAATACGAGGGCCTGCGCCACCTCTCCGGAGTGATCGCCGAGATTGCCCGTGGTAATGAAGGCCATCACCGCACCAGTTACTCGCTCACGCTGCTGCCCAGCCTGCACCGGCTGGCCCATGGTTCTGACTGCCGGATCTTTCAGAAGAAGAGCGTGCCCGAGATCGTCAAGATGCTGCTCAAGGAGCACGGCGTAGAGGATGTGAAGTGGGATCTGACCGAGCCTCATGAGGCCCGCGAATACTGCGTGCAGTACCGGGAAAGTCACTTAAGCTTTTTAGATCGCATCACCGCAGAAGAAGGCATTTGGTACTACTTCACACATAGCGCCAACGGCCAGCATACGTTGCAGTTCATTGATAACCCACAGATTGTCTCGCAGCTGCCGGACCAGCCAAAGTTGGAATACAACGCCATGGCGGGCGGGGCGGTCAAAGGCGTCTATTGCCACAGCTTTGTCCTGCGTGAGCAGCTGCGAGCCACCAGCTTCATGCAGCGCGATTATTCCTTCAAGAACCCGCCTTACAATCAGCAACACGCCCATCAGCGCGGTGAAGACAACGGCTCTGCCGGAGACTATGCACTCTATGAATATCCGGGGCGCTACAAGGCGGATGGTGTCGGCAAGCCGTTCACAAAGCACCGGCTGGAGGCAGCTCGGGTAGAGGCCACCACAGGCCACGGGGCGACCAATGCCATTCACCTGATGGCCGGTCATCAGTTTGCACTCACAGACCACCCGAACAGCGATTACAACATCAAGTATCATTTGCTTACCGTCTCGCATCAGGGCAGCCAGCCGCAAGCCGTGGCTGAGGAAGCTGGCAGCGGCACCACCACTTACAGTGCCGGGTTTGAGGTCATGCCCGCCCGCCTGCCATACCGGCCCAAATTGCTTAAAAAGCCCTTGGTAGACGGCCCACAGATCGCCCATGTCACCGGACCGGAAGGTGAAGAGATTTACTGCGATGAACATGGCCGGGTGAAAGTCTGGTTCCCGTGGGACCGTCACGGCAAGAAGAACGACACCTCCTCCTGCTGGATCCGCGTGTCCTCCAACTGGGCCGGCGCCAGCTGGGGCCACATCGCCATCCCCCGCATCGGCCACGAAGTCATCGTAGACTTCCTCGAAGGCGACCCGGACCAGCCCATCATCACAGGGCGGACTTACCACAACAACAACAAGTCTCCCTACACCCTGCCGGACTTTAAAACGGTTATGACAATCAAGTCGGATACCCACAAAGGTGTGGGTTCGAACGAGTTGCGGTTTGAAGATCAGGCCGGGATGGAACAAGTATATGTTCATGCTCAAAAAGATCAGGACGTCATTGTCGAGAATGACCGGCGTGAACATATCCGGCATGACCGGCATCAGATTGTCGAGAACAACCGACACCTGTTGGTCAAGAACAACCATTATCAGCACATAGTAAAAGATGAATATCGTCGCATTGATAATGAGACGAACTGGATCTTTGGCGGCAAACTGCTTTTCAAGGTCTATAACGCCCTGCATACAACGGTTTACGGGGCAGTTGTGAACAGTTTTCGTGCTAACCGCTCCACCATGATCAAGGGATCGGACAGCCTCAAGGTTGAAGGAGGCTCGACGACGACCATTTTGGGTAAGACCACGGTCAAGGCACCCAATATTGTTCTGGAAGGCACCGAAGAACTGACCATCAAGGGGCCTGGCGGCTTCGTCAAGATTGATTCCGGCGGGGTTACGATCGTCGGCAATAAGGTAAAAATCAATCAGGGTGGTAGCCCGGGAACGGCGGCGGATGCCGCCCCACCACCGCCTGAAGAGCCAACGGACCCGAAAGCTGCTGAGCTTGCAACCGACCGGGGATACAGGTGATATGGCGTTGTCCTATACCAATATCCCTGACCATGTCAGCTGGGATGATCTGGCATCTCTTCGTGATGAGGGCAGATTGTTTGCTCTTGTTGATGCCTGCGGGAACAAGGATGTTCCTGGACATGCGGCTGATCTGAAAGAGGACGGCTTTTGTCTCTATGAGGAGCTGGCCGAGGATTATTACAATACCGAAGCGCCCCATCTTGTCCGACCCAAGGACGAGATGTGGGAACATATTGTTGGCCTGACGCGAAGTGATGATGCTTGGGGCTTCTTTCTCGAGACATCTGATAGGGTTGCTACGTCCCATCTCGTTCAGCATTGGCGGAATTGGGTAAATGTCTATCCGCCTAAAGGGAACAGAACTGTTCTCTTCCGTTTCTACGACCCGCGCCTTCTCGAAACATTTTTGAGCACAATGACACCAGAAATGGCCCAAGCCTTCTGTGGTGATTTAGGGGCTTTTCATATCGCCCCGAACAGCAAGGACAAGCGCTTTTATACCTACCGCATCAATCACACCGAAGAAGCCGGGATTGCTAGCCTTCCGCCCTACCGGGTAGGTGCCAGACAGTTCGAAGCATTGCGGGGCAAGCAGACTGAGCTTCGGCATGAACGCATTTTGGATTTTCTGCGTAAGGGCTTTGGTGAAAAGTTGACTGACCGGGGTGATAAGGACTTGCTGGCGCTCGTTGCAAGATCGGAGAAAACCGCCAAAAAGCTTGGATTTGAAATGGAACGGGACAAGGTGAAGTTCATTGTCCTGACGACTGCTTTTGGTGAGGGCTTCCACGAAAATGGCGTACTGCCAGAGGCGAAGTCCATTCTTTCCGGGCCAGATTTTATGTCCGGGCAATCAAAAATCGAACGATTGACGCAGGTGGCCAGGCGCAAGGATGCGGCCAGGCTTGGTGCAGCATAGGACAGGGGCAATGACACAGGCAGAAACAGCAGGCGGTCAGCCAACCGGAGATGTGATTGACCTGGCCGATCTTGATTTTTCAACGGTCAAGGAACACCCGGACAGGATTTGTGACCATTGTCCGAATGCATTGGCCGTTTTTGTTCATTATGAGGATTTTTTCCCGTCTCCAGGGGCTCCGTTTCACTTGATCCTGGAGGGGGGGGCGGAGACCAATGGCACCTGTGGTGACAACGGCATGGTGGCGATATATGGCCTGCCAAACGAGGCTGCCATGGTGCTGGCCGGTGAGGATGCCATTGAATACAAGCCGGAAAACCAGCAGAAGCGGAATCCGGATTATCTGAAAAACCAAGATATTGTTCGTGCGCGTCTTGCGCGGGATGAAGCGGAGCGCATGCGCGACGAGATTGACGGTACTGCGCTTGGTCGTCTGCTTGGTGGGTTGGACGATGATACACAGCGAAAAGTCAATGAGTATAAGCAGATTGAGGAAAACGCGAGAGATACCCTACGGAAACTGGATGCTGATGATGAAAGCTGGTTTGGCTGGATATGGGGTGCGCTGCAAGGAGAGTGGAATGACAATCCGACAACCGGGCAGATTATCTTCGATGCAGCGCTGACGGCCATTCCTATTATCGATCAGGTTGGCGATCTCAGGGATGTTTCTGCGATTGTGCTCAAGCTTTGTGACAGCAAGGTGCGGGAGGAAGAAGGCTGGTTGCTGTGGCTATCGCTAGGCATTTGCACCATCGGACTGGTCCCTACTGTTGGATCGGTCGCCAAGGGGGTTTTCAAAACCATTTTCAATGCCTGCAAACCATTTTTGAAGGCGACAGGCGATTTCCTGAAATCCTTCAAGAAGGCCGCATCACCAGAAATGATCAATTCCGTCATGGCTGTGGCGCGCTTCTTTTCTTCCGGCAATGCCGTCAAATGGCTTCAGGATCTGGCGGCCGATTTTCAGAAACTGATCAAGGAGGCTATGGGCCTCTTCAAAAAGTTTCTGGCTACCATGCAGCAACAAGCCAGCAAGGCGCTGGCAGAAGCACGGGCAAGCTGGACCTTGTGGGGGTTGCGTGACACGTCCGGGTTGATCAAAGCAGCGGAACTGGCAGTTAGCAAGATTGTAGAATTCGCATCCAAGGCAGTTGGCATGGTCGAAAAAGCACTCGGAAAGCTTGACGATGTGTTTCAGGAATTTGTTCGCAAGATCATCAAATTTGCAGTTGGTAATCTGCGTGATGAAGACACGATCCGGGCTCTGACAAAAGATGCGGTGAAGATTTTTAAAAATGCTGCGGCTAGTGGTGCGGTGGCTGGTGGAACGGCCTCCGCACTCCAAGCCAGTGCGCCGAGCTAAAAGGAGAGAGATATGGCAAAAGCTCCTTCATCAGCAGCTCGAAATGCTGGTCAGGCCGGATTGATCGCTGGTCGAAAAGCAGGCGGAGAAGCCGCCGGGCTGAACGGGATGACCAATATCAAAAAGAATGGCAAAGCTCCCGATGTTATTGATAGTTCAACTGCCGCGGCGAAGAGGGTTCCTCCCAGTGGGCCAAAAGGACTAAACAAGGGAGAAAAAACAAAATTAAGTGCTAAAGAGTGGGAAGCGCAACGGCCCAAAGGTACTCCGACAAAAAATAATGAGAACTTTGTCAAAGCTGAAAAATATGCGGATGGGTCCTACAAGGTTCATATGAAGCATCCAAGTGGCGATACTTATAGTGTGCCTTACGATAAGGATGGAAATCCCGACTTCTACAGTGTTAGAAATGAATCGAAGAGTGGTGAACTTGTTGAGGCTGTCTATCCCGATAGTGAAGTAGAGTTGACTAGATTGGCGCATCCAGATGATTACGCGCATTTGTATGATCTCGACACGAAAAAAGGTCGTAAAGATGCGAAAAAAAGAGCTCGTGATGCTGATAAAAAAAAAGCAGAGAAAGCTTTTAACGAGACGCCTTTTTACCAATGGCACCATAACGGGGGTACGAGCATGATTGCTGTTGATGAGGACGTTCATCAGCTCTTTAAACATCATGGTGAATTTTCGAGAAATGCGAAGAAGTAAAGGAAAAATGATGCCTCTTGTTAATCCAATTGTGCAGCCTGCTGATGACAGTGAAGTTGATGCCTTTAAAGCTTGGGCCAAATACCCAGTTCCGGATGATTATCTTGCTTTTTTGAAAAAATATAATGGCGGATATCTGAATGGAGGTGGCGCATGTTATTATAATAGTGATGATCATACGGTGGCCGCTATTACAACCTTCATGCATATTTCTGAAGAAGTAGATAAATGTATTAATAAAACATTTGAAAGATTTTTCTTCACTTCTACAGTCGCATTCCAGACTAAAGACTTGAGAGATAACTATTTTGCGCCTGATGATTACATTAAAATTGCAAATGGTGCAGAGCATGAACACATATTAATGGATCTGAAAACTGGCCATGTTTTTAGTTTTGACGATGAAACTGAAGAAGAACTAGAGACGACGGAAGATTTTCTTGAGGAATGTTTCATCATGGCGGATAGTTTTAGCAGCTTTTTCTCGCGAATTGTTGATGATCTGCCTGATGGGGTTTGATAGAAAGTTGATTGTGAGATGGGTTTGCTGTGCTTAGTTGGTGGTTTATTTCGGAGTAGGTATGCAGGCTATAAAATATGGATATCCGGATTTAAAAGATCAGTTGGACGCAGGAATTGCCTATCATGAAAAGGCATTCGAGTTCAGTTTTCAGGATCATGAAAGCCTGAAGCAGTATCTGACCTTTTGCAAGGAAAATGGAACAGGATCTGATCCTCTTCCCTGCTGTTTTGAGAAGGATAATCAATCTCTTTATATTGATTTTTTTGCGCGTCTTGCTCCGCATCCAGAGTATGGATTTGAGTCAGCGATCACGGTTGTTTCTTGTACAAAACAGCTTGAAGGTTCGATGATACGAGGTAATGTCAATGACGCCCTTATCATTGCAGGCGGAACGCATTTGTCGATTGGATTGGTTATCAGGGGCAAGTGTATTGGCAAGGTGTTTGCGCTTGAGGATATCAAGCCTCTAGTTCTTGATGATGATATGGATGACATACCCTCAGACATTGAAGGCATAACCAAACTTGGCGACAGTTTTGACGAATTTATCAATGCCCTGGCTGCAGATGAGGATGATATTGAGGAATGGAAAGAGGATTTTGGTGAGTAACCTTCTGTTTAAACAGGGGGTATGGGGAGCTGGGGATACCAGTACGAGAACGGCAATAAAAGTCACGTGTTTTTTCTCGGTGATTTAAGCATGAACTAGAAATTTTGAGAGAATTCAGGCCCGTTAGATTTGGTTTTGTCAGAGCTCGTTGCGGGCTTCATCGGATTTTGATTTTTTGATTTTGAAGGAGAGGCGAAATGCCAAAAGCAGCACGATTGGGAGATATTGGATCAGGCCATGGCTGTTTTCCTCCGACACCGGCTATTAGCGGTTCCGGCGATACCTTCATCAACGGCAGAAAGGCCGTGAGGCTGGGTGATGCGTTTGCGCCGCATGGCTGCCCCCAATGCCCTCCTCATCCCCGTTCCCTGTCTGCCGGGTCTGCTACCGTATTCATCAACGGCAAAAAAGCAGGTCGTGTGGGGGATAGTATCGGCTGTGGCGGCTCTGTTTCAGTCGGCTCTGGTGATACCTTCATTGGTGATGTGGGAATGGGTGGTCCTCTGAAGAGCTGCATGAAAGGCGCAAAGGATAATGCATCGCCCTTGCTGGATCCGGGTTTGAGCAGGCTGGAAGATCCTGCATCAGTCGAGTTGCTCGGTTTCAAGGAGGCTCTGTCGATGCCCGCCCCTGAGCTTGGTTCATTTGTGCAGGATCAGCTCACTTCAATTCTTGAAAGTGGTATTCAAGACATCCTGTCCCACCATGTTGCCTCGCATCTTCCCAAAGTTGGGCTGGATGGCCTGACGAATAAAGCTCTTGATACGCTCAAAACCAAGGCATTACACAGCGACGCCCTGATCGGTGCCCTGAAAGGCAAGGTGCCGGAAGTTACCTCTCAGGCTGTCTCCTGTGTTTCGCAGAATTTTTCCGATGCCGTGTCGTCCGAGACATCACTGGGGGAGCCATTGTCTGTGACCATGCCGAATATTCCCGATAATCCGTTAGTGGCGGGATTGCATGATCTGGCCCAATCCGGAAACCCGGCAAAGCTGGAGTCTGTATTGCGTCCGCAGGCCTCGGATATGTGTGTAAAGCTCATGGCAAATGCCTGCGGTCTCTGAGTTTGCCCGAACGTAGTTGAAGTTTAATCGGTCTTCACGCCTTCACAAATTGATTTTAAGGGTGCAGACACGAACATGCATGCAAGAAACAGGTCGGATTGGATCTGTCAAAGCGAGATTAAAAGAGAAAAATATGACTGTATCAAAGACAGCTAAACCCAGTCGGGTACGTGACTGTTACATGGCAAACCAGCATGCAGGGCATGTCAGAACTCCAAAGGGGTTTACCTGGCACCATGATGGCGCCAATCCGGGTACATTGCAACTTGTCGATTCCAGCATGCATAACGCCTTTCCTCACTCCGGTGGTGTTTCGGTAATCAAGGAGCAACTGAAGAATGGCTAAGGCAGTGATATTGGACGCTTCCACCGGGCTTGATGAAGCAGCTCTTGCATCTTTGGAAAAGAAACTAGGGTTTGCTCTGCCAGCAGATTACCGGTCGTTTTTGTCTCAGCACAATGGCGGTAGACCGGTACCAGAATGCTTCTCGTTTCTTGATGATGATGGTCCCTATAGCGACTCTTTGGTGGACTGGTTTTTGTCAGTGGGAACTGATTATCCGTC
The DNA here is from genome assembly GCF_001623225.1 of Pseudovibrio sp. Ad13. Classification (NCBI taxonomy): domain Bacteria; kingdom Pseudomonadati; phylum Pseudomonadota; class Alphaproteobacteria; order Hyphomicrobiales; family Stappiaceae; genus Pseudovibrio; species Pseudovibrio sp. Ad13. The sequence goes on along the minus strand of NZ_LMCC01000014.1, from coordinate 29,813 downwards.
AGATTTACTGGATTATTGTTCCATGTATGTCGAGGACGAGCGTGTTCCATCCCATATGCTTCCCATTGCGCATGATCCGTTCGGTAATCTGATCCTGCTGTCCTTGTCTGGAGATGATGCAGGCGCGATATATTTCTGGGATCATGAAAAAGAAGGGGACGCTGATTACAGCAATCTGAATTATATCGGGAAAAACTTGGATCATTTCCTTGAACGTCTCTTCAGCTTTCAGGGCTGACATATGTCCATACTTTATGACCTTTATGATTATCGAGGGCAGAGGCCTGGAAGCACCCGGCTTGTGGATTCAATTTTCAATCCTGTCTCCGGTGAAGCGACCTTTTCCAGAACTGATCTTTATTATCCGGGAAAAATTCCCCTCTTTCTGACCTCGACCTGGCAGTCCATGTCACTTTTCAACGGACAGACTGGCGAGGGATGGATTGATAATTGGAGCCTGTATGTTCTGCCGGGCCCGGAATGGTTGAGCCTTCACCTGCCAACGGGTGAGATAGCACGTTTCCAGATACCCTGGTCCGGGGGAATTTCCACCAATCCTGTTGTAAAGGACTGGAAGCTTGAAATCCTGAATATGCGCCCGACCTTTCGGGTAGCAGGGGGATTGTTTTACGAGTTTGGTTTGTCGAACGGCAAAAAAGTTTTTCTGCGCAGGCTATATAATGAAGCTGGCGATGAAATTCGCTTCAAGCGATCAGCCTACGGTAATTTGACCAGTGTTTCCCGCAATGATGGGCTGCATCTTGATATTCATTGTGATGATTTGCAGATCAATCGGATAAGCGAGCGGGATCGGGTAACCGGTCAACTAAAGGATGTTGGTTCCTATCGATATGATGATGATGGCAGGCTTGTACAGGTTCGCTCGGCATATGCCGGAGAGTGGGCCTATATGTATAATGACGACGGGAAGCTTACCCACCGGGTGAGACCTTCAGGTGCGTTTGAAGCCTTGCAGCTAGATAGTGATAACCGGCTTTTGAACAGGCGCTTCAGGCATGGCATGGCGCCGTTGGAATGTGCCTATCCGGCCACTGACAAGACGGTAATCCGCCGTGGTGGAGACGCAATAACCGAATTCAGCATTGATTGTGACCAAGCCGTTCTTTCCTCTTTCAGGTTGGCAGATGGGCGAACCGTTACCTATCACTGGCAAGATGGCCGCTTGCATCGGGTGGAGGCAGGTGAAGATACAAATCTGGAATTCTCATATGAGGATGAATGGGGCCTGCTCGCGTCAATAGGGGATGGTGATCAGGAGTTTTTGAGAATTGGTTATGACGGTGCCGGAAATCTACTTTCGATGAATTTCCGGGGTCTGGAATGGTTGCTGAAGTATGCTCAAGATACGAAAGCCCTGTCGGAACTTATAACGCCAGATACCAGCTTCAGCTTCACAGACGGTGTTGTACAAACACCTCGATTGGCCCCAAATTCTCCATCAGACTTATTCGGTTCTTTGGCTGAGATTGTACGAAAAAGGCCTTTGTCGGTAGCTGGTCTCATTGAATTACCGCAGTCTATTCAAGAGGGTAGAGCAGAGATATTACTTGCCCATGTTCATGATATTCTTTCGGCTCCTGTTGAAAGAACCAGCTGGCGAGCAGCTCTTTCCGGGGATCCTTCTTGTATTCATGTAGACCTGCCTCATAATCTTCTGGACCGTATGTCCAGTTTGTTTCATGCGGCTTTTCTGGGTGTATCCGAGCCTTTGTTGTCTCCTTTTTCCTCCAATGTCGTGCCTGTATCGCATCTTCAGTTTTACCATGCTGATAATCACTCTGATTTTGTCGAGATTGGAACCGAAGTTATTGGTCGGGATGTCTTTGGTCGCCCGGTCGGTTTGGAGGATCGCTCCGTCGAAGTGGGTTTCAGTCGTTCCGGGTTTATAAATGATCTTGCAGTTGCAGGTAGTTCCGAGGAATGGACCTTTTCCTCAACGGGTGCTGATGTGTTTGACATTGCCCGAACAGCTCATTTGGCAAGATCCGAACAATCTGATGGAAACATCAAAACCAATGTCCATCAATGGGATGCAAACTTGACTGACCAACCTCAGCAATCGCTGGATGCTGCGTTTGATGGCGTTGGTCGCCTTTGCAGTTTGACCGATGGTCAGCAGGTTCTCAAAAGAAATTACTTGGGAACACTTCTTGAAACGGAACAGATTGACGACAGGGTTTTTCGCTACACCTATGATGATACTGGTCGGTTAAGTGCTGTTACAAGTGATCACTTTTTTGCTCAGATTGAGAGGGACGAGGGTTGCGACATCCTAAAACTGAATGGGCAAAAATTTAAATGCTATTCAGATCAAAGTTGGCAAGTTATCGACGATCCTGACCACGCGATTTTTCGATTCAATACCGAAACTGACTATGTAACCGGAATTGTCCAATCGGGGACTATTGATAATCAGCATGGCATTCAAACCAGTTTTTCAAGGAGATTTTCCGACAAGGAAGGCGAATGCATCGACGCTTCAGGAACAGATCGCTACACATTAAGAGCAAATGGGTTTGTCTGCGAAAGTGCGGGTTTCTACCTAAATGTGAACCAAGTGGATGATTATTTGAGGATTGACTTGAATGGTCAGGAACTGCTGATCACAGATCATGGTGACCGGTTTGCTCTGGAGTCCAAAGGTCGAGAAGTGGCATTTAATACTCAGCATAATCCTGCTGGGGCTGTTCAAACCGTGACGCTCGTTGCGGATGACCGGGATATTCTATGCTACGAATTTGATCGTGATGTTGTTGGTAGGGTTAAGTCCATTCGATTTTCCAACTTGCTTCCAGGATTTTTGCAAAACTCAAGGGCAAGTAATCTTCATGATGAGATAGATCTGAATTATACTCTTACGGGTCAGATTTGTGATGTCAGAATGAAGGAAATCGGGGGAACACGACGCTTCTGTAGCCCTTATTATGCTGCAGGACATCGCTGGTTTATGATGCTGGATAATGAACCGGTTTCGTGTCTACCTTGTATGAATGGGGTGCTGCTCAGAACCGACGATAAGACACGCTATACCTTTCCCTTCGATCACACTCTTTTCGGTGCTGATGCTTCTTCGCGAATAGCCGTACGTATGTCAAAACTGAACAGCTTTGGAATGTTTAGTGGTATGTTTTATGTCCTGTCGCGGCTGCAGGTTCTCGATAACTTTTTTCCTTTTGGTCAATTGATCCCTGAAGGTCTGATATGGCCCCAAATACCGTTCTGGAAGGGGCCTTACGGGGCGCTATCATGTTAGCTCTGGCCGCAGTTTTAATGAGTAAGCGAGGACTATGACCTCAGTTCCGATCTGTTACAAGCGCTACCGATTTCCGCCTCTAATCATTGCTCATGTTGTATGGCTCTATCGTAACCGGTGTTCAGACCCCACCTTCCAATTTTGATTTTTGGAGTGCATCGCGTTTAATTGGTTTCATATCCTACAGCCTTGAAGACGTTGCTACACTCATCCTTTTTGAACAGGTCACAGACTTACCCGACAACCTGCCAGAGCTCGTGATAACTTCTTGCAGCCGCCTTTCGGGTGCTTGACAATGCCATATCGATAGGGAACAGGGCGGGAGGAATAAAAACCACGCGCCACGCTGTCTCAGACTTTACGTCAGCGATGAGCGTCCGATGAAGACCTAAGCACAGATCAGTTGATTTGAGTAAGGAAGTGTTTCGACCCGAGATCTTGTTGACTGGAGTGAGAAATGAGGCAAAACGACATGCTACTTGAATGGCTGTTTAGAGAACTGCTTTTTGAGAGCAGGATTCCTTTCGTTCTAGTCGTTACTAAGTGAACTTGTTTCAGCAATGTCACTCTCCAGTTTGCGTTAGTCTACAGTGATGTCCGTGATTGTTAGGTTAGGAAATCAAATGGGGGAGATTGTAAGGTGTGATCTGGCGCTTGTTGAAGGGCTTTCCTTCTATGATGCTTTTGGTAGATTGCTGTTTGATCGAGATAAAGTGAGTGAAGCAATCTATGATGCAAGCGTAGTTGCGTCCGTTTATGATTGGACATTCGAAGGCATCTGCTCTTACTTTTCCGATCTCTCACCGAGTTGTTGGCCTGTAATTGCTGACCTTCGAACTTTAACTCAAAAACAGTTCTTCCCGAGTGGCTGGATGATCATGGGTTGATGGAAATCCTTGGGAGCGGCAAAGCTCCCCGGAAAGCTGAGGAGAAGCTAGCAACTCAACTGATATTCGAGACGTATTTAGATCTGATATCAGCACTGCAGCGTGGTGAACTCATAGTAAAAGGCCGCGACAGAGCCTTAGCGGATGCTCACTTGGTTCCTGCCTCTTATTGGCACACTGAGCTTTCGTATGTCTCATGGCGGAGAAATGAACTCTTACGTATTGATGGTGATCAGCGGCAGGTGCTGGCTGAAGATTTGACGATATTTGTAGCTCAAAGCACAAAGAGAAAGCGCGGCTCAAAATCCGATAGTGCAGGCCGTTTTGTTGAGGCTGAAGTCATACGTTTTCTGCAATCTCTTGCAGATCGACCTTGGCAAAGAAGAGACAGCATCGAGAAGGAAGCATTGCAGCTTTTTCCGGGATTAAGTGGTCGACATTTTGAAAGGCTTTGGGCTTTACACGCTCCTAAATACCGCACGAAACCGGGGCCAAGATCCGCGCGTTCTTCAAATCAATAAATCAGATCACCCGCACTGAATAATCGTGTCGCCTATTTTTGCCGGTGGAATCCAACCAGCATTTCTTCATCGTAAATGAGCGGAGATGATGGTTATGAGGACGGAAGAACAGCGTTGAGAACGCCTTGATTACAGAAGCGGCGGCAGCGGATTATCTGGGAATTTCTATACGGACCATACAGGCGTGGCGGGTGCGTGGCGGTGGGCCAAGTTATGTGAAGATGGGAAAGTCGGTACGCTACCGGCCTTCTGATATTCAGAATTGGATTGAATCTCATCTGACTAGCTCCACGAGTGAAGTGGGGGCGGGGTCATGAGGCGGAGTTGTAAGCCACGGCCTCGTATTGATTTCCAGCGCATTGCCAGAGCTGCTTTATTGCATGGTGATACGATCTGCAGGCAGTGGCTCCCAGGTGGGCGACTTTTGGGCTGCGAGTATACCGTGAAGAATCCGCGCCGAATGGATCGGCGGGCTGGTTCCTTCAAGATCAACATTGCTTCAGGCCTGTGGTGTGATTTTGCGACGGGTGAAGGTGGGCGGGATTTTATCAGCCTTGGAGCCTATCTGTTTTCGCTCTCGCAAAAGCAAGCTGCCTGTAATCTGGCGGATATGATTGGAGTGGATGCTTATGAGTGATCCGTTTGCTCCAATCAAAGCAATCCAAACATCAAAGCCGAAGCGGGAACAACCTCAAAAGGTGATTGTAATGCCGGTGCCAGATGGGGCACCGGAGCCACCTAGCTTTCATGGAAAGCTTGGGGTTCCTTCGCAGTGCTGGACATATCGCGATGCAGCGGGTGAAGTGCTTGGGTATGTGTACCGGTTTGATGAGGCCGAGGCGGGGAAGAGCTATCGTCCTTTGTGTTTGTTCCAGATAGCAGGGCAGATGAAATGGCGGTGGGAGACGTGGCCGTTGCCAAGGCCGCTGTATGGTTTGGAGCTACTTGCCAAAACTTCGGATATGCCTGTTGTCATTGTTGAGGGAGAGAAGGCTGCAGATGCCGTGAGGCGGTTGTTACTGAGACATGTTTGTATCAGCTCTTCTGGGGGATCGAACGCAGCTAAGAAAGCGGATTGGTCTGCGCTTCAAGGGCGAGAGGTTATCATCTGGCCTGATGCGGATGAGGCTGGGTTGAAGTTTGCAGATGATGTTGCGGGTTGTCTTGAGAAGGTTGGGGCTGCATCTGTAACGGTTCTTGTGCCGCCGGACGATGTTTCCAAAGGCTGGGATGCGGCTGATGCTTTGGCGGATGGATGGATGCCAGAGCAAGCAGAAGCCTTCGTCTTGCCTTCTCAAGCAGAAGATGCGGAAGAGCTGGAAGCTAAGCCGCGTGCGCGTGGTGTGAGTTTGCTTTCGGTCGCGCAGGATCTGGAGCTTTGGCATTCACCTCAAAAAGATGCTTTTGCCACTGTGTTTGTGAATGGTCACTATGAGCATTGGCCGGTTGAGAGCCAAAGTTTCAAGCGTTGGTTGGTGGGGCGGTATTATGAGAAGACCGGGCTTGCACCTTCAACGCAGAACTTAGGTGATGCTTTGCGGGTGTTTGAGGTGCGAGCGTTGGAACAAGGTGCCTGTCATGAGCCCTTTATGCGCACTGGCTGGCAGGACGGGAAAAGCTGGTTGGATCTGGCAGATGAGAGCTGGAGGGCAGTCCGTATCACCCGTGACGGGTGGGAGGTGATCAACAATCCTCCTGTCAAATTCATCCGCAAGCAGACTATGTCTCCCTTACCTTTGCCTGAAAAGGGGTATGGCATTGAGGAGATGCATCATCTCATCAATGCGGAGGAAGAGGACTGCAAGCTTATTCTTGGCTGGATGGTGGCGTCGTTGTGGGGGCGTAGTCGTAGTTATCCGGTTCTTGCACTTGGTGGAGAGCAGGGCAGCGGCAAGAGCACTATGGCGCGGTTGTTGCGGTCTATTACAGATCCCTGTGCGGTGTCTGCGTCTTCACTACCCAAAGATGAACGCGACCTGATGGTGATGGCGCAAAACGGGCATGTACTTAATTTTGATAATGTCTCGAAAATGGAAGGCTGGCTGTCGGATGCGATTTGCCGGATGGCGACGGGGAGTGGGTTTATTTCTCGCAAATTGCACACGGATGGCGATGCCTATTGGTTTCAAGGGGCGCGGCCTGTGCTGCTTAATGGCATTCCTGCGCTGACTGAGCGTGCTGATCTGGCCGAGCGGGCGCTTTCTGTTCGCCTCAAGCGGATTGATGAGGTGGGCCGTCAACCGGAAGAGTTGTTCTGGCAAGAATGGGAGCAGCTCAAACCGCGCATGCTTGGCGCTTTGTTGGATGCGTTGAGAGCAGCTATTCGCAGTATTGAGAGTGTGCGTTTGGATCGCCATCCACGCATGGCGGACTTTGCGCGGTTGATGGTGGCTGCGTCTTCTGGCCTTGGTTGGGAAGAGGGTGAGTTTCTGGAGGCTTATGAGAGCAACCGGCGTGGTACAGCAGAGGCCGTCTTTGAAGGTGATCCGGTTGCTGTGGCGCTTCATGAGTTTCTCTTGGTTCGGCAAGGTGGTGAGAGCTGGATGGGCACGGCAACTGAGCTGCTGGCTGAGCTCAATATGATTGTGTGTGATCAGATCAGATCCTCACGTTTCTGGCCGACAAAGGTGAATGCGTTTGGCAGTGCGGTGGATCGGGCAGCGCCACTGCTGAGGCAGAAGCGTATTCAGGTGCTGAAGAAGGCGACGGGTTCAAAGCGGCTGATTTACATGGGTGTGATTTAGCGTTTTCCCTTTAAAACATCATGGGTCCTTCCTAGGCTTTTCCCTGCCTACGGGTAGTTCGAGACCACGGTGCAAGCGCCTATGTGGTTTTCGCGAGGGCTTGGTGTTGATGTTCTTGTTGTTGTTCTCCCTTTTTGGCCCCGCTAATCCTATGGGTTTGTGGAGGAATTCAGTTTCATTGCATTGACACCTTGCGCCAATCATCGCATGCTCATCTTGAGGCATCAGAACCTCTTTTCAAGTAGCGGTCACCGCAGCCGTTAATCCGCGGTCTTTTTGTGTCTGGAGTTCGTTCTCCAAACGCAAACTCTCGCTTATGGGCGGGAGGGCGGTGAATATAATACCCTTCGCGGGGGAATAAACCCGCCTGTCTACTTGCAGGTTCTGAACCTCCCGCTCACCAGTGGGTTGTCAGAAGCCTTCTGCTGAGTGGTTGTTCAACACCCAAAGTAGAGGGCTTGAAATGACAGAAACTGGTAAAGAGAAATGTGCCCATACGTCCCTTCGCAATGAAGTGGATCAGCTTAGCTTAGCAACCAACCACCTCAAAAATCTAGTTTATTCCATGAGTGTGGTTCTGAGCGAACGCATGGAGCACACACAGGAATATGAAGCGTTGCTGACGCTGTTTGATACTGTGCGCAATCACATTGAAGATGTGCAGGGAAGTAGCGAGAAGATTTCCGAACTGCTCGAACCTTGCGCGCTGGAAATCTCCAAAGACTAAAAATACGGAATGAAGAGAGGCATTGCCTCTCACGGAATATTCTGGCTTGGGAAGCGTGATGCTTCTCAGGCCTTTTTTAAGTTGTTCGTAGTTGCGAGCCTGTAAAATTTGGGGTGACCCAGTTCATTCTCTAAAAGCAAAACCTGTTGCTAATCTAGCTGTCTGTATGACACGTTCACGAGTGTTGATTTGTAATTAACCGCTGTGATGATTTTTATAGGTTTGATAATGCCAAAAAAGAGCAACTTTTGGAATGATCAGTTTTCAGAAGCAGAAAGAGAGTATGCGTTAAAAAAAATAGAGAGGTCAGAACGGTGTTAGACGATGGCTCGGTGTCTCACCGGAGCTTTGGTGCTCTGGACGATTGGAGAGCCTTTCTAATCTCAGCTACTGGTTTCCACGTTCGTTCCGATACACTGCGTAATTTGATCATTCAAAGAGCACTGCGTTCAAGTAAGCTCCCTACAGATTTCTCTGAAAAAGATTTTAAGTCAATAGTTTACCAAATGAGGAGTGAGCACGAAGAGCATGACCAGCAGATATATAAGGTAGCTTTCCCGATTTGGGGGAAACCTAACTTTCTAACGGGAAAGCAAGTAGTTGGAGCGGTTACGCTTAACTTTTCGCCGTCTAGAAAGACTAAACTATATAAGAAAATCACTCTGGAACGAGCTGGGCAAAGAAGTGACGATAAGTTTGATCATTTCTTTACAGACGAGAAAATAAAAGACCTTGATAAATGCTTTATCTGCCTAGCTCATGTCCGCGCTATCAATGCAAATGATGCAAACGAGCAGGCATCTGAAGCCGTCTATCAAGTTCTGGGTCTGATAAACCTTGCTAAAGATGCCAACAAAACTTGGCGAAGGTCGTTTAGCGGTCACAACACTTTGCCTGTATCAGAGGTTCTTATTGGGCCTCATACGACCACTCATTTAGAGGATGGTTCTCTAACACATGACGGCTTTTGGTATGAAAAGTGGTCTAGAGGGCCAAGGAAAGCCATTCTCAATCACAAAAACTTAAGGGCATGGGAAAAGCGCTACAGTCAATTGGCAAGTGGGTTGGCAAAGTCGAAATGGAAAACCTTATCCAGAAACTCAGTTGTTCGATATTACAAAGCTTTTTCAAATCCAGATTTAGAGGAAGCTTTTTTAGATGGCTGGAGGCTTTTTGAGAACATGGCAGGTTCTCAAAAAGAGAAGAGTGAGACACTTGTAACTCGTACATCGAATATGTTCGAAGAGAGCATAGAGTTTCGAATAAAGGGAAAGCACTTAGCGCATCGCAGGAACTTGGTTTCGCATGGGCGAGCAATAAATGTTGATGATCAAGAAACGCTTGCATTTCAGATTCTGAATCTGGTCATTCCATTTTTGGAGCGATTTATACTTAATAGTTTCTCGTTCAAATCGCCTGAGGAGTTTTGGGAATTCTTGGATCTGCCGGATGCCGTTCAGGATAGAAAGCAATTGGAGCGCTCATTGCGAAAGAAGCTTAATCTTCTCACTAAAGCCGCGCTTTTTAGAGGTGAGGCAGTGTAGGGGAAATAGGATTTCATAAGGAATTTTGCTCAATTAATTTGAGAGCTCAGTTATAGCTATAGAAGCTGACAGCTATTGACAGTCTGCTAACGGTTCCCACTCCTCCATACCTCACAAAATGCCTTGCTTCTGACAACTATGACGACATTCACAGCTTTTCCAGAGCTAAATTAGAGAAGATGTTGAGGGCATTGTGAGAGCAAAATCGGCTTCTGAAACACTGCCATTTGCTTACATAGTGCTGACACAAGGCACAAAAGCAAAAAGCTCCCGGAGGGCAGCTTTGCTAAACCTCTTTATATACCATAAGGTTAAATGGTGAGCCCGCACGGGTTCGAACCGTGGACCTACTGATTAAAAGTCAGTTGCTCTACCAGCTGAGCTACGGGCTCTCGGCGTGACCGTTAGGTCGCTGCCTGTGAAGGGTCTTCTAAGGATTGCAGGGGCTTAGCGCAAGCGGTTTTTTCGATTTTCCACACGGAGCGTTTTTTGCGCCTATTTACCGTTCTTATGTTGTCTATGCGGTGAGATTGCTGAAACTAGCTCAGTGTAAATGTGAGTAGTAAAATGATGTTAGGTTTTGCTTCCTTGTTTTTCTTATGGGGATGCTCCTCATCTGGCAGAGTGTAGGGTGCGGTGCACAAAATGCGCTTTCCGCTATAATCTGCTCTAAGGTGGGAGAGCGCTGGAATCATCTCGTTCATCCCTTGGTTTTGGGGGTATTATTAGTTCTCTAGGTGAAATAACGTAGAGATATTGTTCGAAATGAAGCGTGATACTTCACAAAATCTGTAATACCTTAGTATACTATTTTGTGGAAGCAATCGGCAGTTTGCTGGTGTATCACCTGATTTTTGGCAGTTTTTCGTGAAATATCTGTGGGGCTTTCGCGTGTGCGAAATGCTCATATATCTAAAAAATATTATTTGAATCAGTTTGTTAGATGAATAGATATGCAGCTTGGTTGTTGCCGGCGGCTTTGAGAGTTTACTGGTAATCCAAGCAATAGATGTGTACGTATTTCACCGCTTTTGGCATCTTTCATTCTGTGCCAGTGGGAAATAGGCGTGTCTGATGGTTAAAATGCCAAGATTTCCTATTCGCGATACCGTGAGTAAAGGGATCGCGCAATTACAACTTAAGTGGAGGTTCGTATGAAACTTAGCAATGTTGCAGTTGGAGCTGCGCTGATTGCGGTTAGCGTTGCAACTGGAGCTTCGGCAGAAAATCGTTTCGTATCCATCGGCACCGGCGGTGTTACCGGTGTTTACTACCCAACCGGTGGTGCGATCTGTCGTCTTGTAAACAAGACCCGTAAAGAGCACGGCATCCGTTGTTCAGTGGAATCTACTGGTGGCTCTGTTTATAACATCAACACCATCCAGAATGGTGAGTTGGAGTTCGGCGTTGCACAGTCTGACGTTCAGGCGAATGCATACGAAGGTCGCTCCCAGTGGGATGGCAAGCCTTTTGGTGACCTGCGCTCTGTATTCTCCGTACATCCTGAGCCAGTGACAATGCTTGCTTCTAAAGGTTCCGGCGTAAGCAACTACACCGACCTTAAGGGTAAGAAAGTCAACATCGGTAATGCAGGTTCCGGTCAGTATGCGACATGGCAGCTTCTTGAAAAAGAAGGCATCGTGAGCACGGCTGATCTCGCTTTGGCAACTGAGCTGAAATCTGCGGAAGCAGGTTCTGCGCTTTGTGACGGCAAAATCGATGCTTACTACTGGCTGGTTGGTCACCCATCCGCATCTACTCAGGAAACTGTAAGCACCTGTGATGCGCAGCTTGTAAACGTTGAAGGTAAAGCGATCGACGATCTGGTCGATAAATATTCCTTCTACCGTAAAGCAACTATCCCAGCAGGCATGTACAACAACGCAGAAGACATCAACACCTTTGGTGTTGGCGCAACCTTCGTTTCTTCCGCTGCTGTGCCTAACGATGTTGTTTACGTCATTGTTAAATCTGTCTTCGAAAACTTCGACGACTTCAAAAAACTGCACCCTGCATTCAAAAACCTGAAAGAAGAAGAGATGATCAAGGCTTCCTTGACAGCTCCTCTGCATGACGGTGCAGTGAAGTACTACAAAGAACGTGGTTGGATGTAATCTACCCAAGTTTTCTACGATGCGGGGCTGTTCTGGCCCCGCATTTTTTGGCTTTCTATGAGATTTAGTAGGTTTCTTGCTCTGCCTTTACAGCTAAGGCAAAGGGGGAACTGTATTTGGGGGTGCAAATGAGTCCAGAACGACACAAAGCGCAAGTTGATGCGCAAGAATTGGTCGCTCAGGCAGATACCGGCGCACGAAGCCTGGCCGGTGGGCTAGGCGTGATGATTGCTGCCATTGCCTTTATCTGGTCCGTCTTTCAGCTTTATGTGGCCTCGAACGTTCCATTTTGGTTGAATGATACCTTTGGCATCAATCTCATTTTCAACAATTCCGCAGTTAGAAACATTCACCTGGCATTTGGCCTGGTGCTTGCTGCTTTTGCATACCCTCTGTTTTCCCGCAGTCCACGACATACCATACCGTGGTATGATTGGGTGCTCGCATTTTTAGGCGCTGCGGCTTGTCTCTACCTTGTGATTATGCGCTCTGAGATCGCTAATCGCGCCGGTCTTCCAACTCAGATGGATCTGATTGTGGCCACCACTGGCCTGACTGTGCTTGCGATTGCGGTTTACCGGAGCCTTGGTCTGCCTCTCGTTATTGTTGCTGCGGTTTTTGTTGGCTACGCGATGTTTGGCAACTCTCCTTGGCTGCCAGACGTCATTCAATGGCGTGGTGCCTCCTATGGTAAAGCCATGTGGCATTACTGGATTCAGGAGGAGGGCGTCTTTGGCGTTGCTGTTGGCGTTTCGGCGTCCATGATCTTCCTGTTTGTGCTGTTTGGTTCGCTGCTGGAGAAAGCTGGCGCGGGTAACTACTTTATCAAGGCCGCGTTTGCGCTTCTTGGGCATTTGCGTGGTGGTCCTGCAAAAGCGGCGGTTCTTGCCTCTGCGATGAGTGGTCTTTACTCTGGCTCTTCCATTGCGAATGTTGTGACCACTGGTACGTTCACCATTCCTTTGATGAAGCGGACCGGCTTTCCTGCTGAAAAGGCGGGTGCGGTTGAGGTGGCTTCCTCAGTGAATGGTCAGTTGATGCCGCCTGTGATGGGGGCTGCAGCCTTCCTGATTGCTGAGTTTACCGGCACCAGTTATCATCAGGTGGTTATTCACGCCTTCATTCCAGCCGTGATTTCTTACATCGCACTGGTGTACATCGTGCACCTTGAAGCGTTGAAGATGAACCTGAAAGGTCTGCCTAAGCCTCCGGTTCATGTAACCATTTTACAGCGCCTGATTGGTGTACTGACAGGCTTTATCGGTATCACTCTTGTGGGTGCTGCCGTTTATTACGGTCTGGGCTGGACGAAGACTGCGTTCCCGGCACTCACGTTCCCTGTTGTGCTTGCGTTGTTTGCTGCTGGCTATTTGTGGTTGGTGTACATCGCCGCGCAGGTTCCAGACCTTGAGGTAGACGATCCTAATGCGCCGGTGAGTGAGTTGCCTGCTGCTGGTGATGTTGGCCGTACCGGTTACTACTTCATCCTGCCGATTGTTGTTCTGATCTGGTGTATTCTCGTCGAGCGGTTCTCACCGTCCTTGTCTGCGTTTTACGCGACTATGGCGATGACCTTCATCGTTGTGACCCAGCATCAGCTGAAAGCGTTCTTCCGTAAAGAATCTCAGGCCGGCCGTACATGGCAGGGTATTGTGGACTTCGTTGAAGGCATGATCGGCGGCGCTCGCAACATGATCGGCATTGCAGTCGCAACAGCTGCTGCGGGTATCATCGTGGGGACTGTGTCTTTGACCGGTATGCACCAGATGATTGCTGCATTGGTTGAATTCCTGTCTGGCGGTAACCTGTTGCTGATGCTGGTGCTGGTTGCGGTGATGAGTTTGATCCTTGGTATGGGACTACCAACCACAGCGAACTACCTTGTTGTGTCCTCTCTGATGGCGCTGGTTGTTGTGGACCTTGGTGAACAGACCGGATTTATCGTTCCACTGATCGCAGTTCACTTCTTCGTCTTCTACTTCGGCATTATGGCCGATGTGACGCCTCCGGTGGGGCTAGCCGCCTTTGCGGCAGCTGCGATCAGTCGTGGTGATCCGATCAAGACCGGTGTTCAGGGCTTTATCTACTCTTTGCGTACTGCAGCCCTCCCGTTCCTGTTTATCTTCAACACAGATCTTCTGCTGATTGATGTTGAGCCACTTCAGGCAGTCTTTGTCTTTATCGTCTCTGTGGTGGCGATGATGTTGTTTGCTGCGGCAACGCAAGGGTACTTCTTTGCGCGCTCCCGTCTGTGGGAATCTGTAGCTCTGCTTCTCATTGCGTTTACGCTGTTCCGTCCGGGCTTCTGGCTCGATCAGGTGCAGGATCCATACGTAACTGCTACAGGTCCGCAAATCATGGAGATGGTTGGTGAAGCTCAGCCGGGTGATATGGTGCGTCTTAACCTCGCAGGTCCGGATTTTGATGACATGGATAAAATCCTGACACTGACATTGCCTCTATCAATTGGTGAGGAGCAGGGGGCTGACGCACGACTTGATGCATCTGGTCTGGTTACCATGCAGGATGATGGAGCTGTGGTGCTTGATGAACCATTCCCAGGCACGACATTTGCTGAAAAACTGCAGGGCTTTGACTTTTACGGAGATGTTCCGGTTGTGATCGTAAGCTCTCAGGTGGATGCAGAACGACTGCCAAAACAGCTGTTCTACATTCCAGCTTTGCTTCTGCTCTTGCTGGTTGTTGCACTTCAACGTCGACGCCAAACACAGCCCGCTTTTTAAGCGGGCTGTGCCATAAAACTATAATTTTTGAGGAGTTGGGAAATGTACTCCAATATCTTGCTGCCTTTGGATTTGAACGAAGAAAGCAGCTGGAAAACTGCGCTTCCCGTGGCTGTTGATCTGGCTCGTCATTACAAAGCTCAGCTTCATGTGGTGACGGTTCTGCCGGACTTTGGCAAATCTATCGTTGGTGGTTATTTCGCTCGCGAGTTTGAAACTGAGGCTTTGGAGCGTACGCGTGAGGCTCTTGAAGAGTTTCTTGATACGCAGCTTCCTGATGAGGAGCTGGATGTGAAAGGGCATATTGCCCACGGAACGATCTATGAAGAGATCACAAGCGCAGCGGATAAGCTGGGCACTGATCTGATTGTTTTGTCCTCGCATCGTCCTGAGCTGAAAGACTTCCTGCTTGGACCAAATGCGGCGCGTGTCGTGCGCCATGCCAACCAGTCTGTTCTGGTTGTACGTGACAACTAAAGGTCACAGTTGATATTTGTGGTCGACGGTAGGTAGCTGTTCTTACCTACCGTTCACCAAAATGTGTCGCAGATTTTCTTGCCTGTTTGACGAAACACATCCAACTTTCAGCAAAATTGTATATATAAGCCTTGGTGATCTATTGATGGACTATGATGTCGTCACGCTTCCGTGCGTGCAAACGTCAGGTCATGTGGATGCATTCCAAGTGGAATTAGGATAGCTATATGTTGCAAGACATCACCCTTTGGGGCGCTTTTTTCGCAGGCATTTTGTCTTTTGTTTCTCCCTGCGTATTGCCGCTGGTGCCACCTTATCTTGGGTATATTGCTGGTTTATCCATCGAAGAGGTGACGAGCGAAGATAAGAGCGCAGCACAAAGCAATCGGGTTATGGTTGCCGCGATGTGTTTCGTTGCCGGTTTCTCAACCGTGTTTGTGTTGCTTGGTGCAAGTGCTTCATTCCTTGGTCAGTTTGTTCTGCAGTATTCGCAGTATCTTGCCTATTTTGCTGGCGGCATGATCATTATTATGGGCCTACATTTTCTTGGCGCCTTTAAAATTGGGTTCCTTTACCGCGAAGCGCGTGTGCAGATTGATCGTCAGCCGGGTGGTTTTGGTGGTGCTTATCTGATGGGGCTTGCTTTTGGTTTTGGCTGGACACCGTGTATCGGCCCTGTTCTGGCAAGTATTCTCTTGATTGCCGGTACGCAGGCCTCGGTTAATCAGGGTGTTATTCTGCTCGCTGCCTATGCACTGGGTATTGGGGTGCCGTTCATGATTGCTGCGATGTTCGCAGGGCCGTTTATGGGCTTTATGGCACGCTTTCGTAAGCACATGGGGATGGTTGAAAAGGTGATGGGTGCGTTTCTCGTGCTCACCGGTGTTGGTTTCCTGACCGGTTACATTCAGGCATTTTCCTTCTGGTTACTCGAAACCTTCCCGGTCTTTTCGCAGATCGGCTAATGGACGCTCCAGATTTTGAGATGAAAAAAGCAGGCTCTAAGGCCTGCTTTTTTTTGTGCTTGTTGTATTGCTTTAGTTTCTAAGCGCTGGCTTTTCGCCGGAATAAGCTTGCTGGCAAGGTTGCCAGCAAAAGCCCTGCCATGATTGGGATGAAGCCCAGATAATGGAACACTTGGAGTTGCTCTCCCAAAAACAGGACTGCCATGCCGACACCATATGGTGTCATCAGGTACATGAACATGCCAGCGATCGATGGTCCAACCAGTCGGATGCTGAACTGGTAAGTCAGGAAAGAGGCCACTGAAGCGATTAGTGCGACGCCTGCGATAGACATCCAGACTTCACCTGTATCCGGCATCGAGGCTGTGATAGCCATTTCAGCGACTGCAAATGGCGCTAGGATGATGGTTCCAAGAATGGCGAGAATTGCAAACAAAGGAGCTGTAGAGATTGCTTGTAACTGGCTTTTCTTGATGAGTACGGAGTAAATTGCCCAACTCAGTGTACACAGAGCAAACAACAAGTCGCCGCTGTTAAGTTGCAAGTTGAGCAGGTTGCCGAGCGAGCCTTTGGTCACAATCACAAAGACACCGATGATGGCGAGTGAGATCCCGGCAAACTCCCTTATGGCTACTGCTCGTCCTCTGAAGAGCCATTCAAGCGCCAGGATAAGGGCAGGGGCAGCTGAGTAAATCAATGTTCCGTTGGTCGCCGATGTTTCTTTTAGTGCCAGATAGACAATAGCTCCGCAGATCCACATTGCGAGGAATGCCATGAAGCTGAGGAGCTTCAGGTTTTTGCGGATCAGCGGCATGTTGGCTTTGAGCTCACGATATGTGAACGGCAGAAGAATAAGTGAAGCAAGGCCCCATCTAAAAAAAGCAAGGGTCCACGGCTCTGTATGAGCGATGGCTGGTTTGGCAATTATTATGTTGGAGCTCATGAAAATGGGCATGAGAAACAACAGGGCGTATGTTGAGGCCCAATTTGAGCTCGAAGATGAATGAGACACGCGTGGTATTCCGAAAAGATCTGCAAGGCACGAAGAAACGCTCACGTCTTTGCTGACAAGCGCCTCAATGCTCAGGTGCTAAAAGATGAAAGCAACTTATTGGAAAATGGTTGGCAAGCAATTGACTTTTTCTCGCGCCAGTCTTGCGCACACAACAGCGGTGTCTGCAGCGTTGTAAAACGAGCCGGCTGTCAGCGTGTATTTTGTAGCGCCGTCTACTTTTGCAGCGGAAACGCGTTTCTTCAGATTTCCGAGCAGGAGAGGATTGTTTTCCCTCAGACTTTGCCACTTGCTTTCCAGTGAGTTTGCATCTTCGAAATTGCCCAGTTCAATGGCAAAGGACGTGCGAAGAATTCTTCGAGTTCCCGACTGGCGAAGCTTGCCTGCTGCCGGTGTTTTTTGAAACTCAGGCAGATCGAGAGCGGATGCCTTCTCAGGAATGGAGGCGACTGTCTCTGGATTAGAAGCTTTTGGTAAAGCGATGGCGGCACGTGTACCGACTTCGGAGAGCTTGAGTTCTGGCAGAGGAACTGTTTGGGTGATTGGTGCTGAATCTTGCAAGAGTTCAGGTGCTGGCAGGGTTTCTATTGGGGTCGCCGGTTTTTGCTTCGGCTTTACCGAGGTTTTGGCTGATGCGGTGGGCATTTCAGCCTCTGATGTTTTGTGCATCGCAGCTTCATCAAGCGCCTTAACATGACTTGATAGCCTGCGGTTTTGCTCTGTGAGACGCAGCACAGAACGGCGTAAAGATATGATTTCTTCCCTTACAGCATGCAATTCTTTTGAGTTTTGCAGGTTCTGTTGTGATTCGTTTCCGCGGGTATTTTCATACACTTGGAACGCGTTTTGCGCTGTTTGACTGCCAATAGAGGCGGTTGTCGTAACCGGCCCAGGAGCGGGGAGAGGGAGTGTGATCTGCGAATAAAGTGCTTGTTGGGAGGCAAATTTGCCAGGCATCTGCACTGCGGATGCGGCGAGGGCGACAAACGAGAGCGCAGCAATACCCCATGCAAGAACAGTTATGCGTTCTCGCAGTACTTTCGGTTCCTGTCGTAACTCGTTGATTTTATGAGGAAGTCTCAAAGCTTCCAGTCGCCTCGTATTCGAATCTAATCCTAACTATATGTATTAGCTTGGTTTTTTATGGTTAACAAAGTGCAAATGCAATCTGAAAAAGATGTATTAAACACTATCTGCTACTTCTAATGGGTGCGCTGATTTTCTTGGTGAAAGCACTGCGATGTTCTTTGAAATGCCAAAGCACTCGTGCAATTTGCCTGTCAGTTTGTAATTCTAGGTTCCCAAGGGGTTTGCATGTCCAATAGTTCTTGTTTGGCAATTGTTCTGGCTGCTGGATTAGGAACGCGTATGCGTTCGGCCTTGCCAAAGGTGATGCACGAAATTGGCGGGTTGCCACTTGTCGGACACGTCCTGAATTCCGTTATGCATGCTGGTGCTGATAAAGTCGCTGTTGTGGTCGGCCCTGAGATGGCCAAGCTGGAAGAGCATGTCGCCCTGCGCGCTCCACACGCGACCTGTCATGTTCAGGTTGACCGACTGGGCACTGCGCATGCTGTGAAAGCTGCCGAGGAGGCTTATAACAACGCCTCCGATCATGTTCTTGTTCTTTTTGGAGATACACCGCTTGTGAAGGCTGACACGCTGCACCGTTTGCGCGAGCGCTTGTCTGGCGGGGCGGATGTTGTTGTGCTCGGCTTTGAAGCTGAGAACCCATTCGGCTATGGTCGCTTGCTTGAAAGTGATGGCGAACTTGTTGCGATCCGCGAAGAAAAAGAAGCAACAGATGAGGAACGCAGAGTCACTCTTTGCAATGCGGGTATCATGGCGTTCAAGGGCAAGGCTCTGCCTGATTTGATTGCTGAAATCAAAAACGACAATGCCAAGGGTGAATATTATCTGACGGATGCCGTTGAGGTTGCGCGCAACAAAGGTATGAAGGTTGTTTCTGAACTTGGTGATGAAAAAGAAGTTCAGGGCATCAATAACCGAGCTCAACTTGCCTCCTGTGAAGCTGTGTTCCAGCAGGTCCAACGCGAAACTTTCATGGAAAACGGTGTGACATTGCGCGCACCAGAGACCGTCTATTTCTCATTTGATACTGAGATTGAGCCGGATGTTATTGTGGAGCCGAATGTGGTGTTTGGCCCGGGTGTACATGTTGATGGCGGAGCTCGTATCCGTGCGTTTTCTCATCTGGAGAATGCGCGTGTGAGTGCTGATGCGACTGTTGGTCCTTATGCCCGGCTGCGTCCAGGTGCTGAGATTGGCGAGGGGGCTCATATTGGCAACTTTGTTGAGATCAAGAATGCAAAGGTTGAGGCTGGTGCAAAGGTCAATCATCTTTCCTACATTGGTGATGCGCGTATCGGTGCGAAGTCCAACATTGGAGCGGGTACAATCACCTGTAATTATGATGGCTATCTGAAACATCACACAGATATCGGTGCAGGCAGTTTTGTTGGCTCAGACAGCGTGCTTGTTGCCCCGGTTAAGCTGGGTGATGGCGCCTTTGTTGCTGCCGGATCTGTGGTGACCTTTGATGTGCCAGCGGATGCACTGGCGATTGGCCGAGGCCAGCAGGTCAACAAAGAAGGCCGTGCTGCTGTAATGCGTGAAAAGCTTGCCGCGGCTAAAGCTTCAAGAAAGGGCTGAGTAATATTGATGCACATTGCTGAGGTTGGCGGTGTGCTTACTCAATTATCCTCAAGCTGTAACGAAACGAAACACGGATTGATTTCCCTCGCATAGAAGCATCGAGCTAAAGACTTGGCCTAAAGTTGATGCTCGCACCAGTTGCGAGGTGGGAATTCAAGGAGAACATATATGTGCGGTATTGTCGGAATTTTGGGGCAGACACCTGTTGCACCATTGCTGGTAGATGCGCTGAAACGGCTTGAGTATCGCGGATATGACTCTGCTGGTATTGCAACTGTTCAAAATGGTGAGTTGGTTCGCCGCCGTGCGAAAGGGAAACTGCGCAATCTGGAAGCTGTGCTGGAAGGCAACCCTCTTGGCGGTGTGAGTGGCATTGGCCACACCCGTTGGGCGACGCATGGTGCTCCGACTGTTGAGAATGCACATCCACACGCTTCTGATGGTGTGATGGTGGTTCACAACGGTATTATCGAGAACTTCCTCGAGTTGCGCGAAGAGGTGCGCAGGGCGGGAGTGAAGCTTTCCACTGAAACGGATTCTGAAGTTGTTGCGCATCTCATTTCACTGGAAGTGAAAAGCGGTAAGTCTCCGCAGGATGCTGTTGCTGCCGTTCTTGGCCGCCTGAAAGGTGCTTTTTCGCTCGCAATTTTGTTTGCTGATCAGGATGATCTGATGATTGGCGCACGCCGTGGCTCGCCGCTTGCTGTTGGGTATGGTGAGGGCGAAATGTTCCTCGGCTCTGACGCAATTGCGCTGTCTCCTTTTACTGACCGCATCAGTTATCTTGAAGAGGGTGACTGGGTTGTTGTGACACGCGCTGGCGCGCAGATCTTTGATGAAAACAATGCTGCTGCCGAGCGGGCTGTTCACACATCCAGTGTGAGTTCTACCATGATGGACAAGGGCAACTACCGTCACTTCATGGCAAAAGAAATTCATGAGCAGCCAGAAGTGTTAGGTCATGCAATTTCGCAGTACCTGAAATTCAATGAGGGTAAAGTCACTCTGCCTGAGGGGAATGAATTTGATTTCTCCAAGATCAATCGGCTTGTGATTTCTGCATGCGGTACTGCGTATTACGCTGGTCTGACAGCAAAATATTGGTTTGAGAAGTACGCTCGGCTTCCAGTAGACATCGATATCGCTTCGGAGTTCCGTTATCGCGAAATGCCTCTGGGCGAAGGTGATCTGGCGCTGTTCATTTCCCAGTCTGGTGAAACGGCTGATACTCTTGCATCGCTGCGCTACTGTAAAGAGCAGGGCATGACCATCGGCGCAGTGGTGAACGTGCCTGAGAGCACGATTGCGCGTGAATCTGATCTGGTGTTTCCGATCTTTGCTGGTCCGGAAATTGGCGTTGCGTCTACGAAAGCCTTCACCTGTCAGCTGGCTGTTCTTGCCAGTCTTGCTGTTCTTGCTGGCCGTCAGCGTGGAAACTTGAGTGAAGATCAGGAAAAAGAGCTGGTTGGTGCTCTTGCTGAGCTACCTGCACACGCGATGCAGGCGTTGAAACTGGAGCCTCAGATCGAAAAGCTGGCACCGTGGATGTCCAAGAAGCACCATGCGCTGTTCCTTGGCCGTGGCACGAGCTTCCCGTTGGCACTGGAAGGGGCTTTGAAGCTGAAAGAGCTTTCCTACATTCATGCAGAAGGCTACGCAGCAGGCGAGCTAAAGCACGGCCCGATTGCGCTGATTGACGAGAACATGCCGGTTCTGGTTGTTGCCCCGTTCGATGGTGTTTACGAGAAGACTGTTTCCAACATGCAGGAAGTGGCAGCTCGTGGCGGCGAGATTGCTCTGTTCACAGATGAAAAAGGCGCTGAGGCAGCAGGTGTTGCTGCTGACCAGATGATCATTCTGCCAGAACTCCCTGAAATTGTTGCACCACTCATCTACGCACTGCCACTGCAAATGCTGTCCTACCACACCGCTGTCTTCATGGGCACAGACGTGGACCAGCCACGTAACCTGGCGAAATCCGTTACGGTTGAATAGTTGCTCAGAAAAACTATTGCTTTTGTGGGGGAGTAATAAAGTATCATACTAAGTAATAAAGTATCATACTGAGTAATAAAGTTGCATACTGAAGCCGCCGGTATTATGCTTGCTTTGCGAGCAGTGACCGGCGGTTTTTTTCATGGCAGGTAAGAGTAAAGCGTTTTCTGACGCCAAGTTTGCAAAGATGATCAAAGAGGGACGGGGCAGTGGTGAGTATTCTGAATACAAGCCCTGGCTGACAGTTTGTGATTTGCCGTCTCTTGGGAGAGTACACCGCGTCTTCGGTCATAAGTCGAAGAGAACCCATCACCTGCTGTCTGACCTCGAACTTTCAGTGTTCCTGCTGCTTGAATGGCATAGTGAAGTTACGCAAATCCGCGAGCAGTTCCCCCTTGAAAGAGATGATACGTGCAAGCTCGCGCTCGAAGCCGGAATTAAGCATCCTAATCTAGCTGGCGTTGACCAGTATATGTCCTCTGACTTCTTGGTGGACACGAGTGATGAGCAGACACCTAGATTTGCCTTACAGGCGAAGTATCAAGACGCGCTGCAAGACGCTCGCACAATTGAAAAACTAGAGTTAGAGCGGCGATACTGGCAGGCAAAGGGTGTGCCGTGGTACCTTATTACCGAGCGCGAAGTGCCAGCTGTCGTTACCAAGAACATAAAGTGGCTCCACCCGGCAATGCGGGAGGAAGAAGGTCGTATTGAGCTAACGCTAGAGCAGATGGAATTCTATGGTCATCATTTTAAAAATAACCCAAACAAGACAGTAATCTCCATCTGTAAGGACCTGGACATGGCCTATGAGTTGCCACCTGGCCAGTCTCTTCAAGAGATACGACAGCTTTTAGCCAAGCGATACTTCACCTTCGACATCTTCGTTCCAATCACTAAGCTCAGGGCGAAAGAGCTGGAAGCAGGAGATCTGGGTTTTATCCGGGAGGTGTATTTTGTTTCAAATCAATGAAGTGCTGAGTTTTGATCAACGCCGCTACCGCATTTTGCAGCTGATGGGCGAGCACTTGGTGTGGATCGATATAGATGACAAGTCGGCTTTTCCCGAGATTGCATCGACTGATGAGCTCAGATCTGCCATCGAAGACGAAGTTCTTGATCGGGTACAAGATCCTTTTAGCGAGCTTACTTTCCTAAATCCGGCAGAGGGAAGTACGGCGAAGACCAAACGTGATCGCAACTATGCTCTCATTAAGCCTTTGCTGGACTTGCCAGACTTTTATGACCCGGAAAGCCGGGGCGCTGCCATAAACACCATTCTTACCAGTAACGAAACTACCAAACAAACTATCTACAGGTTAGCTCGGCGATATTGGCAACGGGGGCAAGTTCCAAATGCTCTGTTGCCTGACTACAAGAACTCGGGAGCAAAGGGGCAGCGCAGGCTAGCCAGGGACAAGAAGTTGGGGCGTCCACGCAAATACACTCCAGGTGTTGGCGCCAAGGTGGACGAGTTTACTGAACGCTTGTTCCGCATAGCCATTGATCGTTATCTTCTCAAGGATCAGGGACACTCACTTCCTTATGCCCATCGCCGCTTTGAGAAAATGTATCTGAACTACTTCCCAGATACCCCCTCAGAAGAACTGCCGTCCAACTGGCAGATGATGCATTTCTACAAGCGCGAGTACCAGCAGGCTGATACACTGAAGAAACGGGTGTCTGCAATTGAGTTCAACAAGGATGTCAGACCTTTACGCAGCACCGCCAATACGCAGGTGCTCGGACCGGGTTCCCGCTATGAGATCGATGCGACCATAGCCGACATTTACCTGGTATCCGACAGTGAGCGCGGCAATATCGTTGGCCGGCCTGTGGTGTACATGGTGGTTGATGTATTCAGCCGCATGGTTGCCGGCTTTTACATCGGCTTCGAGACACCCTCTTATGCTGCGGCGATGCAGGCTCTCTTTATGGCGGTAACCGAAAAGACAAGCTACTGCAAGGAAATGGAGTTCGACGTTGACATCAACGACTGGCCAAGCGTTGGTGTTCCCGATGCTGTCTTAGCCGACCGGGGCGAACTGCTTGGGCACCAGATCGAAAATCTTGAGAGCAATTTCTCTGTCAGGATAGAGAACACGCCACCCTACAGAGGTGATGCGAAAGGCATTGTTGAACGAAACTTCAAAACAATTCAGAGTTCTTTTGGTCCCTTTGTACCAGGCCATGTATCCGGTAGCACAATTAAGAAACGCGGTGGCAAGGACTATCGGCTGGATGCTAAGCTGTCGGTAAGGGATTTTTCTCAGATTATCCTGTCGTCCGTGCTTTGCCACAATCAATACGCCGTTCTTGAGAAGTACGACAGGGAGGCTGACATGCCGACGGATCTTCCTGCCACACCGATCCATCTGTGGAACTGGGGACTACAGCACAGGACCGGGCGCCTGCATCAGGCTGACCCAGATGCGCTTCGTATAGCCTTACTGCCGAGAAAAAGAGCAACTCTTTCAGAGCTTGGGCCCCGTTTGTTTGGGGTCTATTATTCATCAACGGAGTTCCTTCGGCTTGGATGGACGCATCGCGGCGCTCATGTAAAGCGTCCAGCGAGCATTGAAGCTGCTTACGATCCTTTGGTCGCAGACCGGATTTACCTGTTCCCGGAAAAGGGCAGTAACAAGTATTGGATCTGTAACCTTTCCGAGCGCTCTCGCGAGTTCCGCGGGTGTTCGTTCTGGGATGTGTGGCAAGCCCGGGATGAGCAGAAGAATACAGCAGCGACTGCCAAGGTGCAGTTAAAAACCAAGAAACGCCAGCATGAGGAGTTCGTGATTGAAAAGATTGCTCATGCTGAGAAGTCTGCGCCCGATACTTCGGCGGAACCCAAAGTGCAGCGGATACGTGCCATCAATGAGAACAAGCGTCACGAAAAAGCAGGGGAGCGCGCAAAGAAGGCACATCGTCCTGAGGCTGAAAGTGAGCGTAAGTCAGGTGAGATAGTCCACCTTGCCCAGCCTGAAGCGGACCTAGATTATCCTGATTTCATTGACGAATTGTTTGAGGATGATGACTGATGCCGTTGCCGGAAAACTTTGTTGAGGCTGTATATGTTGATCCGGGCCTGGAACGCTATCGTGACAATCCATTGATTGAAGCGCTGCCACCAATCATGGACCTTTCTACGCTTAAGAAGAAGTTAGTTGGAAAGGTTGCTTTCAGGCCGCAGGATTGTTTCGAAAAGGGGCATATTCGTGCTCATCAGATTAGCGCTCTTCTAGACGATTTCTTTCAGCCTTTGTCTATGCATAAGCAATTGGAAGAAAAAATTTCAATTATGATCCGGGGTGGTTATGTAGGGCGCAATATTGCCGATGGCTCTCTGAACAGGAGGATGCAGGAGGGCTACCAGAGGATAATGTCGGGTGCGGCAGATGACTTTCAGTTTGCTCAATCGAAGTCCACGGCGAAATGCTTCTCGCTGATCGGATGCTCAGGGAGCGGCAAAAGCTCGACGATAAATCGGATTCTGGCAACTTATCCGCAGGTCATCTACCACAAGCAATACAATTTTATTCAGCTGCCTTACCTTCGGATCGAATGCCCGTCTGATGGCTCTTTAAAGAGCTTGTGCCTGAATTTTTTCCGTGAGGTGGACCGCACGCTGAGCACCGCCTATGAGGAAAAGTATGCCCGCAAGCGGCACAGTACAGAAGTGCTTCTTTCTCTGATGGGGCAAGTTGCAACGCAAAGGGCTGTTGGCGTGTTGGTCATTGATGAAATCCAGCGACTAACGCTTAAGAGGTCTATCAGCAAGGAAGCTATGCTGGAGTTCTTTGTTGAGCTGGTGAACAAGGTTGGTGTGCCAGTGGTTATGGTCGGCACTCCCAAGGCGAGACCTATATTTGAAATGGAGTTGCAGGCAGGCAGGCGCAGTGCCGGTTTTGGGTCCCTGTTTTGGGAGCCGATGCAGCGCGGCCCTGTCAGAGTAGATCCCAATACAGGAAAGCAGAGAAGGACAGAATGGCAGGCCTTTACTGACAAACTGTGGCGATACCAATGGTTATCTCAACGCGATGAGGTCTTAAGTGAAGAAATCCGCAATTGCTGGTTTGAACTGTCGCAGGGTGTGATCGATATCGTGGTGAAGCTGTTCGTCCTTGCTCAGTTGCGGGCGATTTCCACGGGCTTGGAGCGGATTACGGTAAAGCTGCTGCGTACAATCTATGAACAGGAACTCAAGCCAGTGCATCCGATGTTAGACGCACTGCGTAGGGGAGATCCTGACGCAATTGTCAAATACTCTGACCTGCAGATGCCTGCGATAGACAAACGCCTTCTTGAATTACGGAAGTTAATCGATGAGCGGCAAGAAGAAAGAGAAAGTGAAGACGCATTCAACGGCAATGAAAAAGCCAAGAAGCTGTCTACTTTTTTGCAGGCAATGGGGTGCGATTCAAAGTTGCTACAGCCTTTAATAACAAGTGCCTTCAAGAAACATCCGAACCTTTCTTTACCTGACTTAGTTCAGATCGTTCTGGGCTGGTACTCTGCCACGGTACAACCGAAAACAACTAAAGCTGAGATAGTCAGACTTTCAGACTGGCATTCACTGCCATCGGATGACTTCAGGTTCAGGTTTTCTCAGGCGGAAAAGGGATGTCTTTATGATGAACTGGCAGCAGGCAAGGAGCTGTTCGACGTTTCTAGCTGGTTAAAGAGCATGGGATGACATGTTGGGCTTTCCCCTACCTTATTGCGGTGAACTGATCTACAGCACGATTGCAAGGCATGGGGTCCATAGTGGCATTGTTTCACCCAAAGAGCTCTTGTTGGAGCTGTTCGGTGATACTAAGATAATTGCAGTTTCGGACCTGCCAGGACATTTGGAGCAAATAGCAGCGCTTTATCCTAGCACGCTCGGTATTACGCCGCTGGATCTCCTCTACAAGCACACGCTCTTTCCTCTGTATGCGCCTTTCATAGGGAAGGCGCGGCATAAGACTCTTATCCATGAGCTTACTGGGACCAGAAAAAGCTCAGTGCATCTTGCCGCTGGCGTGGCGGCATCGCGCGTCAAGCAGCCGAAATACCTTCGGTATTGCTCTGATTGCGTAATCGAGCAATTTAATAAGCATGGAGAGTGTTTCTGGCACCGGTCTTGGCAAGTCGCAGGCGTAGATAGTTGTCTTGTACATGGAAAGTTAGCCGATGCAAAAATCTGTCGTCATGACACCCATCGGCATTCGTTTAGGGCGGCAGACCTGGATGTTTGCCCGACGGTAAAAGCTCAATCTGAAAGTTGGCAAAGCGCTGTGATGGCCTTGAGTATAGATGAGCTCCTTCACCTTCGGGTGAAACACGTCCCTGTGCTAACTCAGTGGGGGATTTACTATAAAAACTTGGCGGCTGAAAACCATTTCAAACGAGGAGCGCAGGTGCGTCACGAGAGCATCAAAGAAAGGGTCATTGAGTATTGGGGGGACGAATGGCTTGCTAAGTATGCTCTTTTGCCAGCTAGGGGCGATGAGAGTTGGCTACAAAGCATATTTCGAAAACACCGCAAAGCCTTTAGCTACCTTGAGCACCTGACTGTTCTTCATGCTTTGTTAGAGCCCGGTTGGACGTTGAAGGATGTTGTTACTGAAGCGGCGTGGGTCAAAGCAGCGAGGGTTCCTGTTAAGAGCTTGCCAGCCCAAGATCAGAATAAGATCAACGCACACCGAGGCAAGTGGCTTGTTGCTCTTGATGAATATGGCGCAAGGCCGGCCAGGCTTAAAGGTTTTGGAGGTGTTTATGCATGGCTCTATCGCCATGACAAAGACTGGTTGATGAAGGTTAATCAGAAGTACCATAAACCGATGGCTAAGCCGAAGGCGCGTGCGGAGTGGCCTAAGCGGGATAGCAATACCCTTCGGGCTTTGGTTAAGTTGCACGATCAGTTGGAAAGCCAGCTGGTTGGGCCAAGGCGCTCAAAGAACTGGTATCTAAAGAAAATCGACTATGCAGCAAGTATTGAGAAGCACTTGGAGTTGTTCCCAAAGTGTCGGGCTTTTCTAGAGCGTTATAGTGAAAGCGTGTCTGACTACCAGGTAAGACGAGTTAGGTGCTCCATATTGAGGCTAAAGCAGGAAGGTGCACAAGTGAAGCGATGGAAGGTTCTGAGGGCGGCAGGGTTGAGCGAGGAACGTCTCACAGAGCCAACTCGTTGTTTTCTTACTGAGGGGCTAAGAATTTGAATGGAAATGCCTATCTCAAGGGGTTTGAGGAAAATACCTGGATCAACGGTATAGGGGAGCTGTTTTGTCGAAAGGATGGGGTTAGGTGGGCGGTAAACCTGAGTGTGTTTCCAAGCAGTAAAAACAGGGCTGACGCAACTTCGCTTTCAAATGCGCCTTTGCTGGTGCGCAAAACACTCATTAATCAAACCAAGGCCAATTATCGTCAGAGGCTTGAGAAAACTTTTACAATTCAAAGAGCGAATGAGTGGCGGGTTGATCGCTTGGAAAGCTGTCCGGCTCTTGAGCGGCACTTACCAAAGGAGCTTCGGCAATACTGCTTTGTCTTTGAACTGCATGACGGCATTCAGGTTTTCCTTCCGCAATTTGAACTGGCGCGGGCTCTGTTCTTCCATAACGGGTACTTAGCTCGCTCATCTGTGATTCATGATGTACTCAGCAATGAGTTTGCCATTGAGTATGATGAGTTCAACAAGGCGGCAACCATCCATGTACTGCAGACCTGCAATTGTCCCGTGGAGGTGTTTAATGACCCCGGATATCGCAGGATGCTTGCCTGGTTGCTACTGGATAAGGATGCCAGGCACTCCTATGAAAGCATAAACCAATCTCAATTACTCAGCGGTCGCGACATAGGGCAGTATCGGCGATGGACCTTTCAATTTGAGCCGCCACCGCTGACGAATGCTAGCTTAACGGTGAAGGGTAATTTTGAACCGGAAAGCCAGACATTACTCGTCTACGAGGTGACTGGCGTAAAGAATATTCCCGCTAACATTCCAGAGCAGGTCGAATTCTGTAGTCCCAAGTTTTACGCCAATGGCTATGGAACAGGAGGGGGAGGACAGGCTACTTCACCAATGCCAGAGCCTATGCAATACAATGTGGATGATAATGCAGAGGGTAGCCGGGAGAATAAACCGATTACCCTCAATGTAAGCAAGACAGAGTTTGAGTTTGCAGGGGCGATCGCAACGTCAAGGGTTGCGAAGAAGTCAAAGCCTGCGGGTGGAGGCCGGGAGGACATCAGCCAACCAGGAAATGCTTCCACGAATGTGAGTACCGAGGAGCAAGGGCCATTTGGCGCATTACCCAGCGCCGAATGGGAAAGCCTAAAAGAGCAAACAGATGATGCCCACTTATATTTGAACAAGTTTAAGAGCTATTTTGAAATGCTGATGCTGCTGGAAGACAGGTACGGCTGCAGGGTAGACAAATACCCACTTAGAAAGCTTCCGGCGCTAGGAAAGTGCAAGAGACATATCCTTGAAACCGATGGGAACCGTCGATGCCTTTCAATCGCGCTCGTCACTGTAGACCAGCTGAGATATTTTTTTCTGGAAGTTGATACCTCTGATGCAAAGAAAGCATTGTCAACCAAAGTGATTTTGGCACGATCCCTTCGAGATATTGAGACGCATATACAAGAGCTGGAGGAGAGACTCCTAAGCGGGTCCTTATCGTGGCCAAACAAATATTTAGATAAACTCGTTGGTGAAAATAACCATTTTTGGATCTCCCATCAGAAGTCTCGTAAAAGTGGAGCTTTGACCTCTGATGAAATTGCTAAATGGGCAGATCGAGTTTTTTCTCGATTGTGTTAGCGGCTACTAACTAATGAAGTTAATGGGGTTAAAGATGATCCTCGCCCTTGTGTTGGCTTGGTTGATGAGGCCAGAATTTTTGAGGCGCTCGTTTCCAGTGAAAAGCAGTTTAAGATATCGAAAACAGTAGGTACGGTCACACTGCTATATGCAAGAAGTAATCCTGGGGCCAACTGCGGCCATTCGGGTGCTTCAATTAAGAGTTGCGCAAGTCTTTGCAGATGAGACTACGGTCTCTTTCTGGAGAGTTCTTCTCAGTATATGATTATGTGTGAGGCGCCCGATAAGATAAGGAGCATTTTGAACCCAAAGCAGCTCTGGGATGGAGT